>DASUFW010000067.1:0-8907 GCA_036274335.1 Burkholderiales bacterium | reverse complement strand
CCCGAGCTTCTTCGCCGCCCACAGCAGCGCCGCGTGCTCGGGGTACGCATAGCCGCGCGCGCCGAACCCGCCGCCCACGTCGGTGGCGACGATTCGCAGCGTGTCTTCCTTCACCCCGAGCGCAGCGGCGAGCTGCGTGCGGGTGTTGTGCACGTTCTGCGCAGGGCACCACAGGGTCGAGCGCCCGGTCTGCGGATCGAACTGCGCGGCGAGCGCGCGCGGCTCGAGCGGGCAGGCGGCGACGCGCTGGTTCACGACCTGGAGGCGGATCAGCTTGTGCGCGGCGGCGAAGGCCTTCTCGCGTGCCGCCGCGTCGCCCATGTGGTAGTACGCCGCGACATTCCCCTCTCGCGCCGCACCCGGCAGGTCGGCGATCGCCTCGAGCGGCGCCCACTCCACCTCGATCAGCTCGACCGCGTCGCGCGCCTGCTCGCGCGTTTCCGCAACCACCATCGCGACGGGGTCGCCGACGAAGCGCGCCTCCCCCGCGGTGAGCGGCATGCGCGGCGGCGAGACGATCGGCGTGCCGTCCTGGCGCTTGTGCAGGTGGCTGAAGGGCAGCGGCTTCAGGCCGTCCGCCGCGGCATCCTCGCCCGTGAGGACGGCGACGACGCCCGGGGCGGCGCGCGCGGCCGCGAGGTCCATCGAGGCGATGCGCGCGCGCGCGTGCGGCGAGCGCAGGAACGCGACGTGCGCCGCGCCCTCCAGCGCCACGTCGTCGGTATAGCGGCCCTGCCCGGTCAGCAGGCGCGCGTCTTCCAGGCGGCGAAGCGGCTTGCCGATCCACTGGCTGGCGGAGAACGGGGATTCGCTCATGCGGCGCGGGGCAAAGCGGGGGATTTTATACTGCGCGCACGGAGGACTTCATGACCGAATCGCAGCGGCTCGGCTTCATCGGCACGGGCGTGATGGGCGAGCCCATGTGCCGGAATCTCGCGGCAAAGAGCGGCCGGCCCGTCGCGGCCTGGGACCCTTCGCACGAGCCCCTGGGGCGCCTCGCTGCGCAGGGCGTGCGGATCGCGGCCTCGGCGGCGGAGCTCGCGGACGACGCTCAGGTGCTGTTCCTGTGCCTGCCAGGCGGCGCGCAGCTTGAATCGCTCTGCGAAAGCGTGCTGCTGCCGAAGGCGCGCGCCGGGCTCACGGTCGTCGACCTCGGCACCTCGGGGGTCGGCCGCACCAGGACGCTCGCACGCCGCTTCGCCGAGCGCGGCGCCGACTACGCCGATGCGCCCATCGCGCGCACGCGCGAAGCCGCCCAGAAGGGCACGCTCGCCATCTCGGTGGGCGCCTCGCCCGAAACCTTCAGGCGCCTCGAGCCGCTCCTGCGCTGCGTCGGCAGCGACATCACCCACTGCGGCGGCGTGGGCAGCGGCCAGGTGGTGAAGATCCTCAACAACATGGTGCTGTTCCAGACGGTGAACGCGCTCGCCGAGGCGCTGGCGCTCGGCCGGCGCGCGGGCGTCGAGCCCGGGCTGCTCTTCGATGCGCTCTCCAAGGGCTCGGCCGACAGCTTTGCGCTGCGCAACCACGGCATGAAGGCGATGCTGCCGGGCGTGTTTCCCGAGCGCGCCTTCTCGGTCGAGTACGCCGCCAAGGACAACGGCTACGCCCTCGAGCTCGGGCGCGAAACGGGCGTGCGGCTGCGCGGCGCGGCGCTCCTCGCCGAGCTGCTCGAGGAAGCGCGTGCGGCGGGCCTGGGGACCCAGTACTGGCCCGCGATCGCGAAGCTCGTGGACCGCGCCTGAGGCCGCGCTACCAGCGCAGCGCGGCGCCGAACAGCCACGAGTGCTTGAGGTCCGTCCCGCCGCGGCCCTCCTTGTAGCCGATCCCGACCCCGAAATCGGGGCGCAGCCGCCAGATCGCGCCGAGCACGTTGTAGCGGGCCGCCTCGTCGACCGAGGGGTCGAGCGGCGTCTCGCGCGTGAAGTCCGCAACCAGCTGCACCGCGCCCACCTGGTAGAGCACGCCCGCCGATATATGGCGGAGCGAATCGCGGGCGCCGAACGGGTTCTGGTTGCGCTGGTAGAGCGTGTCGACGTTCACGCTGAGGTTTCCCGACTCGTAGCCGCCGATCAGGGTCACCGCCCAGTTGGTCTCGCCCGTCCCCGTGCCCTTGTCCGGATCGCCGCCCGCCAGGATGAGGCTGGGCTTCACGCCGATCGACCACGGCCCGCGCTCCCAAAGCCGCCACTTCACGTTCACCTGCGGATCGCCGAAGCCCTGGAGCTCGCCGCTGTACCAGGGCAGCACGAGCTGGAGGTCGGCCGACTCGGACAGGCCGTAGTTCAGGACGAGGTTGGCCGAGGTGACCCGGCCGCCCTGGAGCGTCGCGACCTCGCTGGTGGCCTCGAGCTGCCAGTTGCCCCTGCCCTGCGTCCCCGTGTCCTCGGTGACGAGCGGATACGCCGCGTAGGCCCCCGAGGCCGCGAAAAGGCACCCGGCAAGGAGCGCTGCGCGCATGGGCGCGCAGTTTAGACTACGCGCCGACCCATCGACCGGAGAGCGAAATGCCCTACGCCATCCTCACCACCGACCGCAAGGACGCGGGCGACCTGCGCGCGAAGACGCGAGACGTGCACATCCAGTACCTGACGGCGAACATGCACCTGCTGCTCGCCGCCGGCGCCCTCATCGGCGATGACGGCACCGGCGGCAGCGGCGGCATCCTGATCGTCGACACCGACGACCGCAAGGAGGCCGAGGCCTTCGCGGCCAACGATCCCTTCACGAAGGCGGGGCTCTTCGAGAAGGTGACGGTGACGCGCTGGCGCAAGGCCTACTTCAACAAGCAGAAGCTGATCTAGCCCTGCGGGCCGCCGCGACGGCCCCCGCGCCGTCCCGCATGGCGCTCGAAGCGCGCGGCCAGCGTGCGCCGCTGCTCGGGCGTCAGCACCTCGGCGACGTCCTCGAGCGCCGTGGTGAAGCGCCGGGACGCTGCGTCGGCAGCCGACATCTGCTCGGCACGCAGCCGCTCGATCGCGCCGCGATCGAGCGTATCCGCGGAGAACAGCTTGAGGCCTTCGCGCCGCGCCTGGCGGGCCTTCGCGCGCAGCGGCCGCAGCTCCGTGGCCGCCTTCTTCACGATCGGGTCGATCTTCTGCTTCTGTGCGTCGGTGGCATCGATCTCGACGTACATGTGCTTGAGGAACCGGTCGAGGCGCTCCTCCAGCTCCGCCGGGTCGAGCGGCCCGTCGCCGCGGCCTCCGCGCGCCAGCGCGGCGAAGCCGGTGCCGGCCAGGCCGGCGGCGGCGGTGGACAGCGCGGCCAGCTTGAAGAAGCGGCGCCGGGGCGAGAGGTCTTCGTGGGAGAACATGGCAGTCCTTTCAGTGGGGTGGGATGACGATGCCAGTCTCGCCGCTGGGCGTAAGTCGCTGATGACCGACCGTAACCAAATGTAACTTCAGGGCACGGGCTCGAGCCGCACCAGTCTCCCGCGGGATTCGTCGGTGAGCAGGTAGATCAGCCCGTCGGGCCCGGCGCGCACGTCGCGGATCCGGCCGAGCTCGCCCTTCAGCAGGCGCTCCTCGTGGGTGACGCTTTCGCCCTTCAGCTCGAGGCGGACCAGCATCTGGTCCTTGAGCGCGCCGACGAACAGGTTCCCCCGCCACTGCGGGAACCGCTCGCCCGTGTAGAACGCCATGCCGGAAGGGGCGATGGAAGGCACCCAGTAGTAGAGGGGCTGCTCCATCCCCGGCTTGCGCGTGCCCTCCCCGATCTTCGTGCCGATCCCGTAGTTCACGCCGTAAGTGATCACCGGCCAGCCGTAATTGGCGCCCGCGCGGATCACGTTGATCTCGTCGCCGCCTTGCGGGCCGTGCTCGTGCGTCCACAGCCTGCCCGTGTCGGGGTGCAGGGCCGCGCCCTGCTGGTTGCGATGTCCCAGGTCGAATTTCTCGGGCTTCCAGCCCGGCTTGCCCACGAACGGGTTGTCGGCGGGTACGCGACCGTCGTCGTGCAGCCGGATCACGGACCCGGCGTGGTCATCGGGTCGCTGCGCGCGCTCCATCTCGCCGCGCTCGCCCAGCGTGAGGTAGAGGTACCCCGCTCGGTCAAAGACAATCCGCGAGCCGAAATGGCGTCCCGTGGTGCCCTTGGGGCTCTGGCGGAAGATCACCTGCACGTCCTCCAGCCGATGGTCGGCGAGCCGGCCGCGCGCGAGCTCGGTGCCCACGCCGTCCGCGCCGCGCGCCGCGAACGACCAGTAGACGAGCCGGTTCTCGGCGAAGCGAGGGTGCACCGCGACGTCCATCAGGCCGCCCTGCCCGCGCACCGTCACGTCCGGCAGGCCGGCGACCGGCTGCGGGTCGAGCGCGCCGTCTTTCACGAGGCGCAGCCGCCCCGCCTTCTCCGTGACCAGGATGCGCCCGTCGGGAAGGAACGCGAGCGACCACGGCTGCTCGAGCCCGTGCACGACCTCGACGACGCGAAAGTCCTGTACTTCGGAGCGGTATTCCTGGCCGCGCGCGGGTAGCGCGGCCAGGGCAGCAGCGAGCAGGATCAACGGCCTCATGCCGCCAGCATAGCCCGCGCGGGCGCCTCAGCGCCCGATGCCGTGGCGGTAGACCAGCGTCCCGCCGAGCCAGCCGCCGACCAGGAGCACCGCGGCGCCGGCAAGCGCCAGCGGCACCGCCCAGGCCGACCCGCCATCGAGCGCGCGCACCAGCCAGCTCCCGCCGAACAGGCCGGTCGCGGCCAGCATCGCCATCATGTGCGCCGCGGCGGTGGCCTGCGCGGGCTCGTCGGCGCCCAGCGCGAGCAGCTCGACAAAGCCGGTGAGCGCCGTGGGCAGCGCGGCCGCGAGCCCGAGCGCGACGCACCAGTAGCTCAACTGTCCCCACAGCGGCTCGCCGGCGCGCCACCAGCCGATGGCGTCCCACAGTACCGACGCAAGCCACAGCCCGACCGGGAAGTGGGCCAGCGCCGGATGCAGAGGGTGCCCGGCAATGCGCGCGCGCATCGTCAGGCGCCCGCGATGGCGAGCAACAGAAGGACGAATCCCGCGACCGCCGCCAACGCGTGCACGACCACGCCCGCGCTCGGGAGCCGGCGACCGCGCAGGTGGAAGCTCACGAGGAAGAATCCGCCGAGTGCGGCCACCGCGAGCAGGCCGAGTGCCCAGGAGACCGCGGCGCCGCCGCCGGCCTGTACCACCGCCCACAGCAGGATCAGCAGCGCGGCGGCGGCGGCCGCGCCGTGCACCGCGGCCAGCGCGCCGGGCGGGTTGCGGTCCTTGCGGAAGTGGATGAAGGCCATGGCGAGGCCGCCGAGCGCGGCCAGAGCGAACAATGCAGCTGCGACGATGAGCATGAGACCTCCTTGTGCAGGTACGGATCTGATGCCGGCGGGCGGCGCAGCGTTCCCGCCGCGCGGGCATAATCGTCCCATGCCTACCGCCGTCGTGGTCGGCGCCCAGGGCGTCATCGGGCGCTATTTCGTCGAGAAGTTCGCCGCGCAGCCCGGCTGGAAAGTCGTCGGCCTGTCGCGCCGCCGCGGCGCCGACGCGAAGAACGTCCGCCACATCTCGGTCGACCTGCAGGATCCGAAGGACGCCGAGGCGAAGCTCGGCGGGCTCGCGGAGGCCACGCACGTCCTCTTCGCGGCGTTCCAGCCCGGCGGCGGCGCCGCCGCCGACTTCGCGAAGAACATCGCGGGCAACCTCGCGCTGCTGGTGAACTCGGTGAGCGCCGTCGAGAAGGCCGCGAAGGCGCTCGAGCGCGTGGTGCTGGTCACCGGCACGAAGTACTACGGCACCCACCTCGGGCCGTTCAAGACCCCGGCGCGCGAGGACGACCCGCGCCACGCGGGCCCCAACTACTACTTCGACCAGATCGACTGGCTGACCGCGTTCCAGCGCGGCAAGCGCTGGACCTGGGCCGAGCTGCGGCCGCAGACGTTGTGCGGCTTCGCGCCCGGCACGGCGATGAGCATCGTGCCCGTGATCGCGGTTTACGCGGCGATCCGCAAGGAGCTCGGCCTGCCGCTCGCCTTCCCGGGCAAGGCGTGGACCTCGCTCTACCAGGTCACCGAGTCGACGCTCTGCGCGGACGCGGCGTGGTGGGCGGCCACCGATCCCCGCTGCGCCAACCAGGCCTACAACATCACCAACGGCGACTATTTCCGGTGGCAGCACGTGTGGCCCGCGATCGCGAAGGCCTTCGACATGCCGATGGGCGAGCCGGCGCCGCACTCGCTCGTCGAGTTCATGCGCGACCAGGCGCCGCTGTGGGACGCGATGGTGAAGAAGCACGGCCTGCAGCCGTTCGCCTTCGCGGACATCGTCGCCTGGCCGTTCGGCGACTACGTGTTCAACAGCGACTGGGACGTGATGACCAACGTCAACAAGTCGCGCCTGCACGGCTTCTGCGGCGCGGTGGACACGCACGACATGTTCGAGCGGCTGCTCTCGCGCTTTCGCGCCGAGAAGATCGTTCCCTAGAAGCGCTCGGCGCGCAGCCGCGCCACGGCGAATTCGAGGAACTGCCGCACGCGCGGCGCCGCCCGCCTTCCCTCCAGCGTGACCAGACTGACGGGGACCGGCGGCGGCTCGAATTCCTCCAGCACCAGCCGCAGCTCCCCCGAGCGCAGCTGCGGCGCAATCTGGTAGGAGAGCACCCGCGCGAGTCCGTGCCCGGCCACCGCGCCTGCGATGGCCACGTCATTGGAGTTGACGAGCAGCTGGCTGCGCGGCCGCACCGATTCTCCCGCGGCGAAGGTCCAGGGCTCGGGCGATTCGCCGCCGATGGAGAACGCGATGGCGCCGAAGCGCGCGAGGTCGGCCGGCGCGCGCGGCTCGCCCTGCGCGGAGAGAAACGCGGGCGAGGCGCACACCACGCGCCGCACCGAGCCCACCGGCACCGCGTGCAGCGCGGAGTCCGGCAGCTGCGCAATGCGCACGGCGACGTCCAGCCCCTCGTCGATCAGGTCGACGATTCGGTCGACGAACAGCGTGCGGGCGGCCACGCGCGGGTGCTGCGCGAGAAAGTCGAAGAGCAGCGGCGCGATGTGCATTCGCCCGAAGAGGACCGAGGCCGTGATCCCGATCTGCCCGCGCAGCTCGGCATGCTCGCCGGCCGCCGCGGCTTCTGCCGCGTCGATCTCCGCGAGCAGCCGCCGGCAGTCGGCCAGGAAGCGCGTCCCCGCGTCGGTCAGCCGTACCCGGCGCGTGGTGCGATGGAAGAGCGGCGCGCCCAGGCGCCGCTCGAGGGACCCGATGGCCCGCGTTACCGCGGGGGGCGACAGCGAGAGCCGACGGCCCGCGCGGGCGAAGCCGCCCTCGTCGGCCACGGCGACGAAGGCCTGCATGGATTCGAGTCTGTCCATCTGATTATTTCATTATGGGGAACAGTATGTTGTCAACTCGATATATTCACTTCTCTAGAGGCTGGAATTAAGCTGCCTCATCGCCTTTCGGGAGGGCCAAGCCATGAACGTCAGGCAGGTCTCGGACACGTGGGAGCGCGGCAACCCCTACGAGCAGTACGTCGGCCGGTGGAGCCGGGGCATCGCTCCCCAGTTCCTGTCCTGGCTGGGGGTTCCTTCCGGCAAGCGCTGGGTGGACGTGGGCTGCGGCACGGGGGCGCTGAGCGCGGCGATCCTGGACCGCTGCTCGCCCGCGTCGGTGACCGGCGTCGAACCCTCGGAAGGATTCCTCAAGACGGCCCGCGAGAATCTCGCCGCGCGCGTCACGCTCCGGCAGGGCAGCGCAACGGAAATTCCGCTGGCGGATGGCGCGGCCGACGTCATCGTCTCGGGCCTGGTGCTCAACTTCGTGCCCGAACCCCAGGCCGCCCTGCGCGAGATGGCGCGTGTGACGGGCAAGGGAGGCACGATCGCCGCGTACGTCTGGGACTACGCGGGAAGGATGGAGCTCATGCGGCACTTCTGGGACGCCGCGGCCGAACTCGACCCGGCGGCCGCCAAACTCGACGAAGGGGTCCGGTTCCCCCTCTGCCAGCCCGAGGCCCTGTCGGCACGCTTCGCCGGCGCGGGATTGAAGGACGTCGAGGTTGGCGCGCTCGACATTCCGACGACGTTCGAGGATTTCGAAGACTACTGGAAGCCCTTCCTCGGCGGCCAGGGCCCCGCGCCGGCCTACACGATGTCGCTCGACGAGGCGGCGCGCACGCGGTTGCGCGACCGGCTCGCGGAGCGGCTGCCCACGCGGCCGGACGGCTCGATCGCGCTGACCGCGCGCGCGTGGGCCGTGCGAGCTGCCGTCCCCGCCTAGGCGATGAGCGCGCGATCCCCCTTTCACCCGGGCGAGCAGGCCCTGCAGGCCCGGGTCGGCGCGCGCGAGCGCAGCGAACGCGCCGGCCGGCTCATGATCCTCGATTACATGCCCGAGGAGCACCGCGCGTTCTTCGCGTCGCTGCCGTTCGTGCTGGTCGGCAGCGTCGACGACACGGGGCGTCCCTGGGCGTCGTTGCTGCAGGGTGAGCCTGGATTCCTCGCGTCGCCGGATCCGCGGACGCTGCGCGTCACCGCCAAGCCGGCGGCGGACGATCCGCTGACGAAGAACCTGTCGGCGGGCGCGCCGCTGGGACTTCTGGGCATCGAGTTCCACACGCGCCGGCGCAACCGCATGAACGGCACGGTCGCGCAGCTCGACGCGCAAGGGTTCGAGGTCGGCGTCGACCAGAGCTTCGGCAACTGCCCGAAGTACATCCAGGCGCGTGCGCCGGTCGGATTGCGGGCGCCTTCCCCCGGTGCGTCGCGTCGTGAAGGCGCGCTGCTTTCCGTTCGCGCGGCCGGCCTCGTTGCGCGGGCGGACACTTTCTTCATCGCCAGCGCCGCGCCCGACGCGGGCGTCGACGTCTCGCATCGCGGCGGCAGGCCCGGCTTCGTCCGCATAACGTCGGATGGCAGCCGCACGCTGCTGACCTCGCCTGATTTTTCCGGGAACTCCCT
>DASUFW010000066.1:0-6530 GCA_036274335.1 Burkholderiales bacterium | reverse complement strand
CAAGCGGATCGCCGGAGACCCGGACTTGCCGCGCCCCCCTGCCGGCGCGCTTCCCTCGGAGGGCGTCCTCGCCTACGACGGCGAGCGCTCGGGCCGCCGGCTGCGGCTGGTGGAAGTCGAGGTCCCCTGCGGTTCGCGGCCGTGCGCCATCACCATGGCGGAAACAACGGTCAAGCGCGAGCGCCTGGCGCGCGACCTCGTCGTCTCCACGGCGCTGCCGCTCGCCCTGCTCGCCGTCCTGGTGCCGGCCGTGGTGTGGTTCGGGATCAGCAAGGGGGTGCAGCCGCTGCGGGACCTCTCGGCGCAGATCCGCGCGCGCTCGCCGCGCGACCTGCACCCGATGCAGACCGACGCCGTGCCCGAGGAGGCGCGGCCGCTCGTCGAGGGCATGAACCGCCTGCTCGGCGAGGTGGCCGACGCGAGCCGCCAGCAGCAGCGGTTCCTCGCGGACGCCGCGCACCAGCTGCGCACGCCGCTCGCGGGCCTGCAGGCGCACGCGGAGCTGGCGGTCGCCCTGGCGCTGCCGCCGGAAAGCCGCGCCGAGCTCGAGCAGGTGCATCGGGCCACCGTGCGTACGGCGCGCCTTGCCAACCAGCTGCTGGCCCTGGCGCGGGCCGAGGCAGGGGGCCGGGGCGCCGCGGCGCCGGCGCGGGCGGACCTGCGGCGCATCGCGAGCGAGTCGGCGGACGAATGGGTGCGCCGCGCGCTTGCGCGCCACGTCGACCTGGGCTTCGAGCTCGAGGACGCCGGCGTCCCGGGCGATCCCGTGCTGCTGCACGAAGCGCTGTCCAACCTCGTGCACAACGCGCTCGAGTACGTGCCGCCCGGCGGCCGGGTCACGGTGCGCGTCCTGTGCCGCGCCGGCGACACCGTGATCGAAGTCGAGGACGACGGACCGGGCATCCCGGCCGCCGAACGCGAGCGCGTGTTCGAGCGCTTCTACCGGGTTCCGGGCACCCCCGGCACCGGGAGCGGCCTGGGCCTGGCGATCGTCCGGGAAATCGCGCAGACGCACGGCGCGTCGGTCGTGATCGGCGAGGGCGAAGCGGGCCGCGGAAGCCGTATCAGCCTCGTATTCAGGGGAGTAAACTAGCCGCATGGATTCCGTCGACATCGAAGTGCTGCGCAGCGCCGAAGCCTGGCGCAAAGCCGGGCATCGCGTGACGCTCGGCACCATCGTCAAGACCTGGGGCTCGGCCCCGCGGCCCGTCGGCGCCCTGGTGGTGGTGCGCGACGACGGGCAGGTGGTGGGCTCCGTATCGGGCGGCTGCGTCGAGGACGACCTCATCGAGAAGGTGCGCGAGAAGAAGCTGGCGGCCGAGCTGCCGCAGCTCGTCACCTACGGTGTCACCAACGAGGAGGCGACGCGCTGGGGCCTGCCCTGCGGCGGCACGCTGCAGGTCGTGCTCGAGCCGGTCAGCGACGCCAGCGGCCTCGGCGCGCTTCTCGACACGATCGGTCGGCAGCAGCTCGTCAAGCGGCGCCTGGACATGAAGACCGGCCGCGCCACCCTCGAGCCGGGGCAGTGGCAGGACGCGCTCGAGTTTGACGGGGCGACGCTCGCCACGGTGCACGGGCCGCGCTGGCGCCTGGTGCTGATCGGCGCGGGGCAGCTCACCCAGTACCTGGCCGAGATGGCGCGCATGCTGGACTACCACGTGAGCGTCATCGAGCCGCGCGAGGAATACGCCGCGGCGTGGAACGTGCCCGCCGTGCCGCTCGACCGCCGCATGCCCGACGACTTCATCACCGAGTCGAATCTCGACGGCCACAGCGCGGTCGTGGCGCTCACCCACGACCCCAAGATCGATGACCTCGCGCTCATGGAGGCGCTGAAGTCGCCCGCCTTCTACGTGGGCGCGATCGGCTCGAAGAAGAACAACGACGCCCGCCGCGAGCGGCTGGTGGAGTTCGACCTCTCGGAAGGCGAGATCGCGCGCCTGCGCGGCCCCGTCGGCCTGTACATCGGCTCCAAGACGCCGCCCGAGATTGCGGTGGCGATCCTCGCGGAGATGACCGCGGTGCGCCACGGCGTGTCCGAGCCGAGCTGGGCGGCGAAGAAGGACGCGCGTTTCGACCCGTCCGCCTGCGAGGTGAAGACTTGAGGTTCGTGGGCCTGCTGCTCGCAGCGGGCTCGGCGTCACGGTTCGGTTCCGACAAGCTGCGGCACCCGCTGCCCCACGGCGTCGCCATTGCCGTGCAGTCGGCGCGCCACCTCAAGCCCGAAGTGTCCCGGCTCGTGGCCGTCGTGCGTCCCGGCGCGGACGAGACAGCGCGGGCGCTCGGCGACGAGGGCTGCGAGGTCGCCGTCTGCGAGCATGCCGCGCAGGGCATGGGGGCGAGTCTCGCGTGCGCGGTGCGCGCCGCTGGCGAGGCCGACGGCTACCTCGTGGCGCTCGCCGACATGCCGTTCGTGCGGCGCTCGAGCATAGCGGCCGTGCGCGAGGCGCTCGAGCGCGGCGCGCCGGTCGCCGCGCCGTACTTCCGGACGCGCCGCGGCCATCCGGTCGGCTTCGCCGGTCGCCTGCGCGACGAGCTCACGGCGCTCGCGGGAGACGAAGGCGCGAGGCGCGTGCTCGAGGCGCATGCCGCGGCGCTGGTCAAGGTGCCGGTGGGAGATCCGGGCGTGGTCCGCGACATCGACCGGCCCGCGGACCTGGCCCCGCCGCTTGCCGTCTAGGGCATCAGTTACACTCGCGGCGACGCAATCTCTGTAGCAGTCCGACATCGCGTGGAAACCGTGCAGCGCGCGGTGCTGTTCGTGGACATCGCGGGCAGCACCCGCATCTACGAGTCGCTCGGCGACACCCGGGCGCTGGCCCTGATCGCCGAACTGTTCGGACACCTGGATAAGGTGGCCGGCGCGCACGAGGGCAGAGTCGTCAAGAAGCTGGGCGACGGCATGGTGTATGCCTTCGTGTCCCCCGCCTCGGCGTGCGAGGCGGCCTGCGAGATGCAGCTGGCCACGCTGCGCGCGGCCGGGGAGAGCGATCCCGCGCCGATCGCCATCCGCGCCGGCTTCAACTTCGGGCCCGTGGTGCTCTCGGACGGGGACGTCTTCGGCGATACCGTGAACCTCTGCTCCCGGCTGGTCGCGCTCGCCAATCCCGGCCAGGTGCTCACCACCCAGCACAACGTGGCGGCGCTGCCGACGCGGCTGCATCCGCGCTGCCGCGAGCTGTTCCCCATCCGCGTGCGCGGCCGGGAAGAGGAGGTGGTCGTCTGCGACGTGCAGTATCGCTCCGACCCGGATCTCACCAAGACCAACTTCGAGCGCGCGGCGCTGGTGCGCCAGCGCGAAACGGTGCTCAAGATCGCCTACCAGGGCGAGGCGCGCATCGTGCGCTCCTCGGGCGCGGGCCTGCGCATCGGCCGCGACAAGACCAACGACCTGGTCGTGGACAGCCCGTACGTGTCGCGGCTGCATCTGCGCGTGTTCCCCCGCGAGGGCCACTTCGTGGTGCAGGACCTCTCGTCCAACGGCACCTACCTGCTGGCCGACGGCAGCGCCGCCGAAATCCTCCTGCGCCGCGAGGAGGCGGTGCTCGGCGAGCGCGGCTGGATCGGTCTCGGCAACACGGCGGGCCAGCACGGCGACCACGCGTTGCGCTACCGGGTGGACGCCGAGGACGCCTGAGTCCGGGACGGGGCGCCCAGCGGGCCTCCTGTAGAATCGCGGCTCTTCCGGGGCTGCCGCCATGTCCGCCGACGAACTCCTTTCCCGCACCGATCCCGAGCTCTGGGACGCCCTCGGCCTGGAATCCCGGCGCCAGGAGGACCACGTCGAGCTGATCGCCTCGGAAAACTACGTGAGTCCCGCGGTGCTCGCGGCGCAGGGGTCGCTCCTCACCAACAAGTACGCGGAAGGCTATCCGGGCAAGCGCTATTACGGCGGCTGCGAGTACGTCGACATCGCCGAGACGCTGGCGATCGAACGCGCGAAGAAGCTGTTCGGCGCCGACTGGGCCAACGTCCAGCCGCATTCGGGCTCGCAGGCGAACCAGGCCGTCTACTTCACGGTGCTCCAGCCCGGGGACACGGTGCTCGGCATGTCGCTCGCGCACGGCGGGCACCTGACGCACGGCTCGCCGGTGAACCTCTCGGGCAAGCTGTATCGCTTCGTGTCCTACGGGCTGAACGAGCGCGAAGAAATCGACTACGACCAGGCCGAGCGGCTGGCGATGGAGCACCGTCCGAAGCTGATCGTCACCGGCGCTTCCGCCTACTCGCTGGCCATCGACTGGAAGCGCTTCCGGCACATCGCCGACCGTTGCGGGGCGCTGCTCATGGCGGACATGGCCCACTATGCGGGCATGGTGGCGGTCGGGCTGTACCCGTCGCCGGTCGGCGTCGCGCACTACGTGACCAGCACCACGCACAAGACGCTGCGCGGGCCGCGCGGCGGCTTCGTGCTCGGCAGCGGCGACACCGGCAAGGCCGTGAACTCGACCGTGTTTCCGGGGCTGCAGGGCGGACCGCTCATGCACGTCATCGCGGCGAAGGCGGCCGCCTTCGGCGAAGCGCTCAAGCCCGAGTTCAAGGCCTACCAGCAGCACGTGCTCGACAACGCCCGGGCGATGGCGCAAGTGCTGATCTCGCGCGGCGTGCGGATCGTCTCCGGCCGCACGGAGTCGCACATGATGCTGCTCGACCTGAGGTCGAAGAGAATCACGGGCAAGGCGGCCGAAGAGGCGCTTGGGCGCGCGCACATCACGGTCAACAAGAACGCCGTGCCGAACGACCCGGAGAAGCCGATGGTCACGTCGGGCATCCGCATCGGCACCCCGGCGATGACCACGCGCGGCTTCCGGCTGCGCGAGGCCGAGAGGCTTGCGAACCTGATCGCCGACGTGCTCGAGCGCCCCGGCGACGAGGCGGCCCTCGGCCGGGTCGCCCGCGAAGTGAAGGCGCTCTGCGCCGCGCATCCCGTCTACGCCTGAGGCGCCATGCGCTGCCCGTTCTGCGGCCACGAGGACACCCAGGTGGTCGACTCGCGCTCGAGCACCGAGGCGAGCGCCATCCGCCGGCGGCGCAAGTGCCCGTCGTGCGGCAAGCGCTTCACGACCTACGAGCGCGTGGACCTCAAGATGCCGCGCCTGGTGAAGAAGGACGGCAGCCGCGTCGAGTTCGACCGCGAAAAGCTGGTCGGCAGCATGATGATCGCGCTGCGCAAGCGTCCGGTGGAGACCGAGGCGCTGGAGGCGGCGATCGTGCGCATCGAGGAGCGCCTGCGCGCGCTGGGCGAGCGCGAGGTCCCCACCACGCGCGTGGGCGACATGGTGATGCGCGAGCTCGCCAAGCTGGACAAGATCGCCTACATCCGCTTCGCCTCCGTGTACCGGCGCTTCGAGACGCCCGAGGACTTCCGCGAGGCCCTGCAGGAAGTGAAGGCGAAGAAGCGCCGCCGGTGAGCGAGTTCTCCGAGCTCGACCGCGCGATGATGGCGCGCGCGCTCGCGCTGGCGGAGAAGGGCTTGTACACCGCGACCCCCAATCCGCGCGTCGGCTGCGTGCTGGCGAAGGACGGCCGCGTGGTCGGCGAGGGCTGGCACGAGAAGACCGGCGGCCCGCACGCCGAGGCGCAGGCGCTCGTGCAGGCGAGCGCCGGGGCGCGCGGCGCCACCGCATACGTGACGCTCGAGCCCTGCAACCACCAGGGCCGCACGCCGCCGTGCGCGCCGGCCCTGATCCGCGCGGGCGTCGTGCGGGTGGTGGCGGCGATGCGCGATCCCAATCCGCGCTCGAACGCGGGCGGCGAGGCGCTGCTCGCGGCCGGCATCCCGTTCGAAGCCGGCCTGATGGAGGGCGAGGCGCGCGAGCTCAACCTGGGCTTCATCTCGCGCATGACGCGCGGGCGTCCCTGGGTGCGCCTGAAGATCGCGGCGACGCTCGACGGGCGCACCGCGCTCGCGAACGGCAAGTCGCAATGGATCACGGGCCTGGAAGCGCGGCGCGACGGCCACCGCTGGCGCGCGCGCGCCTGCGCCATCGCCACGGGCGGCGGCACGGTCAAGGCCGACGACCCGCAGCTGACGGTGCGCGAAGTGCCGACGCCGCGCCAGCCCCTGCGCGTGGTCGTCGACAGCCACGTCGAGACGCCGGCGAGCGCGCGCGTGCTGCAGGGGGAGAAGACGCTCGTCTTCGCGGCGGTGGCCGGAAGATCCCTGCCCAACGCCGAGATC
Source organism: Burkholderiales bacterium (assembly GCA_036274335.1). Classification (GTDB taxonomy): domain Bacteria; phylum Pseudomonadota; class Gammaproteobacteria; order Burkholderiales; family SG8-39; genus JAABQT01. The sequence goes on along the minus strand of DASUFW010000066.1, from coordinate 349 downwards.
GTCGTGCTTCCCAATCCGGCCGGAAAGGTGGATCTTGCGAAGATGCTCGAAGAGCTCGGCCGGCGCGGCATCAACGAGCTGCACGTCGAAGGCGGCTTCAAGCTGAACGGCTCGCTGGTCCGCGAGCGCTGCGTCGACGAGCTGCTCGTCTATCTGAACCCGAGCCTGCTCGGGGACTCGGCGCAGGGCATGGTCAACCTCGCCGACATGACCTCGCTCGACCAGCGCGTGCCGCTGACGATCCGCTCGGTGGAGCGGGTCGGCGAAGACCTGCGCATCCTCGCGAGGCTCTGATGTTCACGGGCATCGTGCAGGCCGTCGGCAAGATCGTGAGCGTGAAGCCGTTCGT
>DASUFW010000065.1:0-6290 GCA_036274335.1 Burkholderiales bacterium | reverse complement strand
GGGCGGACGCCGGCGCCGCATCCTGCGTACGCGGCTCGCGCCCGCGCGGCGCGCGCGCGGCGGCGCGCCGGGCCCTTACCGCGTGGCCGGCGAATGGTTCGCCGACTGCGGCGATGGTAGAGTGCTCGCCCTTCTGGAGGTCGATCCCCCCGCATGAAACGCATCCTCATCCTCGGCGTCAACGGCTTCATCGGCCACCACCTGTCGCAGCGCATCCTCGCCACGACCGACTGGGAGGTCTACGGCATGGACATGCAGTCCGACCGCGTGGACGGCCTGCTCGGCGAGAAGCGCTTCCGCTTCTTCGAGGGCGACATCACCATCAACAAGGAGTGGATCGAGTACCACATCCGCAAGTGCGACACCGTGGTGCCGCTGGTGGCGATCGCCACCCCGGCCACCTACGTGAAGGACCCGCTGCGCGTGTTCGAGCTCGATTTCGAGGCCAACCTACCGATCGTGCGCAGCTGCGTGAAGCACGGCCGGCGGCTGATCTTCCCCTCGACCTCGGAGGTCTACGGCATGAGCCGCGACCCCGAGTTCCACCCCTACCGGACCGAGCTCGTGCTCGGCCCCATCGACAAGACGCGCTGGATCTACTCCTGCGCGAAGCAGCTCATGGACCGCGTGATCTGGGCCTACGGCCAGCAGCAGGGCCTGCGCTTCACGCTGTTCCGGCCCTTCAACTGGATCGGCGCCGGCCTCGACTCGATCAACACGGCCAAGGAAGGCAGCTCGCGCGTGGTGACCCAGTTCCTCGGCCAGATCGTGCGCGGCGAGGACATCCAGCTGGTGGACGGCGGCGCGCAGCGCCGCGCCTTCACCTACATCGACGACGGCATCGAGGCGCTGATGAAGATCCTCGACAACCCGCGCGGCGTCGCCGACGGCAAGATCTACAACATCGGCAACCCGGCCAACAACTGCTCGGTGAAGGAGCTCGCGCAATCGCTGCTCGAGCTGGCCGGCGGCATCCCCGAGTACCGCGACGCGGCGCGCCGCGTGAAGCTGGTCGAGACCACCTCCGGCCGCTACTACGGCGAGGGCTACCAGGACGTGCAGAACCGCACGCCGAACATCGACGGCACCCGCGAAGACCTCGGCTGGACGCCGAAGGTGGACCTGCGCGACGCGCTCGCGCGCATCCTCGAGAGCTACCGCACGCACGTGGCCGAGGCGCGCAGCCTGGTGGAGTGAGGCTCGCGCTCAAGATCGACGTCGACACCGACCGCGGGACACGGGAAGGCGTGCCGCGGCTGGTGGAGGCGCTGCGCGCGCGCGGCGCCGGCGCGACGTTCCTCTTTAGCCTCGGCCCCGACCATACCGGGCGCGCGGTGCGGCGCGTGTTCCGCCGCGGCTTCGTCGGCAAGGTCGCGCGCACCTCGGTCCTCGAGCACTACGGCCTGAAGACGCTGCTCTACGGCACGCTGCTGCCGGGCCCGGACATCGGCCGGCGCGGCGCGGCGCAGATGCGCGCGGCGCGCGACGCCGGGTTCGAGGTCGGCGTGCATTGCTGGGACCACGTGCGCTGGCAGGACGGCGTGGCCGGGGCGGACGCGCCCTGGACCGAGCGCGAGCTCGCGCGCGCCGGCGAGCGCTTCGCGGAAGTGTTCGGCAGCGAGGCGCGCGTGCACGGCGCGGCCGGCTGGCAGACCAACGCGCACGCGCTGCGCTTCCTCGACCGCGCGGGCTACGCCTTCGCCTCGGACACGCGCGGCGAGGGGCCGTTCCGGCCGCGCATGGCGGGCGAAGTCTTCCGCTGCCCGCAGTGGCCGACGACGCTGCCGACGCTCGATGAGCTGATCGGGCTGGACGGGCGCACGCCCGAGGACGCGGTGCGCGACATCCTTGCGCGCACCGCAGGCCGGCGCGAGCCGGTGCACGTGTTCACGGCGCATGCCGAGCTCGAAGGCGCGAAGCTGCTGCCGGCACTCGCCGCGCTGCTCGCCGGGTGGGCCGCGCAGGGCTATGAGGTCTGCGCGCTGGGCGAGCTCGCCGCCGCACGTGACGCGCGCGATCTGCCCGTGCACGAGGTCGTGCTCGGCCAGGTGAGCGGCCGTTCCGGCACCCTCGCCCTGCAGGGGCGCGGCGCGTGAGCAAGCGGCACTGAACGTGCGGCTCGCCCTGGTGGACGACGACGCCTCCACGCGCTTCCTGATGGAGCACGGGCTGAGGGGCCTCGGTCACGAGGTGGCTTCGTTTGCGGACTCCGGCGCGGCGCTGCGCGCGCTGCGCGGCGCACCGGACGGGTTCGACGCCGTGGTCACGGACCACGGACTGCACGGCGACTCGGGCATCGACCTGGCCCGCGCGCTGCACGAACAGCGCGCCGGCCTGCGGGTGATCCTCGTGTCAGGCTACGTGACCGACGTGCTGCGGCAGGAGGCGGCTGCGGCCGGGGTCTGGCAGGTGCTGCCCAAGCAGCACTCGGTGAAGGAGCTCTGCGAGGTCATTCACCGCCGGCTTTCGACGCCGGCGTAATGCGCAGGGCGATCGCATCCGCGATCGCCGAGGAGACCTTCGGCAGTCCGCCCAGGGGCGGCGCGACCGCGATGCGCGCTTCCGCGTGCACCCCGCGCGCGGTGTCCACGCGCTGGGCGACGCCATCGAGAACCTGACCGCCCGCCCCCAGGATCACCGGCACGACCCGGATATTCCGGATCCCGTCGCGGCACAGCATGTCGAGCGCCTTGCCCAGCTCGGGCTCCAGGTGCTCGAGGAACGCGAGCTCGACTCGCTCGCCGCCGCTGCGCAGCTGCATGGCGATGCGCTCCATCGGCGCAGCCCACCCGGGCTCACGGGCCCCGCGGCCGACGAGCACGGTCACCTCCCCGTTTGGTTTCCCGTTGGCCCTCCCGTTCGTCCTGTGCTTCGCCATGCTTCTCCGACTCCGGCCTCGCCTTTCGCGTTCCCGAATCCTGCACGCGGCGCCGCGCGGTGCGGCGTGAAGAATGCCACGCGGCATCATAAATTACGCGGTCGGCGCCTGTCGCACCTCGGCGACGCCGGGCGTCCCGCCGGGCCGGGTCCCGTCGGACAGCCGGGCATGCGCACCAGGAGGAGGTCGGTGCGCCGGTCCCGGCGCCGACGAGAGGGGTCCTCAGCGCACCATGCCGGCGGCCACGGTGTGGTGGCTGGCCGGGTCGATGAGAATGAACGCGCCCGCGGCCCGGTTCTCGGCATAGGCGTCCGCGTGCAGCGGCTGCGCGAGCTCGAGGCGCACCGCGCCGATGTCGTTCATCGCGAGGCCCGCCGGGGCGGCGGCCGGCGCCAGGGCGCGAAGGTCGATCGCGTGCTCCACGGAGGCGACGCGTGCCGGCACCGTGCGCGTGCCATGCTTGAGCAGGTAGCGCGCGCCGCGGGAAAGCGGACGGTCGGCGAACCAGACGAGCGTCGCCCGCAGCGAGCGCTGCGCCTGCGGCGCCCGTGCCGCGTGCACCACCAGGTCTCCGCGCGAGACGTCGATCTCGTCGGCGAACTCGAGCGCGACCGACTCGCCCGCCTTCGCGCCGGCGCACTCGCCCTCGGGCCCGAAGAGGCGCGCGACGCGCGTGCGTCGCGCGGCCGGCAGCACCAGCACCTCGTCGCCGCGCCCGAGCGCGCCCGAGGCGAGCCGCCCCAGGTAGCGCCGAGCGCCCGCCACGCGCTGGACGAGCTGCACGGGAAGGCGCAGGGGTCCCGCGGCGCCGGATTCGGCCGCCGGGCACGATTCGAGGTACTCGAGCAACGTCTGACCCGGGTACCAGGGCATGGATTCGCCTCGCCCTGCGACCATGCCGCCCTCGAGCGCAGAGACGGGCACGAACTCGAGGCGCCGAATGCCGAGCCGGCGCGCATAGGCGGTGAACGCCTCGCGGACCTCCTCGAAGCGTGCCTCGGCATATCCCACGAGGTCCATCTTGTTCACCGCGACCACCAGATTGCGGATGCCCAGCAGGTGCGCGAGGTACAGGTGCCGGCGCCCCTGCGGCAGCAGGCCCCTGGTGGCGTCGGCGAGAACGACGGCGGCATCCGCCGTCGAGGCGCCGGTCGCCATGTTCCGCGTGTACTGCTCGTGCCCCGGGGTGTCGGCGATGATGAACTTGCGCCGCGCGGTGGCGAAGTAGCGATAGGCGACGTCGATGGTGATGCCCTGCTCGCGCTCGGCCTCCAGCCCGTCGGTCAGGAGCGAGAGATCGGGCGCGGCGAGGCCGCGCCGCGCCGAGGCGCTCGCCACCGCGGCCAGCTGGTCCTCGAGAATCTGCCGCGTGTCGTGCAGCAGCCGCCCGATCAGCGTGCTCTTGCCGTCGTCCACCGATCCGCAGGTGATGAACCGCAGCACGCCGGCCAGCTCCCGGTCCTCGGCGACGCGCATCAGAAGTAGCCCTCGCGCTTGCGCCGCTCCATCGACGCCTCCGAGGTCCGGTCATCCATGCGCGTTGCGCCGCGCTCGGTCAGGCGCGCGGCGGCGGTCTCGGCGATGACCGCCTCGGGGGTCGCGGCCGTCGACTCGACCGGGCAGGTGCAGCTGACGTCGCCGACCGTGCGAAAGCGCACCGAGACCTCCTCGACGGCGTCGCCCGCGCCCGGCGGCGTGAGCGGCGTCACGGGGACCAGCAGGCCCCGGCGGCGCACCACCGCCCGGCGGTGCGCGTAGTAGATCGCGGGCACCTCGAGCTTCTCGCGCGCGATGTATTGCCAGACGTCGAGCTCGGTCCAGTTCGAGATCGGGAACACGCGCACGTGCTCGCCGGGGTTCACGCGCGGGTTGTAGAGGTCCCACAGCTCGGGCCGCTGCTGGCGCGGGTCCCACTGCCCGAAGGCGTCGCGGAACGAGAACACCCGCTCCTTGGCGCGCGCCTTCTCCTCGTCGCGCCGCGCGCCGCCGATCGCCGCGTCGAAGCCGAATTCCTCGATCGCCTCGAGCAGCGTGACGGACTGCGCGGCGTTACGGCTCTCGCCCGCGCGCAGCCGCACCGTCCCGCGCGCGATCGAGTCCTCCACCGGGCGCACCAGCAGCGTCTCGCCGAGCTCGGCCGCGCGCCGGTCGCGGAACTCGATCACCTCGGGGAAATTGTGCCCGGTGTCGACGTGCAGGAGCGGGAACGCAAAGCGCCCGGGCCGGAACGCCTTCTCGGCGAGGCGCAGCAGCACCAGCGAGTCCTTGCCGCCGGAAAAGAGCAGCACCGGCCGCGCGCACTCGCCGGCGACCTCGCGCAGGATGAAGATCGACTCCGACTCGAGCCAGTCGAGGTGGGCGCGGTCGGGGGTCATGGGGCCGTGGCCCCGGGACCAGAGATATCGCGGGGTTGCATTTCCATGGTCTCGTTGTTTCCGGCCGGATGCATCTCCCGGCCGGAAACAACGAGATGTCTTTGAAAGGCCAAAACCTGCGGCTCGGCCTGCACTCCCACATGCAACCCGCACTCCTTCTTCCCGTCCTCCTCCCACCACCACCGCCCGGCCCGCTCGTCCTCGCCGGGGCGCACGGCGCGCGTGCAGGGCTCGCAGCCGATCGACGGGAAGCCGCGCTCGTGCAGCGGGTTGACCGGCACGCGGTGGGCGCGCAGGTATTCCCAGACGTCCTCCTGCGACCACTCGGCAAGGGGATTGAACTTGGCGATCTGCAGGGCGGCGTCGAAGCCCGCCACGGCCAGCGCGGCGCGCGCCCGGGACTGGCCGCGGCGCAGGCCGGTCACCCAGCCGCGCTTGCCCTCCAGCGCGCGGCGCAGCGGCTCGACCTTGCGGATCTCGCAGCAGCGCTCGCGCAAGGCGCGGCTCTCGTAGAAGGCGTCGCGCCCGTGCCGGGCGACATAGCCGGCGAGCGCCACCGGCTCGGGATGCAGCACGCGCAGGGCGACGCCGTAGTAGGACTGGATGCGCGCCGCCAGCTGCCGGGTCTCGGCATGCAGCCGGCCGGTGTCGAGCGTGAAGATCTCGATCGGCAGGCCCTCGCGCGCGATCAGGTCGGTGAGCACCATGTCCTCGGCGCCCAGGCTCGAGGACAGGGCCGCGGGCCCGTAGCTCCCGGCGACGGCCGCGAGCAGCTGCAGTGCTTCGTCGACGCGGCTCATCGGCGCCGGAACAGGGGCTGCGGCCGCTCGACCGAGGCCTGGTAGGCCTCGCTGAAGTCGCGCAAGGCGGCGAGCGCCTCGTCCGCGTCCTCGCCGTCCCGCAGCAGGAAGGCGTCGAACCCGACCCGCGAGAGGTAGTACAGCTGGTCGCGCTGCACGTCGCCCACGGCGCGCAGCTCGCCGCGGTAGCCGTAGCGCTCGCGCAGGAGCCGCGCGATGGAGTAGCCGCGGCCGTCG
>DASUFW010000064.1:0-3238 GCA_036274335.1 Burkholderiales bacterium | reverse complement strand
TGCGCGAGCGCCCGCGCCGCGGCAAGCGCCGTCGGCTCGGGACTGCGAAGCATGGACCAGGAAGCGGGCATCGGACGGAGGGAATAATCTCTCACAATGATGGCACGATTCAAATCCGCCGATCTATAGTCGCCGGATGGCAACCTTCGACGCGATCGTGGTCGGCACCGGGCAGGCGGGCCCGGCGCTCGCCGCGCGCCGGGATACGCGCTCTACAGAGATCCGCCCCTGGGGCGGCTGAGCATGGACGAGGTCGAAATCCGGGAAGCCGGGATCAAGGCGCTGGCGGGAAGACGCCGATGGCGCGCGCGTCGCGCGCCGTGGAGGAGGTGCATTCGCTCATCGACGCGGTGCGCGCGCACGCCAATGGCGGGGTTCCAGCGGCACGTGCGCATCCACCCGAACGTGGTGGAGCTCCTGCCCTCGGTGATGGAAAGCCTCGCGCCGCTGGCGTGAAGCGCTACAGCGAGAGCTTGAGGAGCACGTTGGCGCAGGCCTGGGCGACGTCGCTGTCGGCCTCGGCGGCGGTGCTGCCGGGCATCTTCGCCCAGCCGGCCTCGCTCACGTAGCCGGCCTGCTTCCAGCTGTCGGTCTGCTTCAGCGCGGCGAGGCTCGCCCGCGCCTTGGGGTCCTTGCGGAACTGGGCCACGCAGATCGGGGTGAGCGACTCGACCATCGCGTGCTGGGCGCTCATGCGCATCTGGTCCTGGGCCGTGCCGGCGGTCACCCAGCCGCCGAGGCTGAAGCCGACGATGGCGAGCGCGATCGCGCCCGCGCCGGCGCCCCAAAGGAATGTCTCCGTATTGGCCGGAAATTTCATGAATTACCTCGATTGGTTGACTAGGGAACGGGGAACACCCGGCGGCGCTACCCGCTCTCGCAGGTTCCGCCATTCCCGCGCATCGCTCTGTACGCTGGCGTACATAGCGGATGCGCCCGCGCGCCGATGCGGGTAGCATCGTCCCGTGGCCAAGCCGCGAAACGCCGGCCGCCTTCCTCCCCGGGCCAACCACCTGCTCGCGTCGCTCCCCGACGCGGACTACGACGCGCTGCTCCCGCACCTCGAGGCGGTCGCGCTGCCGCTCGGCCTCGCGGTCTACGAGTCCGGCGGGCGGCAGGGCCACGTCGTCTTCCCCACCGACAGCATCGTGTCGCTGCTCTACGTGCTGGAGAGCGGCGCCTCGACCGAGATCGCCGTCACCGGCCGCGAGGGCCTGGTCGGGATTTCGCTCTTCATGGGCGGCGAGAGCACGCCGAGCCGCGCCGTGGTGCAGAGCGCCGGGCACGGCTACCGCGTGCGCGCGGCGATCCTGAAGAGGCAGTTCGAGTCGGGCGGCGCGCTGCAGCCGCTGCTGCTCCGCTTCACGCAGGCGCTCATCACGCAGATGACGCAGACCGCGGTGTGCAACCGCCACCACTCGGTGGACCAGCAGCTGTGCCGGTGGCTGCTCCTCATGCTCGACCGGCTCGCCTCGCTCGAGCTGCGCATGACCCAGGAGCTGATCGCCAACATGCTCGGCGTGCGCCGCGAGGGCGTGACGGAGGCCGCCGGGAAGCTGCAGGCGCTGGGGCTGATCGAGTACCGGCGCGGGCGCATCGCGGTGCTCGACCGCCCGGGGCTGGAAGCGCGCGTGTGCGAGTGCTACGCGGTGGTCAAGCGCGAGTACGACCGGCTGCTCGGCGCGCCCTGATGGCATACTGCGCGCTCACGAACAAGGACCCCGCATGAGGCACACGTCACGCGACCGCCGCAACCGGACGCGCAAGCAGAAGATCAAGAAGCAGCTGCGCCGCCAGGCGAAGCAGCAGAAGTCCTAGCCGCCCCTACGCGGCAGACCCCACCAGCACGTCGGCGCAGGCCGCGGCGACCCCGCGGTTGGGGCCGTCCGTGCTGCCGGGCATGGTCGCCCAGCCGTTGCGGCTCACGTAGTCGGCGCGCTGCCAGCGGTCGATGGCGTGCATCGCCTTGAGGCTCGCGCTCGCCTTCGGGTCCCGGCGGAACTGGGCGACGCAGATCGGGGTGAGGGTCGAGATGACCGCCTGGTCCGCGCTCGCCGCCGCGAGCTCGCCGGCGGTGTAGCCGGTCATCCAGCCGCCCGCCGAGAAGCCGAGGATCGCAAGCACGAGCGCGCCGGCGGTTGCGCCCCAAAGGAACGGCGCGGTCTTTCCGGGTTTCCTGGACATGGAATTTTCCTTGTTGTCGCGAGGGCTCAGGGCCGCCCGGCGGGCGGCTTCGCCCGCGGCGCGGCCAGGTGCCGGACCCTGCCGCCTTTGTCTTCCGGCCCCCGCTCGATGCCCGGATCGTTGGCCGCGGGCATCGACTTGCCGATGGCGTGCCAATGGGCGGTGATTCCGGGAATCATGGTGATGGGCGGTCTCATCGCGCCGCGAGGCCTCAGGAGTGCCTGGCCGGGGGCTTCGCCCGCGGCGCCGTCGGCTGCTCTACGCTGCCTTCACCGTTCGATTTCTGCGCCGCTGCCGGCCCTCCCGCGACTCGCATCGGCTTGATGGCGGGGTCGGCGGGGATGGCGAATGCGATGACACCCACGGTGGCACCAAAGCGGAACGGCCCCGGACTGGGAGGAATCTTCATGAGGTAACCTCGACTCTCGTTGATGGGGAGCCGGCTGAGGCACCGCCGGGCCCGCGACCTTTCAGTCTGTGCCCATTGCGCTCTGCGCTCTGTGCGCTGGCGTACATAGGGGGTTTTTCCTGCCCCCTTGCGCGTTTAGACTGCCGCCCTCCACATGGCCCTGCTCACGCTGCTCGACGCCCAGCTCGCCTACGGCGACCTGCCGCTCCTCGATCGCGCTGCCTTCTCGATGGAGGCGGGCGAGCGGATCGGCCTGATCGGACGGAACGGCACGGGAAAGTCGTCGCTGCTTTCGGTGGTCGCCGGGCGCGCGACGCTCGACGACGGCGAAGCGCGCCTGCGCGAGGGCGCTCGCGTGGTGTCCGTCGAACAGGAGCCTTCGCTTCCCCACGCGCCTACGCTGCGCGCGGCGCTCGCGCTTCGTGGGCACATTCCGCAGATCCACGACGAGCGCGAGCGCTGGCAGACGGAAGCGCGGCTGACGGAGTACCTGCACCGCTTCGCGCTGTCGGAAGACCTCTCGCCCCAGGCGGCCTCGGGGGGCGAAGCGAAGCGCGCGGCGCTGGCGCTCGCCTTCGCGCTCGAGCCGCAGCTGCTGCTCTTGGATGAGCCCACCAACCACCTGGACATCGGCGGGATCGAGGT
>DASUFW010000063.1:0-49567 GCA_036274335.1 Burkholderiales bacterium | reverse complement strand
CGGATCTTGTTCTGCAGCTGCAGGATGCCGTACAGCAGCGCTTCGGCCGTCGGCGGGCAGCCCGGCACGTAGATGTCCACCGGCACGATGCGGTCGGCGCCGCGCACCACGGAGTAGGAGTAGTGGTAGTAGCCGCCGCCGTTGGCGCAGGAGCCCATCGAGATGACCCACTTCGGGTCGGGCATCTGGTCGTAGACCTTGCGCAGCGCCGGCGCCATCTTGTTGCACAGCGTCCCGGCGATGATCATGACGTCCGCCTGCCGCGGGCTGGGCCGGAACACGATGCCGAAGCGGTCGAGGTCGTAGCGCGCCGCACCGGCGTGCATCATCTCGATGGCGCAGCACGCCAGGCCGAAAGTCACCGGCCACAGCGACCCGGTGCGCGTCCAGTTGATGACCGTGTCGAGCTTGGTGGTGATGAAGCCCTGCGGCAGCGCGCCTTCAATGCCCATCGTCTACTCCCATTCGAGGGCGCCCTTGGCCCATTCGTAGGCGAAGCCCACCACCAGGATGCCGAGGAACAGCATCATGGCGAGGAATCCCGCCAGCCCGATGTCGTTGAGCGCCACCGCCCACGGGAAGAGAAAAGCGATCTCGAGGTCGAACAGGATGAACAGGATCGCCACCAGGTAGTAGCGCACGTCGAACTTCATGCGCGCGTCCTCGAACGCCTCGAACCCGCACTCGTAGGGCGAGAGCTTCTCGGGATCGGGGCGGCTCGGACCGAGCAGCTTGCCGAGCGCCATGGGCGCCACGCCGACCGCCAGGCCGACGAGGATGAACAGCAGGATCGGAAAGTACTCAGCCAGCATAGTTGGTGCCCACGAGCAGACTCGAACTGCTACGGCTGTTTAGGCCACTAGCCCCTCAAGCTAGCGTGTCTACCAATTTCACCACGTGGGCGTCGACGCTCCGTGAATTATCCTCTAAATGTCATTTCGGGACTTCTCCCGACTTCGAATCCGTCTTGCCTTCGGCCGGCGGCAGCGCCTGCGGCTTGGGAATGTCCGAGGCGGCCGGGCGCGCCGGCGCCGGCGCCGTCGTGCCCGACTCCATCACCGAGCCGCTCTTGCGCGGGCGCTCGGCCGCCAGGTAGGCGAGGCCGAGGCTGGTGAGGAAGAACACCGTGGCGAGGACCGCCGTGGCCCGCGACAGGAAGTTCGCCGACCCCGTCGCGCCGAACAGGCTCGAGGAGGCGCCGCCGCCGAAGCCCGAGCCCATGTCCGCGCCCTTGCCGTGCTGGAGCAGCACCAGGCCGATGATCGCCAGCGCGACCAGCACGTGGGCCACGATGATGAGGGTAAGCCAGTGTTCCATTTGCGCTCAGCCTTTCCGTTCCGCCGCCCTGCAGATGGCGATGAAATCCGCCGCGACGAGCGACGCGCCCCCGATCAGGCCCCCGTCGACGTCGGGCATCGCGAAGATCGCCGCCGCGTTGTCCGCCTTCACGCTGCCCCCGTAGAGGATGCGCGTCCGCTCCCCTGCCCGCCCGCGCAGGAACGCATGCACCTCCTGCGCCTGCCCGGGCGTCGCCGTGCGCCCCGTGCCGATCGCCCAGACCGGCTCGTAGGCGAGCACCGCATCGCCCCAGCCACCCTGCGCGAGGACCGCGTCCGCTTGCCGCGCCACCACTTCCTGCGTGCGCCCGGCCTCGCGCTCCTCGAGCGTCTCGCCCACGCACAGGATCGGCGTGATCCCGGCGCCGCGCGCTGCGGCAAACTTCGCCGCGACCTGGGCATCGGTCTCGCCGAACAGCTGCCGGCGCTCCGAATGGCCCACCAGCACGTAGCGGCAGCCGAATTCCCCCAGCATGGCCGCGGACACTTCGCCGGTGTAGGCCCCGCGGGGATGCTCGCTCAGGGTTTGAGCGCCCCAGTCCACCCGCGTTCCCCGCAGCCGCCCTGCCACCTGTGCGAGGTACGGGAAGGGCACGCACACCGCGCATGCCACGCCCGACGACACGATCGCGTCGAGCAGCGCCTGGTTGGATTCGCGGCTGCCGTGCATCTTCCAGTTGCCGGCGACCAGCTTCTCGCGCATCCCGTAAGCGCCCGCCCAAAAGGGCGAATTCTACCCTTTTTGCTCTGCAGCAGGCGCCTGGCGGGCCAGCGAATCCGCCGCCGCGCGCATCGCACTCTCGATCCGCTCCGCGAGGCGCCGCCGCAGGGGCGCGAGGAGCCCGGGCAGGCGCACCGATTCGCTGAGCGCGAGCGTTTCCTCGATGTAGAGCCCGAGCAGTTCGCGCAGGATGGCCGCGTACTCCCCGCGCGGAAACTCGTCCCTGAGGCGCCTGCGGCCGCGCCAGGCGGCGAGTGCCCGATAGGCGGTCTCGAGGCCCAGTTGCATGCGCCTGGCACGCACCGGTTCGATGCGCGAGTACGGAATCTCGAGGCGTCCCGCAAGATCGCCCAGCCGGGACAGGAACGCCCGGTCCACCTTCCGCGCCTCGGCCAGCAACTCGCCGACGCTGCCGGCCGACGGCGGCCTCCCTGCGGCCAGTGCCTCGCCGGCACACGCAATGACCAGGGCGTCCTTGCGGATCTCCTTGGCCACGTTCTCCGCGAGGAACGGCTCCACGACGGCCAGCGCCGGCCGCACCACGCGCGGCAGCGTGTCGTGCAGCGCCTCGGTCGTGCGGCGGCTGAATTCCCGCAGCACGCGCGCATGGAGCGCGGCGAGTGCGCGGGCGCGGTTCAGGCCGGCGGCTTGACCGCACGGTGGAAGCCGAGCATGCCGCTGAACACCGTGGTCGCCGTGACCTCGCGGAAACCCACCTCGCGCAGCATGTCGCTCAGCTCCGGCGCCGAGTAGAACATCTGCAGCGCCTGGATGAAGTACTTCTTGCAGTTCAGTGCCGCCGGCCCGCTGCGGAACATGAACCCCGTGAACCACAGGCAGAAGCGCAGGTAGGCGTAGTAGAGCTGCTCCACCGTGCGATTGGCGGGCCTCAGCATGTCGGAGTGGTAGAAGCGCCCGCCCGGCTTGAGCACGCGCCGGATCTCCTCGGCCACGCGCCGGATGCGCAGGTGCCGCGACGCGAACTGCAGCGTCGCGACGTCGAAAGTGTTGTCCGGGTACGGCAGCGTATGCACGTCGTCGATCACGCTGTGGATGCGGAAGCCGAGCGCCTCGGCGCTGCGCCGGCCGACTTCCTGCATCGCCGCGCTGCGGTCGATGGCATGCACCTCCAGCGTGGGCTCGCGCTTCAGCAGCGCGATGCCGATGGCGTTGGTGCCGGCGCAGACGTCGAGCACCTTCTCGCCGGGCTGGATGTCGACCGTCGCCATGAACTTGCGCAGAAACCAGCCCCACAGGCCCAGGCTGGCGATGTAGTTGGCGCGATCGTAGTAGGGCGCGACATCGGCAAACACGTCGTTGAGCTCCTGCTCCCAGACGACGTTGAACTGCTCCTCGCGCGCGAGCTCTCTCGTGGCAATCGGTGGCGGATTCATCGGGCCCCCTCCCTTCAGATCCGAAGCAAGTAAAGCACCGCGGCCCCCGTGCCGGCAAGCGCTGCCGCGTACACGAGCACGGCGACCCGCGTGTCGGCGCGCACCCCGAGGTCGTAGCAGGTGATGCGCAGGCGGTGCGCCGCGCTCCAGAGGGACAGGAAGACGGTTCCGGCGAGCGCCCCCTTGACGATCCAGTGGCCGGCCAGCGCGTGCAGCCGGTCGTAGGCCAGCAGCTCCGGCGCGTGTCCCAGCGCGGCCAGCAGGGTCAGCACCATGAGCACGGGCGTGAGGAACGCGGTCAGCGTGCCGCCGGCGGCAAACGGGCCCCAGACGATCGGCTTGCGGGAGCGGGCCATGGCTAGAACGCCCCCGCCAGCCACAGCACCGCGGCCGAGAGCACGCCCCAGCCCAGGAAGTGCGCCCCGGATACCAGGCGGTCGGGCACGAACGATTCGCCCAGCTGCAGGGGCAGCGCCTTCGGCGTCAGGTTGAACCACGTAATGCTGTGGTAGACGGCGAATGCCAGCGCCACGACGTGGAAGGTGACGCTCAGCGGGCTGCGCAACGCGGCGAGGAAGGCCTCCCAGGCCTGCGGGCCTTCGGCGAGGCGCTTCAGGCCGACGATCAGCAGGAAGGTCCACGCGCCGATGAACAGGCAGGAGAACTCGCGCGCCATGTAGCGCAGGTAGCGCGGGTGGCGCAGGACCCAGCGCCAGCTTTCCTCGCGCACGTAGGGACGGCGGCTCATTTCTTCAGCCAGGGCATGAGGTGCGCCTGGTACCAGTCGACGGTGTTCTCGATCTTCTCCTGCTGCAGGGCGGCCGCCGGGTCGACGTGCTCGGGACAGACCTCGGAGCACGCGCCCGTGAACGAGCATTCCCACACGCCTTCGTAGGCGGCCACCTCGTCGCGCCGTGCCTCGCGGCCGCCGTCGCGCGAATCGGCGTTGTAGCGATGCGCGAGCGACAGCGCCGCCGGGCCGATGAACTTCGGGATGATTCCGTACTCGGGGCAGGCCGCATAGCACAGCATGCAATTGATGCACAGCGTGTACTGCTTGTAGCGCTTCAGCTGGGCCGGCGTCTGCCGGTACTCCCCTGCCTCGATCGCCTTCGCTTCGGCCGGGATCAGCCACGGCTTGACCCGCTTGAGCTTGTCCATGAAATCGTCGATCACGGTGACGAGGTCGCGCTCGATCGGGAAGTGCGCGAGCGGTTCGACGCGGATCGGGCCCGCGTAATCGCGCAGGAACGTCTTGCAGGCGAGCTTGGGCTCGCCGTTGACCATCATCCCGCAGCTCCCGCATACCGCCATGTGGCAGGACCAGCGGTAGCTGAGCGTCGGATCGATCGTTTCCTTGACGTGGTTGAGCGCGTCGAGCACCACCCACTCCTCCCGGCAGGCGACGGAGTAGCGCTGCCAGTGCGGCTGCGCGTCCTTCTCCGGGTGGTAGCGCAGCACCTCCAGCTCGATCGTCCGCTCGCTCATTCGTGGTCTCCGGAGTAGTCGCGCACCCCGGGCTGCGATCGGGTGATCACCACGTCCCGGTAGCCGATGCCCGGGACGTCGGCGCCCCGGTAGGCGGCGAGCGAGTGCCTGAGGAAATTGCGGTCGTCGCGCTCGGGGTGGTCGAGCCGCTGGTGGGCGCCGCGCGACTCGCGTCGCGCGAGCCCGCTCTGCGTGACCGCCTCGGCGCAGTCGAGCATCGAGCCGAGCTCGAGCGCCTGCAGCAGATCGGTGTTGTAGACGTTGGTCTTGTCGTGCAGCTCGAGTCGCCGGTAGCGGTCGCGCAGCTCGGCGAGCTTCGCGCAGGCCGCCGCCAATCCCTCGCCCGAGCGGTAGATGCCCGCGTGCTCCTCCATCGTGTGCATCATCTCCCTGCGCAGGCCCGCCACCGTCTCGGCGCCGCCCGTGCGCTGCATCAATTCGCGCAGCCGGGCCTGAGCGGCATCCGCGAGCGCCGTGACGTCGCTCGCGGCCGGCGCGCCTTGCATCGATTCGAGCGCGCTGCGCGCAGCGCGATGACCGAACACCAGCAGCTCGGTGAGCGAATTCGAGCCGAGGCGGTTCGCGCCGTTGATGCTCACGCACGCGCACTCCCCGGCCGCGAACAGCCCCGGCAGCGGCGTGGCGGCACGGATGTCGGTGTCGATGCCGCCCATCATGTAGTGCACCACCGGCCGCACCGGCACCGGATCCTTCACCGGATCCACACCCATGTAGCTGATCGACATGTCTCGCACCAGCGGCAGGCGTTCATTGATCTTCTGCTCCCCGAGGTGGCGCATGTCGAGCAGCATGCAGTCGCCAAACTGGGTCGGAACCATGTTGCCCTTCTTCTGCTCCTGCCAGAAGGCCTGGCTGACGCGGTCGCGCGGGCCGAGCTCCATGGTCTTGAGCACCGGCTTGCCGAGCGGCGTCTCGGGGCCCATGCCGTAGTCCTGCAGGAATCGCCGGCCATTCTTGTTGAGCAGCACCCCGCCCTCGCCCCGGCAGGCCTCGGTGAGGAGCGTCCCGGTGCTCGGCAGTCCGGTCGGGTGGTACTGCACGAACTCCATGTCCTTCAGCGGCACCCCGGCGCGGTAGGCGAGCGCCATGCCGTCGCCGGTCTTGATCGCGCCGTTGGTGGTGAACGGGAAGATGCGCCCGGCGCCGCCGCCGGCGACGATCACGGCGCGCGCCTCGAACGCGCGCAGCTGCCCGCTGCGCATCTCGATCGCCGTGAGGCCCACGCAGCGACCGCCGCTGACCAGCAGCTCGGTGGCGTAGAACTCGTCGAATCGGCGGATCCCCTCGAACTGCAGCGAGGTCTGGAACAGGGTGTGCAG
Source organism: Burkholderiales bacterium (assembly GCA_036274335.1). Taxonomy (GTDB): domain Bacteria; phylum Pseudomonadota; class Gammaproteobacteria; order Burkholderiales; family SG8-39; genus JAABQT01. The sequence goes on along the minus strand of DASUFW010000063.1, from coordinate 43,287 downwards.
GATGTGGAACCCGGACTTGTCCGCGGCGAACCAGGTGCGCTGCTTCTTCATGCCGCCGAACGGCCGCACCGCCACCGAGCCGTCCGCCTCACGGCTCCAGGGGCAGCCCCAGTGCTCCAGCTGCAGCAGCTCCCGGGGGGCCTCCCGGATGAAGTAGTCGACCGCATCCTGGTCCGAGAGCCAGTCCCCGCCGCCCACGGTGTCCTCGAAATGCTGTTCGAGGCTGTCGTCGGGCTTGATCACCCCGGCCGCGCCGCCCTCGGCCGCGCAGGTATGGCTGCGCATCGGGTAGACCTTGGAAATCAACGCGATACGCACGCCCGGGGCCTCCTGGGCGATGGCGATGGCGGCGCGCAGCCCTGCGCCCCCGGCGCCGATGATCGCAATGTCCGTGCGGATGGTTTCCATGCTCGCCGGATGGTGCCCGCCGCGGGCGCTCCGGCGATTGATGATAGTCAAGTTCCAGGCGGATTCGCCGCCCGGCCGCGGCCGGCCGAAGCCGCTGCCTCAGCCAAATCGACCCGTGATGTAGTCCTCGGTCTGCTTCTTCTTCGGCTTGATGAAGATCTCGTCGGTGACGCCGTGCTCGATCATCTCGCCGAGGTACATGTAGGCGGTGAAGTCCGACACGCGGGCCGCCTGCTGCATGTTGTGCGTGACGATCACGACGGTGTAGTCCGACTTGAGCTCGTGGATCAGCTCCTCGATCTTGGCGGTCGAGATCGGGTCCAGGGCGGAGCACGGCTCGTCGAGCAGCAGCACCTCGGGGCGGATCGCAATGCAGCGCGCGATGCACAGGCGCTGCTGCTGGCCGCCCGAGAGACTGTGGCCGCTCTGGTGCAGCTTGTCCTTCACCTCGTCCCACAGCGCCGCGCGCGTGAGGGCCCACTCGACGCGCTCGTCCATTTCCCGCTTCAGGAGCCGCTCGAACAGGCGCACCCCGAAGGCGATGTTCTCGTAGATCGACATCGGGAACGGCGTCGGCTTCTGGAACACCATGCCGACCTTGGCGCGGATCAGCGAGACGTCCTGCCGGGTCGCCAGCAGGTTCTCGCCGTCCATCAGCAGCTCGCCTTCGGCGCGCTGCTCCGGGTAGAGCGCGTACATCTTGTTGAACACCCTGAGCAGCGTCGACTTGCCGCAGCCCGAGGGGCCGATGAACGCCGTGACCCGCCGCTCGGGGATGTCGAGCGTGACGTTCTTCAGCGCGTGGAAGCCGCCGTAGTAGAAATTCAGGCCGCGCACCTGCAGCTTCGGTCGCAGCTCCGTCTCCGTGACCGGCGATGCGCCCGTCTGCGGAATCGGTGGCGAGAGTTTCATCGCATCCCTCATCGGTCGGCGCGCCGGAACAGGCTGCGCGCCAGTATGTTGAGCGCCAGGACGGCGAGCGTGATCAGCGCCGCCCCGCCCCAGGCGAGGCGCCGCCAGTCTTCGTACGGGCTCATGGCGAACTGGAAGATCACGACCGGCAGGTTGGCCATGGGCGCATTCATGTTGGTCGACCAGAACTGGTTGTTGAGGGCGGTGAACAGCAGCGGCGCGGTCTCGCCGCTGATGCGCGCCACCGCGAGCAGCACCCCCGTCACGATCCCGGTCCGCGCCGCCCGGTAGGTGATCGACACGATCATCTTCCAGGTCGGGCAACCGAGCGCCACGCTCGCCTCGCGCAGGCTGCTCGGCACCAGGCGGAGCATGTCGTCGGTCGTGCGCACGACCACCGGGATCACCAGCAGGCCGAGCGCGAACGACCCGCCCCAGCCGGAGAAATGGCCCACCTGCGCCACATAGATCGAGTACACGAACAGGCCGATCACGATCGAGGGCGCGGACAGCAGAACGTCGTTCAGGAAGCGCGTCGCCTGCGCGAGCCAGCTGCCCCGGCCGTACTCGGCCACGTAGGTCCCCGCGAGGATGCCGATCGGCGTGCCGAGGACCGTGCCGGCGGTGACCATCAGCAGGCTGCCGACGATGGCGTTGGCCAATCCCCCGTCGGCACCGGGCGGTGGCGTCATCTGGAAGTACAGGCTTGCCCGCAGCAGCGCGCTGCCGCCTTCGTATAGCAGCGTGGCGAGGATCCACACCAGCCAGAACAGCCCGAACAGCAGCGCCAGGGCCGACACGGAGAGCAGCAGCGCGTTGTTGCGTTTGCGCGCCCGGTACAGCGGGTTGTGCGAGCCGATCGCGCTCATCAGGTGCGGGTCCCTTCCTGGCGCGACAGCCGCATGAGCAGGACCTTGGAAAGCGAGAGCACGATCGTCGTGATCACGAACAGGATGAGGCCGAGCTCGATCAGCGAGGAGAAGTACAGATCGCCCACCGCCTCGGTGAACTCGTTGGCGAGCGCCGAGGCGATGGAATTGCCCGGCGCCATGAGCGAGGCCGACAGCCGGTGCGCGTTGCCGATGACGAAGGTCACCGCCATCGTCTCGCCGAGCGCGCGGCCGAGGCCCAGCATGATCCCGCCGACCACGCCGACCCTCGTGTACGGCAGCACGACGCGCCACATGACCTCCCAGGTCGTGGCCCCCAGCCCGTAGGCCGATTCCTTCAGCATCGGCGGCACCAGCTCGAACACGTCGCGCATCACCGCGGCGATGAACGGGATGACCATGATGGACAGGATGATGCCGGCCGTCAGCATGCCGATGCCGAAGGGCGGGCCCTGGAACAGCAGGCCGAGCCCCGGCACCTTGCCGAGGGTATCGATCAGCAGCGGCTGGACGTGCGACTGGAACAGCGGCGCGAACACGAACAGCCCCCACATCCCGTAGATGATCGAGGGGATGGCCGCCAGCAGCTCGACCGCCGTGCCGAGCGGGCGCTTGAGCCATTTCGGCGACAGCTCGGTGAGGAAGAGCGCAATGCCGAAGCTGACCGGCACCCCGATCAGCATGGCGATCAGCGAGGTCATCAAGGTGCCGTAGATGGGCACCAGCGCGCCGAAGTCCTCGTGCACGGGGTCCCATTCGTGCTGCCAGATGAACGCGATGCCGTACTTCTGCAGCGACAGCGCGCTGCCGATGACCAGCGAGACGAGGATGGCGGCCAGAATGCTGAAGACGAAGAACGCGAAGAAGCGGGTCAGCCAGGCGAACGCCGAATCCTTCCAGGCGGCCTGCATCACCCGGCGCGGCGGCACGGCGCCGTTCATCATCGCGGTCCCATAGTCTGCGCCCGAGGCGGGCACGGCGCTCATGTTGAGGTCCCCAGCGATTGTATTCGACTACCCACAGACAAAAAAAGGGCGGCCCGCGGCCGCCCCTCCCGCGTTTCGCTCAGTAGACCGCGTGCCCCGAGGCGTCCTTGATCTGGGACTTCCACGACGCCTTGATCAGGGCGACCACGGAGTCCGGCATCGGCACGTAGTCGAGCTCCGCCGCCATGCCGTCGCCGTTGCCGTACGCCCAGTCGAAGAACTTGAGCACTTCCTTGGCGTCCGCCGCCTTCTCCTGCGACGTATGCATGAGGATGAAGGTCGCCCCCGCGATCGGCCACGAGCCCCGCCCCGGCGCATCGGTCAGGATCATGTACATGCCGGGGGCATTCTTCCAGTCGGCGCCCGCGGCCGCGGCTTTCACCGAGTCCTGCGACGGCGACACCGCATGCCCGTCCCGGTTCTTCATCTTCGCGAACGACAGCTTGTTCTGCTTGGCATAGGCGTACTCGACGTAGCCGATCGCCCCGTCGATGCGGGAAACGTAGTTCGCCACGCCTTCGTTGCCCTTGCCGCCCACGCCCGCCGGCCACTGCAGCGACGTTCCCTCGCCGATCGTCGACTTCCACGACGAGCTCACCTTGGACAAGTAGTTGGAGAAGATGAAGGTCGTGCCCGAGCCGTCCGAGCGATGCACCACCGAGATCGCCTGGTCGGGCAGGTTCACGCCCGGATTGGTCGACTTGAGCGATGCGTCGTTCCAGCGCTTGATCTTGCCGAGGTAGATGTCGGCGAGCTGCTCGCCGGATATCGTAATCGCGCCGGCGGCCATGCCCTTGATGTTGTAGACGGGCACCACCGCGCCCATCACCGTCGGGAACTGCATCAGACCGCCCTTGGCGAGCTCCTCGGAGGTCAGGGGCTTGTCCGACGCGCCGAACTGCACAGTCTTGGCGGTGATCTGCTTGATGCCGCCGCCCGAGCCGATCGACTGGTAGTTCAGGCCGACGCCGGTGGCCTTCTTGTAGGCGTCCGCCCATTTCGCGTAGATCGGGTAGGGAAACGTCGCGCCGGCGCCGGTGATGTCTGCAGCCAAGGCCGACGCCGAAAACGCCGCCGCGGCCGTCAGCGCGCCCAGGCGCGCGATCGTGGTGTGTCGCATGTGTTGGTTTCCTGTCGCGGTTGAAGGAAGGAACTGCATGTCGCGACGGGCAGTGTATTTCCGGAATATTGCGGGTTCGTGACAGCCCTGCGTCACGGCCCGGGAGCTTCAATCCACGGAGGCTTCCCGCCCTACCTTTCCGATGTCGTCCAGGCGCGTCTTCAGCGCGAGGCGGTCGAGCCTGTGCAGAGGCAGGCTGACGAACAGGTTGATCCGCGTCGAAAGTTCGCTGAAGGCACGCATGAATGCCTTGCGCTTCAGCTCATCACTGCCTTCGGCCCTGGCCGGATCGTCGACCCCCCAGTGCGCCGTCACCGGCTGGCCCGGCCACATGGGACAGATCTCGCCGGCCGCCTGGTCGCAGACGGTGAACACGAAATCCATGACCGGCGCACCCGGAGCCGCGAATTCGTCCCAGCTCTTCGAGCGCAGCTTCCCGGTGTCGAGCCGGTTCTTCGCCAGCAATTCGAGCGCGTAGGGGTTGACCTGGCCGCCCGGGTGGCTGCCCGCGCTGTAGGCGCGAAAGCGCCCCCGGGCCGAAGCGTTGAGGTAGGCCTCGGCGAGGATCGAGCGGGCGGAGTTGCCGGTGCACAGGAACAGCACGTTGAAGATCGGGGCCGTCATCGCATCGTTCTCCATGGGACCACCGGTCAGGCCGGGCTGCGCTCGTACCAGCCGCGCGACCGGTTGACGATGCCGACCACCGAGAGCATCACCGGCACTTCGACCAGCACGCCGACCACGGTCGCCAGGGCGGCGCCCGAATCGAAGCCGAACAGCGTGATCGCCGCCGCGACGGCCAGCTCGAAGAAGTTGCTCGCGCCGATCAGTGCCGACGGCCCCGCCACGCTGTGCGCGACCCGCAGGCGCCGGTTGAGCACGTACGCGAGCGTCGAATTGAAGTACACCTGAATCACGATCGGCACCGCGATCATGGCGATGATGAGCGGCTGCGCGAGGATCTGGCGCCCCTGGAACGCGAACAGCAGCACGATGGTCGCGAGCAGCGCCGCCGTGGACCATGGCTGGAGTCGGGCGAGCGCCGCCCGAAGCCGCGCTTCGCCGCCGTTCAGAAGCGCCGCGCGCCAGACCTGCGCGATCGTCACCGGCACCACGATGTACAGGAGGACCGAGATGAGCAGCGTGTTCCAGGGCACGACGATCGCCGACAGGCCGAGCAGCAGCGCCACGATCGGCGCGAACGCCACGACCATGATGGCGTCGTTGAGCGCCACCTGGCTCAGCGTGAAGTAGGGATCCCCCTGCGTCAGGCGGCTCCACACGAAGACCATGGCCGTACAAGGCGCCGCGGCAAGCAGGATGAGCCCCGCCACGTAGCCGTCGACCTGGTCGGCCGGGAGGTAGGGCGCGAACACATGGCGCAGGAAGAGCCAGCCGAGCAGCGCCATCGAGAACGGCTTCACCAGCCAGTTGACCGCGAGCGTCACGCCGATGCCGCGCCAATGCTGCCGCACCCGTCCCATCGCGGCAAAGTCGATGCGCAGCAGCATCGGGATGATCATCATCCAGATCAGCGCGCCGACGGGCAGGTTGACCTGCGCGATCTCGAGCCTGCCGAGCGCTTCGAAAGGCGCCGGCAGCCATTGACCGAGCACCACGCCTGCCGCGATGCACAGGAACACCCACAGCGACAGCCAGCGCTCGAAGAGGCTCATCTCAGGCGCCGGCCGGCGCGCAGCAGGCGGCCTTCGCCTCGCGGATCTGCAGCCGCGGGTCGTCGCCATAGCGCGGCGCGGCCTCCAGCGTGTGGAACGACTCCCAGGCGACGCCCTGCGGGTCGATCGTCCAGTGCTTGTCGCTCTTTGCGTAGCAGCAGGTCGCGTTCTTCTGGTCCAGGATCGAGACGTCGGCCTGCGCGAGCTGGGCGCGCAACTGATCGAGCTCGGCGCCATTCTCGGCCTGGATGCCGAGGTGATCGACGCCGGTCTTCGCACCGCGTTGCGAGATGGCGAAGTTCACGCGCGGGTCCTCGAGCTGCCACTTCGCGTAGTCGGCGCGCCGCACCGTCGGCTCGGCGTCGAACATCGCCTTGTAGAAGCGGATGCTCCGCTCGAGGTCATGCACGGCGACGTGGACGTGGAATCGCTTCATCGTTCGTTCCTTTCTGGGTCATGGGCGCGCAGGCGGCCGGACCGCACGCGGCCCCGCCGCAGCAGTTCTCGGTGAGGAAGGCGACCAGCGCGTTCATGTTTTCGAAGCTGGCGGTGTAGATCACGAAGCGGCCGTCCTGGCGGCTCTGGGCCAGGCCGGCGCGGGTCAAGCCGGCCAGGTGGAACGACAGGGTCGCCGGCGCGAGGTCCAGCTTTTCGCCGATGCTGCCGGCCGCCATCCCTTCCGGCCCCGCCTGGACCAGCAGCCGGTAGATCCCCAGCCGCGTGTCCTGGGCCAGAGCGCTGAGCGCCTGTACGGCCTGCTTCGTTTCCATGTTTCCAATATTATGGAAACGATATCCAAAACACAAGGGCCTAGGCGTGGGCCGCGCGCCGAACCGCCTCGGCGATCGAATGCGCCGTCTGCTCAACCACTTGCCGGGTTTCTCCTTCGACCATCACGCGCAGGAGCGGCTCGGTTCCCGAGGGCCGCAGGAGTACCCTGCCCTTGCCGTCGAGGGATTTCTCGGCCTGCGCCTGCGCCACGGCAATCGACTTGTGGGCCCGCCAGTCGAAGCCGCGCGGCACCTGGACGTTCACCAGCACCTGCGGATACATGACCAGATCGGCGGTGAGCCCGGCGAGCGTCTCTCCCTCCTCGCGCAACCCGGCGAGGACCTGGAGCGCAGACACGATGCCGTCCCCCGTGGTGTGCCGGTCGAGACAGATGATATGGCCGGAGTTCTCGCCACCGAGCAGCCAGCCCTTCTCCCGCAGCGTCTCCAGCACGTACCGGTCGCCAACCTTCGCGCGGGCAAATGCGATGCCCATGCGGCCCAGCGCCTGCTCGAGCGCCAGATTGGACATGAGGGTCCCGGCCACCCCTGCGACCCCGCCGTGCGCCGCCCGGTGCCGCACGATCGCGTAAAGGAGCTGGTCGCCGTCGTACAGCGTGCCCTGCGCGTCCACCATGATCAGGCGATCGCCATCCCCGTCGAGCGCGATGCCGAGGTCCGCCTGATGGCGCAGGACCGAGGCCTGCAGCTGCGCCGGGGAGGTGGCGCCGAACCTGTCGTTGATGTTGAAGCCATCCGGCGAAACGCCGACGGACACGACGTCCGCCCCGAGCTCGTGAAAGACGTGCGGCGCGACGCTGTAGGCAGCGCCGTGCGCACAATCCACGACCAGGCGCAATCCGCGCAGGTCGAGGCTGGCAGGGAAGGTCGACTTGCAGAACTCCACGTAGCGCCCGCCCGCGTCTTCGACCCGCCGGGCGCGGCCCAGATGCGCCGAGGGGTTGCAGCCGATCGGCTGCTCGAGCAGGCGCTCGATGTCAGCCTCGACCGCGTCGGGCAGCTTGGAACCATCGCCTGAAAAGAACTTGATGCCGTTGTCGGCATACGGGTTGTGCGAAGCGCTGATCACCACGCCTGCCGCCAGCCGCAATGCGCGCGTCAGATAGGCCACGCCCGGTGTCGGCAGCGGGCCGCACAGCAGCACGTCCACCCCGGCCGCCGAAAAACCCGCCTCCAGCGCGGCCTCGATCATGTAGCCCGAGATGCGCGTGTCCTTGCCGATCAGCACGGCCGGCCGCTCGCCGGAAGCGCCGTCGCGGGCGGCGAGAACCTTGCCCGCTGCATAACCGAGCCGCAGCACGAAGTCGGCGGTCATCGGCGCCTCGCCGACCGTGCCACGCACCCCGTCGGTGCCGAAATAGGCGCGCGTCATGCGTCGGCCCAGGCCTGCCACACCAGCATCGCGTCTCGAGACTCTTTCACGTCGTGCACGCGCAGTATTCTCGCGCCGCCCACGAGCGCGAGCAAAGCCGCCGCCAGGCTCCCCGCCAGCCGGTCGTCGACCTCCCGTCCGGTCAGGCGCCCCAGGGTCGACTTCCGGGACCAGCCCGCAAGGATCGGAACCCCGAGCGTCGCGAGCGCCGGCAGCCGCCGCAGCAGCGTCAGGTTGTGGCCCGCCGTCTTTCCGAACCCGAAGCCCGGATCCGCGACGATGCGCTCTCTCGCGATGCCCGCGCGCTCGCAGGCGGCGATCCGCGACGCCAGGTAGTCGCGGACCTCCACCACGACGTCGTCATAGTGCGGCTCCCGCTGCATGGTGGCCGGGTCGCCCTTCTTGTGCATGAGGCAGACGCCGCAATCGCTCGCGGCGAGCGCTTCCAGCGCCCCCGGCTGCGAGAGGGCCTCGATGTCGTTGATCATCGAGGCCCCCGCCTCGAGAACCGCCCGCATCACGCCTGGACGTCGCGTATCCACGGAAACGGGGAGGTCGGAGAGCGCCTCCACCACGGGCAGAACCCGACGGACTTCCTCCCGCTCCGGTACGGGCGCGGCACCGGGTCGGCTCGACTCACCGCCGACGTCGATGAGGTCAGCGCCTTCCTCCCGCAGCCGCCGGGCATGCGCGACGGCCGCGCGCGCATCCGGCAAACGGCCGCCATCGGAGAAGGAATCGGGCGTGACGTTGACCACGCCCATGATGAGCGGCCTATCCAGCGGCAGGCGAAACCTGCCGCAGCGCAGCGTCACACTGCGGGGGACGCGGGTGCCGCGGCTCCGGCAGCGCCGTCTCCGGTCGAGCCGCCCGTCGGCGCGGTGGTGGTCGACACCGGCTTCGGCGGCCGCGGCGGCTTGCCCGCCATGATGTCGTTGATCTGGTCGGCGTCGAGCGTCTCCCACTCGAGGAGCGCCTTGGCCATGGCCTCGACCTTGTCGCGGTTCTCCTCGATCAGCCGGCGCGCGAGCTTGTACTGCGTGTCGATGATGCGCCGGATCTCGGCGTCGACCTTCTGCAGCGTCGCCTCCGACACGTTCTTGTGCGTGGTGATCGAGCGGCCGAGGAACACCTCGCCTTCGTTCTCGCCGTACACCATCGTGCCGAGCTCGTCGGACATGCCCCACTGGGTCACCATGCGCCGCGCGATCTCGGTCGCGCGCTCGAAGTCGTTCGAGGCGCCCGTGGTCATCTGGTGCATGAAGATCTCCTCGGCGATGCGCCCGCCGAAGAGCACCGTGATCGTGTTGAGCAGCCGGTCCCGGTCCTGGCTGTAGCGGTCCTGCTCGGGCAGCTGCATGGTCACGCCGAGCGCCCGCCCGCGCGGAATGATCGTCACCTTGTGCACCGGGTCGGTCTTCGGCAGCAGCTTGGCGACCACCGCGTGCCCCGACTCGTGGAAGGCGGTGTTGCGGCGCTCTTCCTCGGGCATGACCATCGAGCGCCGCTCGGCGCCCATGATGATCTTGTCCTTGGCGCGCTCGAAGTCGTCCATGTCGACCAGCCGCTTGTTGCCGCGCGCCGCAAACAGCGCCGACTCGTTCACGAGGTTCGCCAGGTCCGCGCCCGAGAATCCGGGCGTACCGCGGGCGAGCACGTCGGGACGCACGTCGGGGGCGAGCGGCACCTTGCGCATGTGCACCTTGAGGATCTCCTCGCGGCCGCGGATGTCGGGGAGCGGCACGACCACCTGGCGGTCGAAGCGCCCGGGGCGCAGCAGCGCGGGGTCGAGCACGTCGGGACGGTTGGTCGCGGCGATGACGATCACGCCCATCGTGGCCTCGAACCCGTCCATCTCGACGAGCAACTGGTTCAGCGTCTGCTCGCGCTCGTCGTTGCCGCCGCCCAGGCCCGCGCCGCGCTGGCGGCCGACCGCGTCGATCTCGTCGATGAACACGATGCAGGGCGCGTGCTTCTTCGCCTGCTCGAACATGTCGCGCACGCGCGCCGCGCCGACGCCGACGAACATCTCGACGAAGTCGGACCCCGAGATGGAGAAGAACGGCACCTTCGCCTCGCCGGCGATCGCCCGCGCGAGCAGCGTCTTGCCGGTGCCGGGATTGCCGACCATCAGCACGCCGCGCGGGATGCGGCCGCCGAGCTTCTGGAACTTCGACGGGTCGCGCAGGAAATCGACCAGCTCCGAGACCTCCTCCTTCGCCTCTTCGCAGCCCGCCACATCGGCGAAGGTCACGGTATTGGTGGATTCATCGAGCATGCGCGCGCGCGACTTGCCGAAGCTGAACGCGCCGCCCCGCCCGCCGCCCTGCATCTGGCGCATGAAGAAGATCCACACGCCGATCAGCAGCAGCATCGGGAACCAGGAGATGAAGATCTGGGTGAGCATCGACTGCTCTTCCTCGGGCTTGGTCGACACCTTGACCCCGTACTTCATGAGGTCGCTCACCATCCAGATGTCGTACAGCCCCGGGGAGTTGACCAGGATCTGCTTGTGGTCGGTGGTGGTCGCGCGGATCGTCCGCCCCTGGATCTCGACCTTGGTGATCTGGCCCTGGCGCGCCGCATCCATGAACTCGGAGTACTCCATGGGCGCAGCGCGCGCGTCCTGCCGGCCGCTGAACTGGTTGAACACCGTCATCAGGACCAGGCCGATGACCAGCCAGATGACGAGGTTTTTAAGCATGTTGTTCAAGGACTTGCTCCTTCAGGGGGCAGGGCCGGGGTTACGAAGAGTTTACGCCGAAACAATAGATTGAGGCGCCCGGCGCCGGGTTCAATGCATCCGTCGTCCCCGGGCGAGCAGATAGGTCTCCCGCGACTCGCTGCGGGAAGCCGCGGGCTTGCGCACTGCCACCGTTTGAAACGTGGCGCGCAACTCGGCGAGGACCTCGTCGAAGGCGGCCCCCTGGAAGATCTTGGTGAGGAAAATACCTTCCGGCTTCAAGACCTTCCGGCACAGCGCGACCGCGTCGACGATGAGTTCCGCGGTGCGCGCCTGGTCGACCATGGGCACACCCGTCACGTTCGGCATCATGTCGGACAGGACCGCATCGGCATCGCCCTCGAGCGCCGCCTCGAGATCGGCCTGGCGGAAGTCGCCACGAAGAATCTTGACCCCCGGAATGGGGGCCATCGCCAGCACGTCAACCGCCACGACTGTGCCGCCCGGCCTGACCTTCTGCGCAGCCACCTGGGACCAGCCCCCGGGCGCCGCGCCGAGATCGAGCAAGCGCATCCCGGGGCGCAGGACCCGCTCGAGCCGGTCGATCTCGAGCAGCTTGTACGCGGCACGCGAGCGATAGCCGGCTTCCCGTGCCTTTCGAACGTACGAATCGGTGACATGCCGCCGAAGCCAGGCCTTGCTGGACATCGTCGCATGGTACTCGACCGCACCGCGCTACTTGTCGACGTCGATGTACCAGTACACGCGCGAACGGCGCTGGGTGATGGCCGGCGTGACGCGCTGCGCGCCGATCGGCGTGCTGACCCCGCCCCCGCGATTGACCCCGCCGATCATGACGGTCACGGGGGTCCCGTTCGGCCCGACCGGGACCGTCCCGGTGACCGGCGAGGGGGGCAAGCCGCCGCCTGCGAAAGCGCCCGAGCGCGCGCCCCCGCAGATTGCGCGCGTATCGGCGGCCCCGGACGCGTTCAGCAGATTGACCGCGTATCCCCTCGCCTCGCCCAGGCCGCTCGCGCAGGCGTTCGGCCCTGCGGACAGCGGACGGTTGGTGCTGAAGAACACCAGTCCCCCGAAGATCGTCGTCGACGTGACCGCCTGCTCTCCGCGCCCGGCGCTCAGATCGAAGAACCAGCCGTGCGCGTTCGGGCTGATCGTCTGGCCGCACAGGCTGCCGGTCGTCAGGTCGTCCATCAGCGCCGTGTCGTCGAGGTTCAAGGGCAGGCCGCTCGTCGCGAACGTGTCGATGAACAGGTACGCCCGGTTCTGCACCTGTTGCTGATACGGATAGTTGTCGATCAGGGGCCGCTCACGGTCGCCTGAGGCGAGCGACACGTAGACACGCCCCCCGGCCGACAGCACGGCCGGCGCGAACAGGAACTTCCGGCCGCCGCCGCTCGTCTGCGCGACCTTGGTGAGCGCCCAGCTCGAAGGCGGCAGCGGCGCCAGCGTCGCAGGATCCGAGAAATCGATCCGGTAGACGCCGCCGCCCGTGTCCGCAAAGTACCCCTGGTCCACGTAGCCGTCGAAATCCCGGTCCAGGAAGGCGATGTCCCCGGCCACGCTGCGGTCGATCGTGCCCGTTCCGCCGACGCCGAACGTCTTCACCAGGACGCCGGTGTCGGCGTTGAGGGCATACACGCTGCTGCCCTTCGGACTCGCGCAGGCCGGCGACGACGCGTCCGCATCCTCGCAGGCATCGTAGCCTCCGCCCACCACCACCAGCGGGTCGGTGGCGTGGAACCCCTTGGCCAGCGCGACCGAGGGCGTCGACCAGGTCTGGCCGATGTTGTCGAAGCCGGCAACGCATCCCGTGTCGTTCGCCGGGTTCGGGCAGCCGGCGCGCCACTTCATCTGCGGGAACTGTGGATTGGTGACGTCGAACGCATAGATCATCCGGCCGCCGCGCCGCATCGACGGATAGATCCAGATCTTGCTGTTGTCGGCGTTCTGGAACAGGCCTGAGGAGCCGTCGAAGAAGTATTCCTTGCGGGTCGGCATCGGCACCGGGAACGGCGCCGTCATGCTCGGATACAGCACGAGCGGGCTCTGGTCGTGCAGCCGGCGCAGCTTGCCGAGATGCTCGGGCGCGATGAATCCCCACAGCTCCTGGCCGTCGCTGCCGCGCACGGCCCGCAGCGTCCCGTCGTTCGCGCCGTAGTAGACGACCACGCCGGTCGTCCCGCCGTAGTTGATCGGCAACGGACGCGAGTGCGCGACGTCGCCGTGGACCGATGGGCGGACGTCGCCGTAGGAATTGTTGATGTTGTCGTCATTGACGTCCACGCCGCGCACGAAGTCCACCAGCTTCGCCTGCTCGGCGGCGTCCGCGGCGCCGATGGCGGCCTGGCTGACGGTGGTCGTGTCGAAGGGATCCATCGCCTGGCCGAACTTGCAGGTGCTCGGGCTGGAGCACGTGTAGAGGTTGCGCGCCACTACGTTGGTGGGCGTGGTGTCGGTCGCCGGCGGCGCGTTGCCCTTGCGCACCACTTCCGCCGTGGCACCCTTTTCGACGTTGGCGCCGTCCGGCGCGTCGGAGAACACGCTGCTGGGCACCAGCGTGCACAGCCCGGCGCTGCCCTGGGAGAAGTTCCAGTAGCTGCCGCTGTCGCTGGTCCAGAAGCTGGTTGCGCAAGGCTGGATGAACCCGGTCTCGTTGGAGACCGCTTCGTTGCCGTCGCGGTCGGCCAGCTTGGCCTCGGCGCCGAACAGGCCGATCTGGTAGCGCTTCAGGTTGCCGTACCAGCGCGGGCTGGCACTGCCGTCGGGGCGGAACATGCCGATGAACACCTGGTTCTCGTTCTGCGACCGGTTGGTGGCATTGATCGGCAGGCTGGCGGACGCGAACACGCTGTTCACGGACTGGATCTCGACCAGGATCTGGCGCAGCGCGCTCAGGATGGCCTCCTCGCTCGTCGCCTGGAAGTAGCGCCCTCCCCCGACCCGGGCCATGTTGAACAGCAGTCGCGACTGCCGGGCGTCCTGCGCGTCCTTGAACACGTCGATCGCATAGGTGCGCACGTTCTGCTGGCCGAGCGCCGCGTTCACGTCTGTCGTGTAGAGGAACTTGGTCCATTCGTCGGGCAGGCGCGCCTCGTTGTTCGGCGGCACCGCCGTTTGCCCGGTGGGCGACACGCTGATGACGAGCTTGCTCGCCTGGACGTCGAACTTGCGGGCGCTCGCGCCCGGGCACAGGGTCGTATCGACCGACTCCGACGCCTGCACGCAGGCGTACGTGTCGGCGGGGAACGAATCCTTGAGGCTCTGCGGGATGTTGGCCGTGCAGTTCGTCGCGCGTTGTCCGCTGTTGCCCCCCGTGCCGCAGGACGCGCCGATGACGGTGTTGACGTTCTGGCTGCTGGTCGAGAGGACGGGCATGGCGAGCTGCGTCGTGTCGCCCTGCACGTTCGAAAGCACCGAGGCCGCCATGTCCTGCGAGGGGAAGCCGTTGCCGATGAAGATCACGTAGTTCTTGCCGCAGGTGTTGGCGGGCCCGATCGGCGACGAATAGGAATTGAACGGGACACTGAACGCCGCAGCGTCCGTCTTCGGATCCGGATTGCCCGCATAGCGCACGGCCCCGAAGTGGGTCGCCAGCGGGCCGGCGAGGCTGTCCACCGGCGATCCCGCCACGTCATCGTGCGCGTGGGCTGGACTGGTGTAACCGCCAAAGTACTTGAACACCTCGAATAGCGCCGCGCTGTAGTCCGCGTCCGCGGTGGCCGCCTGCTCGGCGCCGCTGAAGTTCTTGAAGATGCAGTTGGGCGTGCCGTTCAGGAAGTTCGGCTTGTCGATGCAGACATCGGTGCCGATCAGCTCCTGGAGCGCGGAGCGGTTGGTGACGTTCATGGGCCGCACGTGGAACCGCACGTAGCCGCCGTCGGCGAAGCTCCCCTGCCCCGGGGTGAACATCATGAGGCCGAAGTTGATCTTGTCGTCGAGCTCGCCGGCCAGGGCGCGCAGCGCACGCAGTTCCGACTGTCCCTGCTTGAAAGGGCTCTCGCCGGCCGCGCCGACCCAGTGCTGGTTGGCCGCGTTCCAGTTGGCGCTGTTGTCGATGACGATCAGGACGTTCGGGTTCTGCGCCGTGGACGAGGCCCCCACGAACAGGTCGATGTCTTCGGCCCGTGCCGGCGAGGCCAGCGCCAGCGCCGTGGCGGCAAGGGCCAGGGCGGCTCGCGGCCGCACCACGTACGCCGCTAGCATGCGCCCGCCGCGTCGTCGGCGCTGATGCGCACGCCGACCCCTTGGCGCACCGTCACGGTGGCGCCATTGGATCCGCTCACGGCTTGCGCCGTCACCTCCCAGATCGAGCTCGAGCAGAGCGAGTTCCCGGTGGCCGCACCCGCGATGCCGAACTGTTGTTGCTGGCCCGTCGAGCAACCGAGGTCTTCCGGATTGCCGAGATTCAGCGTTTCATTCTTGATCGGCTTCACCGACACGCAGGCCGGCTTGGGCACCAGCGTCGTCGTGTACTCCGGCTGGCCGTCGCCGGTCACGTCCGTGCACAGGGTGTTCGCGGCCCCGCAGGGGTTGATGACGGCATTCGCCGGATCGGCGATGAATTGCGGAGTGCTGATCACGGTCTCGATCGCTTCCTGCGCCGCGTTCAGCGCCTCGGTCTTGGCTTGCATGTTGCCGGTCACCTTGAGGCTCGTGTTGGCGCTGTTGAGCGAGCTCAGCGCAAACAGCGTCAGCAGCACCAGCAGGATGAGTGCGACGATGAGCGTCGCACCGCGCTGCGAGCGGGTCATGGGCGTCATGGTGTCTCCCTCCGTCCGGCCGCGTTGACGATGCGCACCAGGCTTCCATAGACGTGCCGGCGGTACGCACCCCCCGGCGTGACCGAAACCGGATTGCCGCTGTCGTCCTTGCCCAGCTCATAGGTCTTGGCGTCGACGTAGCCCGGCGATGCGTCGAGATTGCGCGCCAGCACGTGGAATCGCACCGTGACCACGTTGAGCCAGTTGTTGGTCGGGCACGCGCCCGTGCAGGCGCCCTTCGGAAAATCGCTGGGGTTCGCCACATAGGCGTCGGGGGCTCCGTCGCCGTCGCTATCCAGGCCGTACTCGGCCTGGAACTCCTCGATGCCCTCCACCAGGGGAACCACGTTCCAGCCCGAGCCGGTCAGCTCCAGGCGCATCAGCGTCGGCACCGCGCCGCCTACGCCGTTGTCGGTGCTGACGAAATAGATGTGCGTGTAGTACTGGCGCTTCTCGGCGGTGCCCACGCAGTCCTTGCTCTTCAGATCGAAAGCGGCGCCGCCCTCTACGCCGACCTTGATCGGCGTCACCTCGCTCGCGCACAGCGATACCTGGAGATAGGGCAGGCCCGCCGCCGCCGGGTCGCACCCACCCACGCCCGCGAAGCAGGTACGGGCTCGGCGGAGCATGACCACATCCGTTCCCGGCTTCAGGCCGGGCAGCGCACAACTGGGAGAGGCGAATCCGACGTTATCGAAGCCGAGCACGTGAAACGGCAGCCACTGCTGCCAGTCCGCCGCGGCGAGTGAGCACGGATCGCCCGGCAGGCTTGCCGGCGCCGCTACGCTGCTCGGATTGAATTCTCCGTAGAACCCCGCAAGGCGCAGATCGGTGGACAGGAGCTGCACTGCGTGGCGGCCGTTCTCGATCTGCCGGCTGGTGCGCTCGACTTCGTTGCGCGCGGCGCTCGTGTTGAAGAACACGGTGAGCACGCCTGACAGGATCATGAGCCCGAGCGTGATCGACACCATGAGCTCGACGAGCGTCAACCCGGCCTGCCGCCGGTGCAGGGATCTCAGGGCGTGACGCATATCCCCGTCCCCGGATCGTTCTGCAGGCAGCCGATCGTAATGCTCGCCACCATGGCGCGCCGGAACCGGTCGTCGCTTCCGTAGGTTCCCTGGCCACACGCCGTGGCGCCCGGCGAAACCGTCGGCGACATTCCCTGCCAGGCCACCGAGACGACGACCCGGCGCGGCATGGTCGCGACCGGCACCTCGATACAGCCGCGGGCGCCATCCATGGCGCCGAGCTGGGCGCCGCCGCTCGTTTCCCCCTCCCCGAGGAGCGCGTTGTGCCACGCGCACCGGTCCTGCTCGGCGAGCGTGAGCGGTGCCGAGCAATCGAGGGTCGCACCGGTGCCCAGTGGCGCGGCGGTCGCGTAGTCCGCCACGTTCTTCCGGTTGGCATTGATGCGCGCCACCATGTCCTGCAGCAGCACGATCGCCTGGGTCCGCTGGTACGCCTCGCGCTCGGCGGTCTGCATGCGGAACTGGAGGTTGGCCGCGCCGAGCATGCCGACGGTCAGGACGAAGAGAGCGATCAGTACCTCGATCATCGTGACCCCGCGCACGCGGCCGCGCGGGCCTGCCGGCGTGGCGTTCAGCATGGCGTGGACTTGGAGACCGGTCGGCCGCTGAGGTCAATGCGGATGCAGCGCTGCACGACGCCGGCGCCGGCCGCGGCGAGCTCGAATTCCGGCCAGGTTGCCGCGTTCAGGCGCCCGCTTTCCACGTACACGATGGCGGCCGGGCCGTTGATGGTGACATTGGATACGGCTTCCTGGCGGCGCAGCACGGTGCCGCCGGTTTCGGTGATGGTCCAGCCATTAGCCCACGACCCTCCCGCCGGCGCGACCGTCACTCGAGTGTTGCGGGTGATGGCCTCGCTGCGTGCGAGCACCAGGGACGAGAACAGGTCGAAGCTCGCGGTCTTGACGCGCTGGTTGCGCATGAAATCGGCAAGGTGCGGTGCGCCGGCCGCCAGGAGCACGGACAGCACGGCGGTGACGATCAGCAGCTCGGGAAGCGTGAAGCCCCCGCCGCCGCGGCGTGCCCGAGAAGCGCGCGACGCTACCATCCTGGATTCCCTCCCCGCGCCTTGAGCCCGTCGTGAGTAAGGCTCAACTCGCCGTCCTTCACCTGGCTCGAGCCCGAGATCGGCGTGGCACGGATCGTGAAGCTCGGGGGCGTCTCCGGCGCAGTGCCGCCCGAGCTGTTCTCGATGCTGACCGTGTAGTAGCGCGCGACGTCGTTCGGCAGCGTGACATTGAGCGCCGCCAGCGCTCCCGGCCCCATCGCATAGTTGCGCGCGTCGAGGATGTACTGCGCCTCGCGATTGGCAATGTGCATGAGCAAGGACTGCGCAGCGGCGCGATTCGCCTTGCGCACGTGGTTCTGATAGGACGGGTAGGCAATCGTCGCCAGCACCGCGACGATCACCATGACAATGAGCAGCTCGACCAGCGTGACGCCGGCCTGCCTCGGGAGTTCCCGCATGAGAACGACTGTAGGGCGCTTGCGCCCTGCGATCGGCAGGCAGTGCAATGGCGTTGTCAGGCACTGCAAACTCATCTGGGTTGACGGAACTTCATACCTTTTCCTTTGCTGAAAGATTGGCGGCTCCTGCACGAGGTTCTCCAGCGCCTCCGACGAGTGGTCGAAGACCGGGAACGAGCGGAGACGGCGGAGGAACTACCGCACAAGCAGCAAGGTCCGCTTGCCAAGCCCGTCACGAACGGACGGCCTCGGCGCGGGGGAGGACCCCGAGATACGCGGCTCGCGTTGCCCGCGAGTCCGAAATTCGACGCTAACTCAATCTGACAATTGGAGTATCGGGCTTCGAGATTTCAGAGGACGCACGAGCATGCGCGACGCTCCGGACTCGACGATAACGGCAGGGCGCTTCCGAACTACTCGTAGCGGACGTCGATGATCTCGTACCGCTTGATGCCGCCGGGCGTCTGCACGTCCACCAGGTCGCCCGCTTCCTTGCCGATCAGGGCCCGCGCGATCGGCGAGCTGATGGAGATGCGCCCCGCCTTGATGTCCGCCTCGTCCTCGCCGACGATCTGGTAGGTGGCGCTCCCGCTGCCCTTTTCCTCGAGCTCCACGGTGGCGCCGAAAACGCAGCGTCCATCGGCATCCAGCAGCTTCGGATCGATGACCTGCGCATTGCCGAGCTTGGCCTCGATCTCGGAGATGCGCCCCTCGATGAATCCCTGGCGCTCTCGCGCGGCATCGTATTCCGCGTTCTCCGACAGGTCGCCATGGGCGCGCGCCTCCGCGATGGCTTGCGAGGTCGCGGGGCGCTCGACGGTCTTGAGCCGGTGCAATTCGGTGCGCAGCAGCTCTGCGCCGCGCAGGGTCATGGGGGTCTTGGCCATCAGACGGATGCTACCGCGCGCGGCGTGCCGAGGGGAGCGCCGAGCTTCGCGTGCAGGTCCTGCAGGCGGTACGGCTCGAGCCGGGCAAGGTGCTTCATGCCGGCGCAGGCAGCCCGCGCGCCCGCGATGGTCGTGTAGTAGGTGACCCGGGCCTGCAGCGCCGTGGTGCGGATCGAGCGCGAGTCCGAGATCGCGGTACGCGTGTCTTCGACCGTGTTGACGATGAAGCTCACTTCGCCGTTCTTGATCATGTCGACGATGTGTGGCCGCCCTTCGGCAACCTTGTTGACCGGGGTCGCGGCGACCCCGCCCGCCGCGATCGCCGCGGCCGTCCCGCGCGTCGCGATGACCGTGAAGCCGAGCTCCACCAGGTCGCGCGCCACACCGACCGCCTGCGCCTTGTCACCGTCTCGCACGCTGATGAACGCACGCCCGCCCTTCGGGAAGCGCACGCCCGCCGCGAGCTGCGACTTCACGAAAGCCTCGCCAAAGGACTCCCCGACGCCCATCACTTCGCCGGTGGACTTCATCTCCGGTCCGAGGATGGTGTCTACGCCCGGGAACTTGCTGAACGGAAAGACGGCTTCCTTGACCGAGTAATACGGCGGCGTGATGTCGCCTACCACCCCTTGAGCAGCCAGGCCGGTACCGGCCATCGCCAGGGCGGCGATCTTGGCGAGCGGGCGGCCCGTCGCCTTGGAGACATAGGGCACCGTGCGCGAAGCGCGCGGGTTGACCTCGAGCACGTAGACGGTCGTGCCCTGGATCGCGTACTGCACGTTCATCAGGCCGCGCACCTGCAGGGCGCGCGCCATCATCTCGGTCTGCCGGCGCAGCTCCTGCACGAGGTCCGCCGACAGGGAATGCGGCGGCAGGCAGCAGGCGGAGTCCCCCGAGTGCACGCCCGCCTGCTCCACGTGCTCCATGACCCCGCCGATCAGGACGTCCTGGCCATCCGCGATGCAGTCGACGTCCACCTCGATGGCGTCGGAGAGGTAGCGGTCGAGCAGCACCGGCGCGTCGTTCGACACCTTGACGGCGTTCTTCATGTAGCGCTCGAGGTCGGACTGGTGGTGCACGATCTCCATGGCCCGTCCCCCCAGGACGTAGCTCGGCCGCACCACCACCGGGTAGCCGATCTGCTCCGCGAGCTTGGCCGCCTCGGCGGCCGAGCGCGCCGTGCGATTCGGCGGCTGGCGAAGCTTCAGCTTCTCCAGCAGCTTCTGGAACCGCTCCCGGTCCTCCGCGACGTCGATCGAGTCCGCGCTCGTGCCGATGATCGGCACGCCGGCGGCCGCCAGGTCGCGCGCCAGCTTCAACGGCGTCTGTCCGCCGTACTGCACGATGACGCCCCAGGGCTTCTCCTTGTCGACGATCTCGAGCACGTCCTCGAGCGTCAGGGGCTCGAAGTACAGCCGGTCGGAGGTGTCGTAGTCGGTGGACACGGTCTCCGGGTTGCAGTTGACCATGATGGTCTCGAACCCGGCATCGCGCAGCGCGAAGGCGGCATGCACGCAGCAGTAGTCGAACTCGATGCCCTGCCCGATGCGGTTGGGCCCGCCGCCCAGGACCATGACCTTGCGTCGCGCGGTCGGCTCGGCCTCGCACTCCTCCTCGTACGTGGAGTACAGGTACGCGGTCTTCGTAGCAAACTCGGCCGCGCAGGTATCGACCCGCTTGTAGACAGGCCGGATGCCGAGCTTCTGGCGTTTATCGCGCACCGCCATCTCGCCGGTGTTGAAGAGGTACGCGAGGCGCCGGTCTGAAAATCCCTTGCGCTTGAGCATGCGCAGCGTGTCGGCGTCGATGTCGGCCAGCTTCTGATCGTCCAGCCGCATCTCGAGCTCGACGATCTCCTGGATCTGGGAGAGGAACCAGGGATCGATGTGCGTCAGCCGGTGGACCTCCTCCAGCGTGAAGCCGTTCTCGAACGCGTCTCCCACGTACCAGATGCGCTCCGGACCGGGCTCGCCGAGCTCGCGCTCGATCGTCTCGCGGTCGGTGGTCCGCTGGTTGAGGCCGTCGACCCCGATCTCCAGGCCGCGCATCGCCTTCTGCAGCGATTCCTGGAACGTCCGGCCGATCGCCATCACCTCGCCGACCGACTTCATCTGCGTGGTCAGGCGGTCGTTCGCCTGCGGGAACTTCTCGAAGGCGAAGCGCGGCACCTTGGTGACCACGTAATCGATGGCGGGCTCGAACGAGGCTGGCGTCGCGCCGCCGGTGATGTCGTTCCTGAGCTCGTCCAGCGTATAGCCCACCGCGAGCTTGGCGGCCACCTTGGCGATCGGGAAGCCGGTCGCCTTCGAGGCGAGCGCCGACGAGCGACTGACTCGCGGGTTCATCTCGATCACCAGCATGCGGCCGTCGTCGGGATTGATCGCGAACTGGACGTTCGAGCCACCCGTGTCGACCCCGATCTCGCGCAGGACGGCGATCGAGGCGTCGCGCATGATCTGATATTCCTTGTCCGTGAGCGTCTGCGACGGCGCGACGGTGATCGAGTCGCCGGTGTGCACGCCCATGGGATCGAGGTTCTCGATCGAGCAGACGATGATGCAGTTGTCGGCGCGGTCGCGCACCACCTCCATCTCGAATTCCTTCCAGCCGATCACCGACTCCTCGATCAGCAGCTCGTTGGTGGGCGAGGCCTCCAGCCCGCGCTCGCAGATGGCGACGAACTCCTCGCGGTTGTAGGCGATACCCCCGCCGCTGCCCCCGAGCGTGAACGAGGGACGGATGACCACGGGGAAGCCGAGGTTGGCCTGCACCTGCAGCGCTTCTTCCATCGAGTGCGCGAGCGAGGAGCGCGCGGAAGCAAGGCCGATGCGCGACATGGCCGCCTTGAACTTCTCGCGGTCTTCGGCCTTGTCGATCGCCTCGCGCGAGGCGCCGATCATCTCGACCCCGAACTTCTCGAGCACGCCCTCCCGCGCGAGGTCGAGCGCGCAGTTGAGTGCCGTCTGCCCGCCCATGGTCGGCAGCAGCGCGTCCGGCCGCTCGCGCTCGATGATGCGCGCCACGGTCGGCCAGTTGATCGGCTCGATGTAGGTCGCGTCCGCCATCTCGGGGTCGGTCATGATGGTCGCCGGGTTGGAGTTCACCAGGATCACCCGGTAGCCCTCCTCGCGCAGGGCCTTGCAGGCCTGCGCGCCCGAATAGTCGAACTCGCAGGCCTGACCGATCACGATCGGCCCGGCGCCGATGATCAGGATCGACTGCAGGTCAGCGCGCTTGGGCATCGTCCATCAGCTTCGTGAAGCGATCGAACAGGTAGCCGATGTCGTGCGGCCCGGGGCTCGCCTCGGGGTGGCCCTGGAAGCAGAACGCGGGCCGGTCGGTGCGCGCGAGGCCCTGCAGCGAGCCGTCGAACAGCGAAACGTGGGTCGGGCGCAGCTGGGCGGGCAGCGTCGCCGGATCGACGGCAAAGCCGTGGTTCTGGCTGGTGATGACCACCTGCCCGGTATCGAGATCCTTCACCGGGTGATTGGCGCCGTGGTGGCCGAACTTCATCTTGACCGTCTTCGCGCCGGAGGCGAGCCCCATCAACTGGTGGCCGAGGCAGATGCCGAACACGGGCACGCGCGTCGTCTCCAGGATCTCGCCGATCGCCTCGACGGCGTAGTCGCACGGCTCCGGGTCGCCAGGTCCGTTGGACAGGAACACGCCGTCCGGCTTCATGCGCAGGACCTCGCGCGCCGGCGTCTGCGCGGGCACCACGGTGATGCGGGCGCCGCGCTCGGCGAGCAGCCGCAGGATATTGCGCTTGATGCCGTAGTCGTAGGCGACCACGTGGCGCGTCGACGGGCCGGCGATCCGGTGGCCCTTCCCGAGCTCCCAGCGGCCCTCGCGCCACTCGTAGGGCTCGCGCACGGTCACTTCCTTCGCGAGATCCATGCCGGCCAGCCCCGGGAACGCACGGGCGGCCTCGAGCGCACGCGCTTCGTTCACCGCGCCGGACATCACGCAGCCGCCCTGCGCGCCCTTCTCGCGCAGGATGCGCGTCAGCCGGCGCGTATCGATGTCGGCGATGGCGACGACGCTGCGCTCCGCCAGGTAAGCCGGCAGCGTCTGCCGCGCGCGCCAGCTGGACATCAGCGCCGGCACGTCGCGCACGACGAGGCCCGCTGCAAAGACCTTGTGCGACTCCTCGTCCTCGGGGTTGATCCCCGTATTGCCGATGTGCGGGTAGGTCAGGGTCACGATCTGGCCGCAGTACGAGGGATCGGTGAGGATCTCCTGGTACCCGGTCATGGCGGTGTTGAACACCACCTCGCCGACCGCCTGGCCCGGGGCGCCCACGCCGCGCCCCCGAAACACCGTCCCGTCGGCAAGGACGAGGACAGCGGATTCGAGCGCAGGCAAAGCACAACTCCCGGAGGTAGATGTGAAAAAGCGGAAGAGGCTCGCGCCCCTCCCGCTCGTCAGAGCGAGGAATTATACCGCGCCCGGCGCCTTGAGGCCAAGCACGTCGAACATGTCGTACAGCCCCGGCGCGCGCCCGCCGAGCCAGCGTGCGGCCCGCAGGGCGCCCGCGGCATAGGTCATGCGGCTCTGGGAGCGGACCGAGATTTCCACGCGCTCGCCCGAGCCCGCGAAGATGACCGTGTGCTCGCCGACGATGTCGCCGCCTCGGATGGCGTGGAAGCCGATCGCTTTGGCAGGGCGCTCTCCCGTGTCCCCGGCGCGCCCGTGCGTCGCCACCTTGTCCAGGTCGCGGCCCAGCGCGCCCGCGACCAGCTCGCCCAGCTTGAGCGCCGTCCCGGAGGGGGCGTCCACCTTGTGCCGGTGGTGCGCCTCGACGATCTCGACGTCGTAGGCATCGCCCAGCGCGGCCGCCGCGGTCTGCGCCAGCCGGAACACGACGTTGACGCCGATCGCGAAATTGGGGGACTGCGCGATCGGAATCCGCCGCGCGGCGTCGGCGATGCGGCGTCGCTGCGCCTCGGAGAATCCCGTCGTTCCGATGACCATCGCCTTGCCGTGCGCGACGCAGGCGTCCAGGTGCGCCATCGTGCCCTCGGGGCGCGTGAAATCGACCACGACGTCGGCGCCGGCCAGGGCGCCGAGATCCGCGCCGATGCGAAGCCCGCCCGCAGACTGGCCGATTGCCGGACTCCCTGCCGCCTCCAGCGCGGCCCCGAGGGTGAGGCCGGGCTCCGACCCGAGGCACTCGACCAGCGCGCGGCCCATGCGCCCGCCCGCCCCCGTGATGGCGACCTTCATTGCGCCGCCTTGTCCGCCGCGCCCGCCGCGACCACGTCGCCCGCCACCCTCACCAGCTTGTCGTTCTCGAAGAAGACGGTCAGGCGGCGCCTTTCGACGTCCTGGCGCGGGCGGTCCATCGTGTAGACGTAGTCCCAGCGGTCAGCGTGGAAGATGTCGGTCATGAGCGGCGTGCCCAGCAGGTACCGGACCTGCTCCTTGGTCATGCCGCTGCGCAGCTGCGCCACCATCTCCTGGGTCACGAAGTTGCCCTGCTGGATGTCGATTCGATAGGGCGCCAGCGGCCCGCAGGCGGCCAGTGCAAGGGCGAGAAGAGCGACGCGGACGGTACGCACCATCGTCTTATAATGATAATCGATGAGCTCCTCGCAGAGTCTCAAGGACATCGGGCTGAAGTCCACCCTGCCCCGGCGCAAGGTGCTGGAGCTGTTCGAAAACAGCAAGGTCCGCCACCTGTCCGCCGAGGACGTGTATCGCAGCCTGGTCGCGGAGGGCATCGACATCGGGCTCGCCACGGTCTACCGGGTGCTTACGCAGTTCGAGCAGGCGGGGCTGCTGTCGCGCCAGCACTTCGAGACGGGCAAGGCGGTCTTCGAGCTCAATCAGGGCGGGCACCACGATCACCTGGTGTGCCTCCAGTGCGGCCGCGTGGAGGAGTTCTACGAGGCCGAGATCGAGCTTCGGCAGAGTGAGGTCGCCCGCAAGCGCGGGTTCGAGCTGCGCGGGCACTCGCTCGCGCTGTACGCGGACTGCACCAAGCAGGACTGCCCGCACCGCAAGGCGCTCTAGCCAGTCCGGCGGGTCAGCCCGCGTCCAGCATCTCCGCGGCGTGCCGGCGCGTCGTCGCCGTGATCTCCGTTCCGCCCAGCATGCGCGCCAGCTCCTCGATGCGCGCCGGCCGGTCCAGCGCCACCACGCGGCTGGCCACCCTGCCCGCGCGCTGCCCTGAGCGCTGCACGCTCCATTGCTCGTCGCCCTGCGCCGCCACCTGCGGGAGATGCGTGACGCAGAGGACCTGGCGCTCGCGCCCGAGCCGCCGCAGCGAGCGGCCCACGACCTCGGCGGTCGCACCCCCGATTCCCGCATCGACCTCGTCGAACACCAGCGTGCCGACCGGGGAGGCGCCGGCGCACACGAGTTGCAGCGCAAGGCTGATCCGGGAGAGCTCGCCGCCCGAGGCCACCTTGGCGAGCGGACGCAGCGGCAGGCTCGGATGCGAGGACACCTCGAACGCCACCGCCTCGAGGCCGCTCGCCGACGGTTCCTCCAGCGGCAGCAGCGACACCGCGAAGCGCCCGCCGCTCATCGACAGCTTCTGCATTCCGTCGGTCACCGATTCGGCAAGCGTGCGCGCCGCCGCCTTGCGCTTTGCCGAGAGCTTCTTCGCGGCGGCGGCGTAGCGCGCCTCGGCGGCCGCCACGCCGGCGCGAAGCGCCTCGGGGCTCGCGGCGAGCGCCAGGTCGGCGAGGCGGGCACGCGTGGTCTCGGCCAGCGCCGCCAGGGCCTCCGGCCGGACGCGCCAGCGCCGCCCGGCGGCGTGCAATGCCTCGATGCGTGCCTCGGCCTCGCGCAGCGCCTCGGGATCGAGCTCCACCCCGGAGGCGTAGTGGCGCAGCTCGCGCATCGCTTCACCGGCCTGCGCTTCCGCGGACGCGAGCAGGTCGACGATCGGGGCGAGGCGCTCGTCGTGCTCGGCAAGTGCACGCAGCCGCGTCGCGACGGCGCTCAACTGCGCGAGCCCTGCCCCTTCCCCCTCCGAGAGCGCCTCCAGGGCGGATTGCGCGCCCGCCAGCAAGCTCGACCCGTGCTGCAGGCGTCGGTGCTCGGCGGCGAGCGCCTCCCATTCGCCTTCCTTCGGCGCCAGCTTGTCGAGCAGCGCGCGGCGTTCGTCGAGCTCGGCGCGCTCAGCCTCCCGCTGGGCGAGGGCCTGCTCGGCTTCGGCGGCCAGCGACTTCAGCCGCTGCCACTCCCGGAACGTCAGCTCGCAGTCGCTCGCCGCCGCCTCGGCACCGCCGTGGGCGTCGAGGAGCGCGCGCTGCGCCGCCGGGCGCAGCAGCGACTGGTGCTCGTGCTGGCCGTGGATGTCGACCAGGAACTCGCCGGCCTCCCGCAGCTGCGCGAGCGTCGCCGCGCGCCCGTTGATGAAGGCGCGCGATCGCCCGCCGCGCTCGAGCGTGCGGCGCAGGATCAGGCTGCCGGGATCCCCCTGCATCTCGTTGACATTCAGCCAGGCGTCGAGCGGAGAGCCGGCCGCCACCTCAAACTCGGCGGATAGCTCGGCCCGCTCGGCGCCTTCGCGCACCAGCGTCGGCTCGGCCCGCCCGCCGACCAGCAGCTCGAGCGCGTCGACGAGGATCGACTTGCCGGCGCCCGTCTCGCCCGTCAGCACGGCAAAGCCCGCGCCGGGCTCGAGCTCCACGCGCTCGGCGATCACGAAATCGCGAACCGAAAGCACGCGCAGCATCCCGCCCCCTAGTCCTGCTCCGAGCCCCTCTCGGCCGCCTCGCTCCAGGACAGCTTTTCCCTGAGCATCGCGAAGTAGCTGTAGCCCGGCGGATGGACGAAGCGCGCCGCGTTCTTCGCGCGACGCAGGACCAGCCGGTCGCCTTGCGCCAGCTCGGTGAGCGCCAGGCCATCGAAGTGCGCGCGCGCATCGAGGGCTCTCAGCAGCGACACCTCGATCGTGCTGCGGTCGCTCACGCTGACCGGCCGCGCCGAAAGCACGTGCGGGTTGAGGGGCACCAGCGCGAACGCACCGACGCCCGGCTGCAGGATCGGCCCCTGCGCCGACAGGGCATAGGCGGTGGAGCCGGTCGGCGTCGCGACGATGAGCCCATCCGCGCGCAGCGCGTAGACATACTCGCCGTCGATGTGCACCTCGACCTCGATGAGCCGCCCCTGCGAGCCTTTTCCGACCACGGCCTCGTTGAGCGCGACGGTGCGCAGCAGCCGGGACTTGCCGCGCAGGATCTCGGCATCGAGCAGCGCGCGCTCCTCCAGCCGGTAGTCGCCGTCGAGGATGGCGCCGACCGACGCCGGCAGGTCGCGCAGTGCGATGTCGGTCATGAAGCCCACCCGACCCTGGTTGACCCCGACGAGCGGAACCCCATGCGGCGCGAGGCTGCGGGCCGCGCCGAGCATGGTGCCGTCCCCGCCCAGCACGATGGCGAGGTCCGCATAGGCGCCGACCCGCTCGAGCGCGATGGAATCCTCGCCGTCGCCGATGCGCGCGGCGGTCTCCTGCTCCACCCGCACCTCGCAGCCGCGCGAGCGCAGCAGCTGGCGCAGCGCCCGCAGCGATTCGGCGATTTCGGGCGTGTGCTTGCCGATCAGCACGATGCGCGAGAACGCCGGCTTGGGCATCGCGGCATTCTAACCGCATGTGTAGAATGCAGCGCATGCTCGACAAACGCGCCCAGCTCCTGCTGAAGACGCTGATCGAGCGCTACATCGCCGAGGGCCAGCCGGTCGGCTCGCGCACGCTGTCCCGGCACCCGGAGCTGGACCTGTCGCCGGCCACCATCCGCAACGTCATGTCGGATCTGGAGGAGCTCGGCTTCATCGCCAGCCCGCACACGTCGGCGGGCCGGGTACCGACGCCGGCCGGCTACCGCTTCTTCATCGACAGCCTGCTGGTGGTGAAGCCCCTCGAGAGCGGCACGCTCCACCAGCTGGAGGACCAGCTGCTGCCGGACAACCCCCAGCGCGCGATCCAGGCGGCTTCGCAGATCCTGTCGCAGCTGACGCATTTCGCGGGCGTGGTCATGGCGCCGCGACGCCGCACCCCGGCGTTCCGCCACATCGAGTTTCTGCGGCTGTCGGAGCGGCGCGTGCTGCTCATCATCGTCTCCCAGGACGGGAACGTGCAGAACCGCGTGCTGTTCACCGAGCGCGACTACACGCCCGCCGAGCTCGTCTCGGCGGCCAACTACCTGAACCAGAACTACGGCGGCCAGAGCTTCGAGGACGTGCGCCAGCGCCTGCAGCAGGAGCTGCACGAAATCAAGCAGGACATGGTGCACCTGATGAGCGCCGCGCTCGACGCGGGCAACCGCGCGATGGCCGAGAGCACCGAGCCCTACGTGATCACGGGGGAGCGAAACCTGCTGACCGTGCAGGACCTCTCCCAGGACATGCGCCGGCTTCGCCAGCTGTTCGAGCTGTTCGAGCAGAAGACCGCGCTGCTGCAGATCCTCGACCTGTCGCTGCGCGGCCAGGGCGTGCAGGTCTTCATCGGCGGCGAGTCGGGGGTGTCCGCGCCCGACGACGTGGCGGTCGTCAGCGCGCCGTACCAGGTGGACGGCGAGGTCGTGGGGACCGTCGGCGTGATCGGGCCGTCGCGCATGGCCTACGACCGCGTGGTGCCGGTGGTCGACGTGACCGCGAAGCTCCTGTCGAGCGCGCTGTCCAAGCCCTGACCGGCATCCTGCTCGTCAATCTCGGCACGCCGTCGGCGCCCACGCCGGCCGCGGTGCGGGCGTACCTCGCGGAATTCCTGTCCGACCCGCGCGTGGTGGAGCTGCCCCGCTGGCTGTGGCTGCCGCTCCTGCACGGCCTGGTGCTGCGCCGCCGCCCCGCGCAGTCCGCGCAGAAGTACGCGAAGATCTGGACCGCCGCCGGCTCGCCTCTCGCCGTGAACACGGCGCGCCAGGCGGCGCTTCTGCGGCAGGCGAGCGGCGTCCAGGTCGAGTACGCGATGCGCTACGGCGAGCCCGCTATCGCCGGTGCGCTGCGCAGGTTTTCCGCCCCGCCGCTGGTCATTCCCCTGTACCCGCAGTACGCCCGGAGCACGACCGAATCGATCCGGGACGTCATCGGACCAAGCGCCCGTATGGTGGAGGACTTCCACCAGCACCCCGGCTACATTGCCGCGCTGGCCGGGCTCGTCGGGGCGTTGCCCGACGTGCTGGTCATGAGCTTCCACGGCCTCCCGCAGCGCGCGGTCGACCGGGGAGACCCGTATCGCGACCAGTGCCTGCGCACCGCGGAGCTGCTCGCGCATGCGCTCGGCCTGCCCAGGGAACGCTACCGGGTCACGTTCCAGTCGCGCTTTGGACCCGCACGCTGGCTGCAGCCCTATACGGCGCAGGTCCTCGCCCAACTGGGCGCGGCGCGCACGCGTCGCGTGGCGGTCATCTGCCCCGGCTTCGTCGCCGACTGCCTCGAGACGCTGGAGGAGATCGCCATCGAGGGCGCGCAGGCGTTCCGCGCCGCGGGCGGCGGAGATTTCCGCGCAATTCCCTGCCTCAACGACTCGCCGCGCTGGATCGCGGCGCTCGCCGACATCGCTACTTCTTCTTCGGCCTGACCTTGTCGTCGATCTTGTCGTGGACCTTCTCGGCGCCCTTGGCGACGTTGTTGCCCGTACGATCCAGGGCGCGGCCCGCCGACTTGGCGCCGTGCTCGATCGCTTTCCCTGTTTTTTGCAGCGAGCGTTCCACCGCGTTGTCCTCGGCGAGCGCAGTGGCCGCCACCATCAGCAGAACGGCCAATACAAGTCGCATGCGGCTTCCTCCTATCCCCGGGCGGCCAGCTGCATGTTGGCATGCAGCAGCCGCTCGACCAGCACGCGCATGAACGCCTTGTTGCACGCCACCTGGCAGGCATCGGTCGCTACCCGCAGCGCGGCGATCTTGACCTCGATGGCCGTGAGATCGCCCAGCGCGGTGATGGTCGTGGTGCGCCGCTCCAGGCGGTCGTCGAAATAGAGGATGCGCCCGAAGCAGCTGCCGCGCCG
The DNA here is from genome assembly GCA_036274335.1 of Burkholderiales bacterium. Lineage (GTDB taxonomy): Bacteria > Pseudomonadota > Gammaproteobacteria > Burkholderiales > SG8-39 > JAABQT01. The sequence continues at coordinate 13,320 of DASUFW010000063.1, read as the reverse complement.
CAGGGTATCCACCGTCTTGCCCGACAGCGTCACGCCGACGGAGCCGGAGACGATGAGGTAGAAGCTGTCGCCCTGGTCGCCCTCGCGCACGACCGCCGTGCCCGCAGGAATCTTCCGCCAGGTGGCGATGCGCACGATCTCCCACAGGGCGACATCCCCGAAGTCCTCGAAGAACGCCATCTGGCGGAGCTCGCTGAACCTCGCCGAGTCCGACGGCCCGTCGCCGGAGATGCGCAGCGCGCCGAACGCCTGGCTGAGGTCCTTGCCGAAGTCGAGCCACGAGCGGTAGCGCTGCGCCGGGTCCTTGTCGATCGCGGTCATCACGAGCTTGTCGAGCAGGGGCGGCAGCTCGGGCCGCAGCATCGAGGGCCGCACCGGCGGCGTATTGAGGATCGCGTAGGTCAGCGCCGGCTGCGTGGCCGCCTGGTACGGCAGCCGGCCGGTCAGCAGCCGGTACATGGTCACGCCGAGCGAATAGATGTCGGTCTGGTGCGTGAGCGGCTCCATGCGGATCTGCTCCGGCGACATGTACGCCGGGGATCCGACCCCCGAGATCTGCGTGGTCTCCTGGCCGACGCGCTGCTGGAACGACGCGCCGAAGTCGCTCACCTTGGTCTCGCCCGCCGCGGACAGGAGGATGTTGGCGGGCTTGATGTCGCGGTGGATGACGCCGTGCTGAAACGCGTACTCGAGCGCGCGGATGCACTTGAAGATGATCTCCACCACCTTGTCCAGCGGCAGCAGCGTGGCGACGTCGGCGTGCGCGTCGAGCGCAGTGCCCGAGATGTACTCCATCACCAGGTAGCTGTGGTCGGGCTCGGCGACCGCATCGAGGATATCGACGATGTGCGGGTGGTTCAGCTTGCCGGCGAGCGAGGCTTCGGCGAGGAACGCCTTGTGCATCATGCGCTCGGTCTGCGGGTCGGCGTGCTGGTCGAACAGGAACACCTTGATGGCGACCTCGCGGTTCGCGAACGGGTCGCGCGCCAGGTACACGTGGCTGGTCGCGCCGCGCCCGATCTCGCGCAGGATCGGGTACTTGCCCACCTGCACCTGCGCCTCGGCTGCCGGTGCGGCGCCGTCGGCGCGCGCGTCAGGCGGCGGCGGCACGCGAGCCCGGGGCCAGCAGGTCGGCGATGTGGCGCAGCAGCTCGGATTCCGAGTACGGCTTGCCGAGGAAGGCGTTGACGCCCAGCTGCGCGGCCTGGTTGCGGTGCTTTTCGGCGGTGCGCGAGGAGATCACCACGATCGGGATATGGCGCATGACCGGGTCGCTGCGCACCTGCCGGGAAAGGTCGAAGCCGTCCATGCGCGGCATCTCGATGTCGACCAGCAGCACGGAAGGGTGCACGTACTTCATCTGCTCCAGCGCATCGAGCCCGTCCTTGGCCGTGATGACCTGGTAGCCCTCCCGCTCGAGCAGCCGCCCGGTCGCGCGGCGCACGGTCAGGGAGTCGTCGACCACCATGATGACCGGCTGGACCGAGATGGGCAGCGCGGCGACCGGCAAGGCCCCCGAGTCCTGCGTCGCCCGCGTGCGCTGGCTCAGCGCGACCGGGTTCACGATCAGCACGATGCCGCCGTCGGCGAGGACCGTTGCGCCCGACACGCCGGGCACGCGGGCGAGCTGCGGCCCGATGCTCTTGACCACGATTTCCTGGTTGCCGACGAGTTCATCGACATGCAGCGCGACGCGCTGCGCACCGCTGCGCAGCAGGAGCACCGAGTGGTAGTCCCCGGGCGCGGGCGCGCCGCCCACGCCGAGCAGCGCAGCCAGCCCGTGCAGCGCGTAGGGCCGGTCCTGGAATTCCACCTGGCCCGCCGCGTAGTGGGCCGAGAGCGCGTCCGACTTCAGGCGCAGCACCTGCTCCACCGTGGCCGAGGGCACCGCCAGCACGCTCCCGCCCGCGCGGACCAGGACCGCCTGCGTCACCGCCAGCGTGAGCGGCAGGTAGATGGTGAAGGTCGTCCCCTGGCCGCGCACCGACTCCACTTCCACGCGGCCGCCGATGGCCGTCACTTCGTTGCGCACCACGTCCATGCCGATCCCGCGCCCGGCCAGCTCCGTGACCGAGTCCGCGGTAGACAGGCCGGAGGCGAAGATCAGTTGCGTCAGCGCGGCCGGCTCAGGCCGCTCGTCCGCCGCGAGCAGCCCGCGGGCCACCGCCTTGTCCCGCAGCCGCTCGACATCGATGCCGGCGCCGTCGTCGCCGACGGTCAGCACGATTTCGTTGGCCTCCTGCCTCAGCGCCACCCGGATGCGTCCTGCCTCGGGCTTGCCCGCGGCGCCGCGGGCCGCCGGCAGCTCGATGCCATGCGCCAGCGCGTTGCGCAGCATGTGCTCGAGCGGCGCGCTGATCCGTTCCAGCACGCTGCGGTCGAGCTCCACCTGGCTGCCGCGGATCTCGAGCTCCGCCTTCTTGCCGAGTTCGCGCGTCGTCTGGCGCACGATGCGGTACAGGCGCTCGTCGAGGATCGCGAACGGCACCGCGCGCATGCGCATCAGCTCCTGCTGCACGTCGCGGCTGATGCGCGCCTGCTGCGAGAGGGCAGCGTCCGTCTCCCCCAGGCCGCGCAGCAGCGACTGGTGGATGGAGGCCGCGTCCTGCAGGCTCTCGGCCATCAGCCGCGTGAGCTCCTGCAGCCGTGTGTAGCGGTCGAATTCCAGCGGGTCGAAATCCCGGTCCCGCTCTTCGATGACCGACAGGCGCGACTGCATCTGGCTGTCGGCCTGGACCTCGACCTCGCGCAACTGGCTGCGCAGGCGCGCGATGCTCTCGCTCAGGTCGCCGATCGACTGCTTGACCGCGCGCAGCTCGCCTTCGATCCGCGAGCGCGCGATGCTCACCTCGCCCGCGTCGTTGATCAGGTGATCGAGCGTGTCGGCCTGGATGCGCAGCATCGCGGCCGACGCGGGCAGCGGCGCCTCCCGGGCGGGCTCCTCGTCCGGCGCACCCGGCGGCGGCGCCGCCGGCTCGGGCCCCGCCACCAGCCGCTCGACGTCGATGCTGAGCCGGTCGAGCTTTTCCTCGAGCTCGGCGAACAGGCCCGCTTCCACCGTGTGGGACTCCGCGGCAAGCTCGATGCGGGTTTCCATCAGGTGGGTCAGCTCGCCGAGGCGGATCGCGCCCGCCATGCGGGCGCTCCCCTTCAGGGTATGCAGCGCGCGCTGCAGGGCCTGCATCGCCCGGGCATCGCCCGGGTCGGCCTTCCAGTCGCGCATCTCGCCGCCGATCACCGGCAGCAGCTGCTGGGCTTCCTCCAGGAAAACCGACAGCAGCTGCGGGTCGATGTCGTCGCGCATGACGCGCTTTTCGGGCCCGGACGGCTCGGCGACCGTCGGCGGCGGCGGTGCGGCGGGCTCGGCGGGCGCCGGTGCGCGCAGGCGCCGCAGCAGCTCGTGCAGACCCTGCACCAGCGCGGGCGCCGCAGGGGGCGATTCCCGCCGTGCGAGCGCGTCGGCCATCGCGCGCAGGTTCGCCACGGCCACCTGCACCATGCCGGCATCCGCCGCCGCGGTGCGCGGCGCCTGCGGCATCCAGTGCTCCAATGCTTCGGCCAGGTCCGCGACCTGGGCGAAGCCCACGGTGCGCGAGCTGCTCGCCAGGGTGTGCGCAGCGCGCACGAACTCATGGGACGCCTCACTGCCCACCTGCCGGCGCCAGTCGGCGCACTCGGCCTCCAGCGTGGCCACGTGCTGGGCCGCTTCACGCATGTAGATCTCGAAGAAGGCGCGCGAGAGGCGCAGACCGCCGACCTCGATCTCCTCGGGCTCCTCGGCCGTTGCCGGGATTGCGGGCTCCTGCGACGCGGCCTCCGCCGGGGCGGACGGCGCCTCGGCTTCCGGTTCGCGCGCGACCGGCTGCGAAGCCGCGAGGAAATCCAGGACCTCTTCCGGCGCCTGGGGCTCGGCCACCGGCACCGGGGCCAACGCGGGAGGCTCAAAGGCTTCGGGGCCGGCCGCCAGGACGGCGCGTGCCGCTTCGATCAACGGCCTCCCCTCCATCCCTTCCTGGGATTCGCCCTGGCGCAGCCGATCGACCCAGCCGCGGAACGCCCCGCTCGCCGACTCGACCAGGTCGAGCAGCGCCGGCGTCGCGGGCCGGCGCTGTTCCAGCCATTGATTGAGCACCTGCTCGACTTCCCAGGCGATCTCGCCCAGAGCCGTCAGGCCGACCATCCGGCCGCTGCCTTTCAGCGTGTGGAACGAGCGGCGGATGACGGTGAGCGCGTCACGGTCGTAGGCCTGGGCCCGGCACTGGGGCAGCGCGCCCTCGATGGCGCCCAGCACCTCCCCGGCCTCCTCCAGGTAGATATCCAGCAGCTCGGCATCGACCTGGCTCGCGGCCGGGGCCGAGGGGGCTGCAGCGACCGGCTCGACATCGCGCGCCTCGAACGCCGCTGCGGCAGCGCCGGCGATCTGCGCCGCGTCGAGCACCCCGGCATCCGAAACTTCGTCCTGCAATGCGGCTGCCGGCAGCACGACCGTGGAGTCCATCTGCCCGGGTTGCCTGGGGGCATGGGCCTTGTCATGGCGACGGAAGAACAGCTCGATCGCCTCGTCGGCCGGCGCACGCCCCTTCAGGCACGGATCGAGGAAGAAGCCGACGCTCGACAGGCCCTCGGCGATCCAGTCCATGTCGTGGGCGTCGAGGTCGTCGTGCGCGGGATCCGCGCAAGCCGCGATCCACGCCTCGCACATGGGAATGATCCGCGCGGCCTGCTGGAAGTCCAGCACGTCCAGCGCGCCGTGAATCTGGTGCAGGTAGGACGGCAGTTCCCGCAGCGTCTCGCGTTTCGCCGGGTCGCGGGCGAAACTGTCCAGGACCTTCTCGACGTGCTGGAGGTTGGCGACGATCTCGCGCGCCACCTCGGCTCTCAACTGCAGCGCGCCGATGCGCTCGCTCAGGTCCGCGCGCAGCCCCGCCGGCAGCTCGCCCGCGGACCTGCCTTCGGCCGCGGCGAGCAGCCACGCGCCCATGATGCCGATCTGCTGCTCGACGTCGGGCGCCGGATCGGCGAAGTTCTCGATTACGCCCTCCGCCAGCAGGAACGCCGCGGCCATTTCGATGACCATGAACTGGTTCTGGGCCTCGTACGGGTCGGGCAGGCGACCCGCCGCGGCCGACACCGCGTCGAGCAGCTTGCCGAGCGGCGCATTGCCGAGCTCGGCGGCCTTGCCGCGGAATTCCGCCACCAGCTCGCGATAGCGGGCGGCGGTACTGGATTCGCCCGAGATGTACTGCAGCCACATTCCCTTGAGCGCCTCCAGGCGCGCGCGCATGTCCGCGAGCGCCGGCTGCAGCCAGTCCATGTCCGGACGGGCGCCCCCCGACTGCGCTTCCGGAAAGAGCGCATCGAGCAGGTACAGCTGCTTGATCTCCTTCACGCGCGGCGTCACGACCGGGCAGGTCGCAAGGGCGTAGAGAAGCAGGCGCAGCAACGCCTCGTTGCCGGCGGACGCGCCTGCGGCCACGTCGCGAATCTGGAAGTCGATGCGGTTGAGCAAGGGCCGGAAGCGCACCGTCCATCGCGGGTCCGGTTCGTCGGCCAGCGCTTCCGCCAGGCCGCCTGCGGTCCACCACAGCGCCGCGCCCTCCGACGGCTCGCCGCTCGCCTGATAGAGCGCGTCGAGCGCCGCGCGCATCTCCTCGCTGCCCCCCTGCCTGCGAAGCAGCGCCAGCATGCCGCGCTGGTAGGCCGTGCGCCGGGACTGCGCGAGCGCGGCAAAGGCGGCCGGATCCAGCGGTCGCGCCTCCGGATGCGCTGGGGGCGGCAGCGTCAGGTCCGGGAAGAACAGGTCCGACTCGGGCAATGCCGCCTCGCCGCGCAGCGCGCCCAGCTCCTGATACAGCGCCAGCAGCTTGAGCGGCACGTTGGCCTGCCCGCGCTCCAGACCGTCGACGAAGTCCTGCAGCGCCTGCACGGCACGGTCCACGACCTCCAGGCCCGCGGCGCTCGGCTGCTCCGCCTCGTGCGCCGCCCGGAATCCCGCCTCGATCTCCTCGCAGAAGCGCGTGGCGCCCGCCAGCCCGACCATTCGCAGGGCGCCGCTCACCTGGTGCAGGTGCTCCGGGCAGGGTCCGAGGACCGCGGCCTTGGACGGGTCGGCACGGAACTGCGCAATGCGCTCTCGCACGCGCGCCAGCGCCTGGTTCACCTCGGCGGTGATCCAGGACAGGATGGTCGCGGATGCGCCGCCCATGCGCGATCAGCCCAGCTTGAAGCCCGAAACCGACGATTTCAGGCCGTCCGCGAGCGCGGTGAGGCGTTCCGCGGAGCTCGCCGTGCGCCGGGTGCCGTCGGTCGTCATCCGCGTGATGGCGAGGATCTCGTTCATGGCCGTCGCGACGCGCGCCGCCGAGGCCGCCTGCTCCTCCGTCGCGTTGGAGATCGAGCCGATCAGCGCGGCCAGCCGGTTGGACACCTGCTCGATCTCGCGCAGGGCCCGGTCGGCCTCGTCGGCCGTGCGCGTTCCCTCGACCACGCCGCGCGTGCTGCGCTCCATGGCTTCGACTGCGTCCTGGGTATCGCGCTGAATGGACTTGACGATGGCGCCGATGTGCTTGGTCGCCTCGGCGGAGCGCTCCGCCAGCCGCTGCACTTCTTCGGCAACCACCGTGAAGCCCCTGCCCGCCTCGCCCGCGGACGCGGCCTGGATCGCCGCGTTGAGCGCCAGCACGTTGGTCTGCTCGGTGATGTCCGAGATGAGCTGCACGATCTCGCCGATTTCCTGCGACGACTCGCCGAGCCGCTTGATGCGCTTGGAGGTCTCCTGGATCTGGTCGCGGATGTCGTTCATGCCGCGGATCGCGTTCTGCACGGCCTCCGCGCCCTTCTCCGCGACGCTGAGGGACGCCTGCGCGACCTTGGCCGAGTCCTGCGCGCTGCGCGAGACATCGGTCATCGACTGCGCCATGTGGGTGACCGACTGGCCGGTCTCCTGGATCTCCTCGGCCTGCCGCTGCGCCGCCTGCAGGAGCTGGGCGCTGGTCGCCTGCGCCTCCGAGGTCGCCGCGGTCACCTGCTCGGCCGCGCCCGTGATGCCGGCCACCAGGCGGCGAAGCTCGTCGATCGTGAAATTGATGGAGTCGGCGATCGCGCCGGTGATCTCCTCGGTCACCTCGGCGCGCGCCGTGAGGTCGCCGTCCGCCAGGGTGCTGATCTCGTCGAGCAGGCGGAGAATGGCCTGCTGGTTGCTGCGGTTCTGCCGCTCGCTGTCCAGCGCCCGGCGCCGGCTGTCGTCGACGTAGACCTTGCCGACGAGGAGCAGCACGATGAGCGACAGCGCCGTGAGCGCCGCGAGGACGAGGTAGTTGAAGGTGCGTCCCTCGAGCAGCTCGACGTAGCCGCCGTTGAGGCGCACCGCGGCCTGCAGCAGGGCCTCGCTGTCCTTGAAGATCTGGAACGCGGCGCGCTTGGCGGCCACCAGGCGCGCCTGGTTGCCGAGGATGTCGCTGACCGATTTCCGGTAGTCCTCGTACGCGGCCTGCAGCTCGCCCAGCTTGCCGCGCATTTCGGCGTCCCCGACCCGCTCGATGCGCAGCGTGTCGCTCCCCTGCAGCAGCCCCTGCAGCGTGTCGCGGAACGTGTTGGTGTCCTTGCCCAGCAGGAAGGCGACCTCCGGGTCGACCTCGTTCTCCGCCAGCATGTTGTTGGCGTTCTTGGCCATGCGCTGCGAGAGCATCATCAGCTGCGAGGTGATCGCGTTCTGGCGCGCCGAGCCCTTGGTCTGCACGCTGAGCGCCGCGACTTCGCTGGTGAGCTCCTGCAGCGCGGGGTTGCTCGCGTTGATCGCGCGCACCGCCTTGCCGAGCGCGATCAGGTTGTCCTGCTCCGCCAGCACCAGCGCGGCGTTCGCCTCGGTCTTGCCCCATTCGCGGTCGAGCGCGTTGAGCAGCGGCTGCACGCTCGCGGGCGTGGGCGGAAGGTCCACGCCGGCGCTGTCCCCGCCGAACGCGAGCACCCGCACCAGCGCCGACACCTCGTCCCGGCTGCTGCGCAGCTGCTTGAAGGCCTCCGGGTTGCCCTGCGAGGCCTGCTGCGCGGCCTTGGCCAGGCGCTGGGAGAGCGTCTGCAGTTTCCCGGCGTCCGCGATGTACGCCGTGCCGAACGCCCCCTGCCGGGCATCCAGCACCACCAGCGCGGCAATCGCGGCCAGCAGCACCACCAGGGCGCCGATGAGGATCTGCAGCTGTCGCGCGATGGGCAGCCGTCCGATGAACCACACGCCGCCGCCGGCCTCGGCGGCCGTCCCGGCCGCGGCGCGGTGCGCCTGGGCGTCGTCGCTATCCACGGCGACGGGTGAATTCAGAGCCTCCGTACTGATCGCCATCGCATTCCCCCTATCGCAGGAACTTGCCGCCGCGCGCGATGATCGTCAGGTCGACGAACTTCGAGCCCGCGTGGTTGGTCGGCGAGTAGCCGATGAAGAAGCCGCCCAGATCGACGTCGCGCATGCGCTCCATGGCGTCGATGAACCCCTCGCGCGTCAGGTTGCGGCCCGCACGCTGCAGGCCCTCGACGAACACCTTGGCGACCAGGAACCCCTCCACCGCGCTGAAGTTGTAGTCGGTGTGGCCCGCCTTCCTGGACAGCTGCTGGTATTCCTTGACCACGGGCACCGCGGTGCCCCAGGGAAACGGCACCACCTGGGAGATGGCGACGCCCACGCCCTCGTCGCCGAGCGCGTCCGCGAGCGCCTTGCTGCCGACGAACGACACGTTGTAGAAGGTCGCCGTGGAGCCCGCCTTGTGCATCTGGCGCACGAACTCGGCGATCGAGGTATAGGCGCTGATCATGACCACGGCGTCCGGCTTGGCGGCGTTGATGGCCTTCACCGCCTCCTCGACCTTCACCGTGTTCCGCTCCACCGTGCCGAGGGCCGCGATCTTGAGGCCCCGCTTCTGCATCGCGATCTCCACGCCCTTCAGGCCCGCCTGGCCGTAGCTGTCGTTCTGGTAGAACACGGCGATCTTCTTGCCGCCGATCGACACCACCTGCTCGACGATCTTCTCGGTCTCGTCGTAGTAGCTGGCGCGCACGTGAAAGATGTAGCGGTTGAAAGGCGAGCGAAGCAGCTCGGCGCCGGTGAAGGGGCCGACCAGCGGTACGCGGGCCTTGGTGTGGATCGGATAGGCGACGGCCATCGTCGGCGTGCCGACATAGCCGATCAGGGCGAACACCTTCTCCTGCTCGATCAGGCGGTGCGTGTTGGGCGCGCAGCGCGCCGGCTCGTAGCCGTCGTCCAGCGACAGCAGCTCGATCTTGCGGCCGTGCACGCCGCCCCGGGCGTTGACCATGTCGAAGTACGCCTTCATGCCGTCGCGCATCTGGATGCCGAGCTGCGCGGCGGGCCCGGTGAACGCCGCGGACTGGCCGAGCAGGATGCGGTCGGCGCTGATCCCGTCCTCCGCGCCCGCCGGGGCGGCAGCCAGCAGGGCGCACGCGGCCGCCAGCGCCAGCGCAACTCTGCTCCTCAAGTCGATCCATTTGCCTCGCATCGCGTCACGCTCCCACGTTCAGGAATTCCGGGTCCTGCGCCAGCTGCGCCAGGTCCAGCTCGCGCCAGGTGTGCCCCAGCGCGTCGTCGTATTCGGCCCGCACCCACGGCGCGGCGCGATCCGCGCGCGGGCGCTCGCTCAGCTGCTCGTCGCTGCGCAGGCCGAGCGAGCGGTCTACGAGCAGCGCGCTGCCCATCCGGAACCGCTCGCTGAGCAGCAGCAGCCGGGATTGCTCGCCCCCGCCGGCTGCGCCGGCGCCCAGAAACGCGCCGAAGTCGATCACGCTGACCAGGTTGCCGCGGATGCTCGCCACCCCCTTGAACCAGGGGCGCGTGAGCGGAACGGGGGTGATGGCGGGCACGGGGATCACCTCGCCGGCGTCGCGAAGATCGACCAGCCAGTGCTGCCCGGCGACCTGCAGGCCGACCTTCGAGGCCACGCGCACGTTGCCCGCCGCCTGCAGCCGGGCCGACAGCTCGCGCTGGTACTCCCGCAGCGAAGTCCGGTCGGCCATCAGCCCAGCGCCGCGATCTTGGCGAGCAGGTCCGCCGGGGCGACCGGCTTGACGATGTAGTCGCGCGCCCCCTGCCGCATGCCCCAGATGCGGTCGGTGTCCTGTCCCTTGGTGGTGCAGATGATCACCGGGATGTCCTTCGTGGCGCTGTCCCTGCTCAGCGTGCGGGTCGCCTGGAACCCGTTCTGGCCGGGCATCACCACGTCCATGAGCACGAGATCCGGCCGCTGCTGGCGGACCTTGTCCAGCGCCTCCTCCGCGCTCTGCGCCGTGGCGACCTGGAAGCCGCTCTTGGCGAGGATGTCCAGCAGGTACTGGCGGTCGGTGGGAGAGTCGTCGACGATGAGCACGCTACGGATGGGCATGGGGGTTCCTGAAGCTCGGGTGAATGGGTTCGGCGCGCTCAGCTCGTGGACTGCGGCGCCTTTACGTATTCCTGAACGGTCTGGATCAGCGCTTCCCGGGTGAAGGGCTTGGTGAGGTAGCGGTCAGAGCCCGCCAGCCGGCCGCGCGCACGGTCGAACACGCCGTCCTTGCTCGAGAGCATGATGACGGGCGTCGACTTCAGATGCGGGTTCTGCTTGATGAGCGCGCAGGTCTGGTAGCCGTCGAGCCGCGGCATCATGATGTCGACGAAGATCACCCGGGGCTGGTGGTCGCTGATCTTCGCGAGCGCGTCGAACCCGTCCTCGGCCAGGACGACCTCGAAGCCCGCCTGGCGCAGGTACATCTCCGCGCTGCGCCGGATGGTATTGCTGTCGTCGATGACCAGGATCTTGGCGGACCCCGGCGCGATATCGCTCACAATGCTGCCCGTCCCCTCGCGGTCCATCAGAGGTGCAAATTAAACCTTTTACCGTCAGTCTTTTATTGCACCGATTTAATGTGAAATGATACCCGCGAACGGATCCTCTTCCAAATGCCCGCTGCCACGCCAAGTTCCGGAAAAAGAAGACGATCGGGGCTTGAATGCCCCTCCCCCAGCCCAATATAGAAGGGTTTGAAGCCCACCTTTTTCCCAGATGTCCGAAGCCGAGCCGCAAGCTGACAAAATTCCGCCCGCGCCGCGGGCGGCGGAGGCCGATACGCCGGGCGATGCCCTGGCCGAGGCCCGCGCCAAGTCCGAGGAGCACCGCGAAGCCTGGCTCCGGGCGCTGGCCGACGCCGAGAACGCCCGCAAGCGGGCCCAGACAGAGATCGCGCAAGCCCGCAAGTTCGCCTCGGAGCGCATCGTCGAGGACCTCCTGCCGGTCCTGGACAGCCTCGAAGCCGCGCTCGCCCAGGAGGGCGGGGATGCGGAAGCGACCCGCGCCGGCGTGGAAGTCACCCGCAAGCAGCTCTCGGGAGCGCTGGAGCGGGCAGGCGTGAGTCCCGTCAGCGCCGAGCCGGGCCAGCGCTTCGACCCGCATCGCCACCAGGCGATGGCGGCGGTCGAGTCCGATCAGGAGCCGAACACCGTGGTCAGCGTCCTGCAAAAGGGCTATGCGCTGCACGAGCGGGTCGTCCGGCCCGCCCTGGTGACCGTCTCCAAGCCGAAAGCGGTTGAAAATCCGGCGGCAAACCCCATCTCCGACAGTAACTTGGAATCGAACTGAAGGATCCCCCATGGCTAAGATCATCGGCATCGACCTCGGCACCACGAACTCCTGCGTCGCCATCATGGAAGGCGGCAAGCCGAAGGTGATCGAGAACTCCGAGGGCTCGCGCACGACGCCCTCGATCGTCGCCTACACCGAGGACGGAGAAGTCCTGGTCGGCGCGCCCGCCAAGCGCCAGGCGGTCACCAACGCGAAGAACACCGTGTACGCGGTGAAGCGCCTCATCGGCCGGCGCTTCGGCGAGAAGGAAGTCGAGAAGGACATCCACCTGATGCCCTTCAGGATCGTCAAGGCGGACAACGGCGATGCCTGGGTCGAGGTGCGCGGCAAGAAGCTCGCGCCCCAGCAGGTCTCGGCGGAAGTTCTGCGCAAGATGAAGAAGACCGCCGAGGACTACCTCGGCGAGGAAGTCACCGAGGCCGTGATCACGGTCCCCGCCTACTTCAACGACTCGCAGCGCCAGGCGACGAAGGACGCCGGCCGCATCGCCGGCCTGGACGTGAAGCGCATCATCAACGAGCCCACCGCGGCGGCGCTCGCCTTCGGCCTGGACAAGCAGGAGAAGAAGGACCGCAAGATCGCGGTCTATGACCTCGGCGGCGGCACGTTCGACGTCTCCATCATCGAGATCGCGGACGTCGACGGCGAGAAGCAGTTCGAGGTGCTCTCCACCAACGGCGACACCTTCCTCGGCGGCGAGGACTTCGACCAGCGCCTCATCGACCACATCGTCACCGAGTTCAAGAAGGACGCCGGCGTCGACCTGGCGAAGGACGTGCTCGCGCTGCAGCGCCTGAAGGACGCGGCGGAGAAGGCGAAGATCGAGCTGTCGTCCTCGCAGCAGACCGAGATCAACCTGCCGTACATCACGGCGGACGCGTCGGGGCCCAAGCACCTGACCATGAAGATCACCCGCGCCAAGTTCGAGTCGCTGGTCGACGAGCTCATCCAGCGGACGATCGAGCCCTGCCGCATCGCGATCAAGGACGCCGGCGTGAGCGTCGGCGACATCGCCGACGTGATCCTGGTCGGCGGCCAGACGCGCATGCCGAAGGTGGTCGACAAGGTGCGCGAGTTCTTCGGCAAGGAGCCGCGGAAAGACGTCAACCCCGACGAGGCGGTGGCGATCGGCGCCGCCATCCAGGCGGGCGTGCTGAAAGGCGACGTCAAGGACGTGCTGCTGCTCGACGTGACGCCGCTCTCGCTCGGCATCGAGACGCTCGGCGGCGTCATGACCAAGCTGATCCAGAAGAACACCACGATTCCGACCAAGGCGCAGCAGGTGTTCTCCACCGCCGACGACAACCAGAACGCGGTGACGATCCACGTCCTGCAAGGCGAGCGCGACATGGCGAGCGGCAACAAGTCGCTCGGCCAGTTCAACCTCACCGACATCCCGCCGGCGCCGCGCGGCATGCCGCAGATCGAGGTCACCTTCGACATCGACGCGAACGGCATCCTGCACGTCGGCGCGAAGGACAAGGCCACCGGCAAGGAGAACAAGATCAAGATTCAGGCCAGCTCGGGCCTGAACGAGGCCGAGATCCAGCGCATGGTGAAGGACGCCGAGGCGCACGCCGAGGAGGACCGCAAGACCCTCGAGCTGGTGACCGCGCGCAACCAGGCCGAGGCGCTGGCGCACTCGGTGAAAAAATCGCTCAAGGACTACGGCGACAAGCTGGACGCGGGCGAAAAGGAGAAGATC
>DASUFW010000062.1:0-8517 GCA_036274335.1 Burkholderiales bacterium | reverse complement strand
TACGACGACATCGGCTACACCGGCAGCCGCTACGTGACCAGCACGACCAACACTGCCGGCTCGGTGACCGGCCAGTACTCCTTCCAGCCGTACAGCGCCAACATGGTGTACGGCATGGCCAAGTACAAGTTCTAGCCGGCCGTCTCTTGCCGGAAGCCCCGCGGGTCCGCCCGCGGGGTTTTTGTTTCCCCCGGGCGGGCGCCCCCCGGATTTCTGCAAGAATAGCGGCCCTCGAATCGCCCGTGGAACGCGATGCTCGAAGCGGTGGGACTGGAGTGCGCGCGCCAGCGGCGCGCGCTGTTTGCGGGGCTCGCCTTCGCGCTCGCGCCGGGCGAGCTGCTGCGCGTGGCGGGCGAGAACGGCGCGGGCAAGACCACCCTGCTGAAGGTGCTCGCCGGCCTGCTCGACCCGGACGCGGGCGAGGTGCGCTGGCAGGGCCGGCCGATCCGCGCGCTGCGCGAGGAATTCGCGCGGCAGCTGGTCTTCCTCGGGCACGCGCCCGCCGTCAAGGACGAGCTCTCGGCCGCGGAGAACCTGTCGGTCGCCTGCGAGCTGGCGGGCCGTCCGGCCTCCCCGCAGTCGGTGCGCGAGGCGCTCGAGCGCTACGGCCTGCCCGCGGAGCCGCGACCCGTGCGACGGCTTTCGCAGGGCCAGCGCCGGCGCGCAGCGCTCGCGCGCCTGGTGCTGAGCGCGGATGCGCCGCTCTGGCTGCTCGATGAGCCCTTCGCCGCGCTGGACGCCGCCGCGGCGCGGCTCACCGAATCGCTCATCGGCCGCCACCTGGCCGCCGGCGGCGCCGTGGTCTACAGCACGCACCAGGAAGCGAGCATCGAGGCGGCCGTGCACCGCGTGCTGCAGCTGGGATGATCTCGATCGCGCGCACGCTGGTGGCCCGCGACCTGCGGGTCGTGCTGCGCCGGCCGGGCGACGCGGCCACGGCGCTGCTGTTCTTCGTGATCGTGGCGAGCCTCTTCCCGCTCGGCATCGGCGCGGAGCCGAACCTGCTGCGGGCCGTCGCCCCGGGCGTCATCTGGGTGGCGGCGCTGCTGTCGTCGATGCTGTCGCTGCAGCGCCTGTTTGCCGCGGATCACGCCGACGGGACGCTCGAGCAGATGCTGCTCGCGGCGGCGCCGCTCGGCGTGCTCTCGGCCGCCAAGGTGCTCGCCCACTGGCTGGTGTCGGGGCTGCCCGTCGTCGCCCTCGCGCCGCTGCTCGCCCTGCAGTATGACCTCGCGCCGGAACTGTGGGGCACGCTTGCCTTATCATTGCTGCTGGGTACGCCGGTGCTGAGCTTCATCGGCGCGATCGGCGCGGCGCTGACCCTCGGCCTGCGCGGCGCGGGCGTGCTGCTCGCGCTGCTGGTGCTGCCGCTCTACGTGCCGGTCCTCATCCTGGGGGCGGGCAGCGTCGAGATGGCGGCGGCGGGGCTGGCGGCGGGCGCCCAGCTGCAGGTGCTCGGCGCGCTGCTGGTGGTGTCGGCGGCCTTCGCGCCGTGGGCCATTGCGGCGGCATTGCGGATATCGACGGAATGAGCACTGCGATTCGCTGGTTCTGGTTCGCCTCCCCCCAGACGTTCTTCCCGCTGGCCGGGCGGATCGCGGCCGTCTGCTGGGGGCTCGCCGCGGCGCTCGCGGCCGTGGGGCTGTACATCGGCTTCTTCGTCGCGCCGACCGATGCGCAGCAGGGCGAGGTGTACCGCATCATCTTCATCCACGTGCCCGCCGCGTGGATGTCGATGTTCCTGTACCTCGTCATGGCCTTCTGGGCGGCGATCGGCCTCGCGTTCAACACGCGCCTCTCGGCCATGATGGCGAGCGCGATCGCGCCGACCGGGGCCCTGTTCACCTTCCTCGCCCTGTGGACGGGCGCGCTGTGGGGCCGGCCGACCTGGGGCGCCTACTGGGTGTGGGACGCGCGGCTCACCTCGGAACTCATCCTGCTCTTCCTCTATCTGGGGTTCATGGCGCTGCAGGCCTCGATCGACGACCCGCGCCGCGCCGACCGCGCGGGCGCCGTGCTCGCCATCGTCGGCGCGGTGAACGTCCCCATCATCTACTACTCGGTGCAGTGGTGGAACACGCTGCACCAGGGCGCCTCGGTCAGCCTCACGCGCGCGCCGAGCATGGCGAGCACCATGCTGACCGGGATGCTCGTCATGTCGCTTGCCTTCTGGGCCTACGCCATCGCGGCGGTCCTGATGCGCGTGCGCTGCATCATCCGGGAGCGCGAATGAGCTGGGGCGGGTGGAGCGAGTTCTGGGCGATGGGCGGCAAGGGCTTCTACGTCTGGGGTTCGTATTTCGTGACGCTCGCCGGCCTCGCGCTGGAGATCGTCCTGCTGCGCCGGAGGTCGCGTGAAGCCAAGGCATAAGCGCCTGGCGGCGATCGGCCTGGGCGTCGCCGCGCTCGGCGTCGCGGCGGCGCTGGTGCTGTCGGCCTTCGAGAAGAACCTGGTGTTCTTCTTCACGCCCTCGCAGGTGGTGGCGAAGGAAGCGCCGCAGGGGCGCACGTTCCGCATCGGCGGCATGGTGGAGGCGGGCAGCGTGAAGCGCAGCGGCGTCGAGGTGCGCTTCCTCGTCACCGACACCGCGAGGAGCATCCCCGTCGTCTACCAGGGCGCGCTGCCCGACCTGTTCCGCGAGGGCAAGGGCGTGGTCGCGCAGGGCGTGCTCGGCGCCGACGGCGTGTTCCACGCGAAGGAAGTGCTCGCCAAGCACGACGAGAATTACATGCCGCCCGAGGCGAGCGAGGCGGTGAAGCGCGCCCAGCAGATGGAGGAACGCATGTCGAAGACGCTCAAATGATCCCCGAGCTCGGACAACTCGCGCTGTCGCTCGCCCTGGTCGTCGCCCTGGTGCAGGGCGTGCTGCCGCTCGCGGGCGCCCATCGCGGCGACGAAGGCTGGATGGCGGTCGCGCGCCCCGCGGCGCACACGCAGGCGCTGCTGGTCGCGTTCGCTTTCGGCTGCCTGGTGTACGCGTTCGTCACCAACGATTTCAGCGTGCAGTACGTCGCGCAGAACTCGAACTCCGCGCTGCCGCTGCACTACCGCGTCGCCGGTGCCTGGGGCGGGCACGAGGGCTCGCTCCTGCTCTGGATCCTGATGCTCGGCGTGTGGATGTCGGCGGTGGGGATGTTCAGCCGGCACCTGCCCGAGGAGATGGCGGCGCGCGTGCTCGGCATCCTCGGCCTGGTGAGCGCGGGCTTTCTCGCCTTCCTGCTGTTCACCTCCAACCCGTTCGACCGCCTGTTCCCCGCGGCCGCCGACGGGCGCGACCTGAACCCGCTGCTGCAGGACCCGGGCATGGTGATCCACCCGCCGATGCTCTACATGGGCTACGTGGGCTTCTCGGTGGCCTACGCCTTCGCGGTCGCGGCGCTGCTCTCGGGCCGGCTGGACGCCGCCTGGGCGCGCTGGTCGCGGCCGTGGACCACCGTCGCCTGGATGTTCCTCACCATCGGCATCGCGCTCGGCAGCGGCTGGGCCTATTACGAGCTCGGCTGGGGCGGCTGGTGGTTCTGGGACCCGGTGGAGAACGCGTCCTTCATGCCCTGGCTGATCGGCACCGCGCTCATCCACTCGCTGGCGGTCACCGAGAAGCGCGGCGCGTTCCGCAGCTGGACGGTGCTGCTCGCCATCATCGCCTTCGGCCTGTCCCTGCTCGGCACGTTCCTGGTGCGCTCGGGCGTGCTCACCTCGGTGCACGCCTTCGCGGTCGATCCCAAGCGCGGCGTCTTCGTCCTCGGCCTGTTCGCGCTCACCATCGGCGGCGCGCTCGGGCTGTACGCGTGGCGCACCGCGCGCATCGGCCTGGGCGGCTCGTTCGCGCCGGTGTCGCGCGAGTCGATGCTGCTCGCCAACAACGTGCTGCTCGCGGCGGCCGCGGGCGCGGTCATGCTCGGCACGCTCTATCCGCTCGTGCTCGACGCGGTGGGCGGCGGCAAGATCTCGGTCGGGCCGCCGTACTTCGAGGCGGTGTTCGTGCCGCTGATGGCGCCGGCGCTGTTCCTGATGGGCGTGGGGCCGCTCGCGCGCTGGAAGCGCGCCAGCCTGCCCGAGCTCGCCGTGCAGCTGCGCTGGGCGCTCGGCGTGAGCGCCGTGCTGGGGCTGCTGCTGCCATTCGCGTTGGGGCGCTGGAGCGCGCTGGTCGGCTTCGGCCTCGCGCTCGCGCTGTGGATCGTCGCCGCGGCGCTCCTCACGCTGCGCAAGGGCCTGCGGCAGACGCGCGCGCACTACGGCATGGTGGTCGCGCACGTCGGCGTGGCGGTGTTCGTGGTCGGCGTGACGCTGGTCAAGGGCTACGACCGCGAGGAGGACGCGAACATGAAGCCCGGCGACACCCTGGCGGTGGGCGGCTACGTGTTCCGCCTGGACGGGGTGCGGTCGGTCGATGGCCCCAATTACAAGGCCGCACGGGCGACGGTCACCGTGCTGCGCGACGGGCGCCCCGTCAGGGTCCTGCGGCCCGAGCGGCGCCTGTACACGGTGCAGGAGCAGACGATGACCGAGGCGGCCATCGACACGGGCCTGACGCGCGACCTGTACGTCTCGCTCGGCGACCCGCTGCAAGGCGGGGCATGGCTGGTGAAGGCGCAGGTGAAGCCGTTCGTCGACTGGATCTGGGGCGGCTGCCTGATCATGGCGATCGGGGGGCTCCTCGCGGCGACCGACCGCCGTTACCGCGTGACCGTACCCGCGCGCCGCGAGACCGCCGAGGCGATGGCGTGAGCCGCGGCTGGATCGTCGGCGTGTTCGTCGCGCTGGTGGGGGTGCTCGCCGTCGGCCTGACGCTCAATCCGCGCGAAGTGCCCTCGCCGCTGATCGGCAAGCCGGCGCCCGCCTTCGAGCTGCCGTTGCTCGAGGCGCCCGCGAAGCGCTTTTCGGAGAAGGACATGATCGGGCAGGTGTGGGTGCTGAACGTCTGGGCCTCGTGGTGCCCGCCCTGCCTGCAGGAGCACCCGGTGGTCACGGCGCTCGCGAAGGACGATCCCGCGCCGGTCATCGGCCTCAATTACAAGGACGAGTCCGCGAACGCGCTGGCGTGGCTGAAGCGCCATGGCAACCCGTACCGCCTGGTCGCGCAGGACCTCGACGGCCGCATCGGCATCGACTACGGCGTGTACGGCGTGCCCGAGACCTACGTGATCGACCGCCAGGGCGTGATCCGCTACAAGCACATCGGCCCGATGACGCCGGAGGTCGTGCGCGAGCGCATCCGGCCCCTGGTGAAGGAGCTGCGCGGTGCGGGCTAGGCTGGCCGCGCTGGTGCTGGCGGTGGCGCTGGCGGGGGCCGCCGCGGCCGCCGAGGTCGGACAGTCGGCGCTCGACAAGCGCGCCGCGCTCCTCGAGCAGGAGCTGCGCTGCCTGGTCTGCCAGAACCAGACCATCGCGGACTCCAACGCCTCGCTCGCGCAGGACCTGCGCCGGGAAATCCGCGAGCAGCTGGCGAAGGGCGCCAGCGACCAGGACGTGAAGGACTACATGGTCGCGCGCTACGGCGATTTCGTGCTCTACCGGCCGCCGCTCCGGGCGCGCACCGTGCTGCTGTGGGCGGGCCCGTTCCTGCTGCTCGCGCTCGGCGCGTTCTTCGCGTGGCGGCGCGTGACGCGGCGGCGCGCCGCCGAGGCCGAGCTGCCGGCGGACGAGCGCGCGCGCGCCGCGAAGCTGCTCGAATGAGCGCGGCATTCTGGGCCATCGGCGCGGTGCTCGCCGCGCTCGCGCTGTGGGCGATCCTGCGGCCGCTCGGTCCCCGGCGTGCGGGCGACGGCGTGTCGCGGCGCGCCGCCAACCTCGCCATCCATCGCGACCAGAAGCGCGAGCTGGAGGCCGACCTCGCCGCGGGCAAGCTCGCGCGCGAGGAGTACGAGCGCGCGCTGGCCGAGCTCGAGGCGCGCACGCTGGAGGACGACGAGGTGCCCGACACGGCCGCGGCGCCGCGCACCGCGCGGCGCGTCCAGGCGATCGCGCTGGGCGTCGCCGTGCCGCTGATCGCGGCGGGCGTGTACTTCGCCGTCGGCAGCCCCAAGGCGCTGCGGCCGGGCGCGCACGGCGACGGCGTCAGCATGGCGCAGATCCAGACCATGGTCGATGGCCTCGCGGCGCGCCTGGCGCGCAACCCGGAGGACGCCGAAGGCTGGAAGATGCTCGGTCGCTCCTACGCCGTGCTCGGGCGATTCGAGGACTCGGCGAGAGCCTACGGGCAGGCGGTGAAGCGCGCGCCCCGCGACGCGGCGCTGCTCGCCGATTTCGCCGACGCGCTCGCCATGGCGAACGGCCAGAGCCTGCAGGGCGAGCCCGAGGCGCTGGTGCGCCGCGCGCTGCAGATCGACCCGAACAACCTCAAGGCGCTGGCGCTCGCCGGCACCGCCGAGTTCGACCGCGGCGATTTTGCGGCTGCCGCCGCGACCTGGGAGCGGATGCTCCCGCTGGTGCCGCCCGAGTCCGACAGCGCGCGCGCGATCCGCGACAACGTCGCCGAGGCGCGCCGCCACGCCGGCGGCGCCCCGCCGCCCTTGGCCGCGGCGCCCGCCGCACCCGGCCCGTCGGCCGCGCCCGCGGCGCAGGCCAGCCTGCGCGGCCGCGTGAGCCTCGCCCCGGAGCTGCGCAGCCGCGTGGCGGCGGGCGACACGCTGTTCATCTACGCGCGCGCCGCGAGCGGGCCGGCCATGCCGCTCGCCATCCTGAAGCGCAGCGCCGCGGAGCTGCCGATCGCCTACGCGCTGGACGACTCGATGGCCATGGCCGCCGGCATGGGCCTGTCGTCGCAGCCGCGCGTGATCATCACCGCGCGCGTCTCGCGCTCGGGCAACGCGCGGCCGCAGCCCGGCGACCTGCAGGGCGCGAGCGGCGCGGTCGCCAACGACGCGCAGGGCGTCGACATCGTCATCGACTCGGTGGTGAAGTAGGGCGCTCGCGCGCCTACCAGTGCGCAGAGACGCTGAGGTCGCCGCGCGCGGCGTCGACCTCGAGCCAGGCGACGATCGGCGAGCCCCACACCTCGAGGCGCCGCAACCCCGGCGCCGCCTCGTCGAGGCGGTACAGGTGCGTGTCGCCGTGCACGAGCAGCAGGCGGTCCCCGAACCACTTGGCGTGCGTGCGCAGGACCGCGCGCACGCGCGCGTACGCGTCGCTCGTGCCCACGCGCTCGAAGCGCGGGTCGGCGTGCATGAACACGATGACGCGCACGGCCTGCGCGGCCTCTGCGATGGCCAGGCCCTGGTCGAGCCAGTCGAGCGTCGCCGCCATGCGCGCGTCGGCGAGCTCGGGCGCGCTGCCGCCGGGGACGTTCAGGCCGATGAAGACCATGCCCTGCGACTGCCAGCGCGCGTTCTCGCAGTGCCCCGGCTGGCGCTCGAGCCCGAGCCCGGCCGGCTGCGTGCAGAAGCGCCGGCGCCACTGCTCGAGCCGCGCCTTCGGGTCCAGGCCGTGCGCGGCGCAGTCGGTCCACTCGTTGTCGCCGGGCAGCAGGATGAAGGGCGCGCGGATGCGCTGGAACTGGCGCTGGCGCGCGTCCAGCCATTCGTCGCCGCAGCCCTGGGTGCGCGCGCTGTTGCCGAGGTCGCCCACGTGGACCACGAACGCGAGCGGGCGCGCGTTGATCTGGTCGATCAGCCCGTCGAGCGCCTGCACCTCGCGCTCGGAGTAGGGCGTATCGCCGAACACGCCGAAGGCGACGGTGCCTTCGCGGGGGGCGGAGCGCTGCGCGCAGCCGCAAAGCGCGCTCGCGGCGAGCGCCAGCAGCAGGATGCGAATCACGGAAAAATTATGCGCTCACCCGAATCCAATCGGGACGGACCCCAGTTTTCACATTGCGAAAAATAGGGTCTGTCCCTATTTTTCTAGATTGCGTAGGCTTTTCTGAGCAGCGCGAGCGGGTGCGCCTTCTCGGCCTTGCCCGCGTCCGCGCCCATGCCCTGCAGGATGTGGCGTGCGGCGATCGGGCAGTCGGAGCTCACGTAGTCGGGCTGCGCCTCGGCCATCATGCGGAACACCGGGCGCCCGATCTTCATCGACTGGTCGAAGTACTCGCGCTTCACGCCCCAGGTGCCGTCGTGGCCCGCGCAGCGCTCGACGGTCTTCACCTCGGTGCCGGGCACCATCTCCAGCATCTCGCGCGTCTTCTGGCCCATGTTCTGCACGCGCGAATGGCAGGGGATGTGGTAGGCGACCTTGCCGAGCTTCGCCTTGAAGTCCTTCTTGAGCAGCCCGTCCTTCGCGCGCAGCACGAAGTACTCGAAGGGGTCGAACAGGGCGTCCTGCACCGCCTTCACGTCCGCGTCGTCCGGGAACATGAGCGGCAGCTCCTGCTTGAACATCAGCGCGCAGGAGGGCACCGGGGCGAGGATCGCGTAGCCGGCGCGCGCCAAGCGTGCCAGGGGCGGAATATTCGTTTCCTTCAGCTTCGCCACCGCCTCCAGGTCGCCGAGCTCGAGCTTGGGCATGCCGCAGCAGGCCTCCTTCTCGACCAGCACGTAGGGCACCTCGTTGTGCTCGAGGAGCGCGAGCAGGTCGTGGCCC
>DASUFW010000061.1:0-3199 GCA_036274335.1 Burkholderiales bacterium | reverse complement strand
ATGGAGGAGGCGACGTCGCAGGCGCTGGGCCGTGCGCTCGCCGAGCACTGCGTGCTCTTCTTCAGGGACCAGGCGCTGACGCCGGAGAGCCACAAGGCGCTCGGCCGCCGGTTCGGCCCGCTGCATCTGCACCCGGCGTTTCCCGACATCCTCGAAGGGCACCCGGAAATCATGGTGATCCGCGCGGACGAGCACTCGAAGCGCATCGCCGGCGAGGACTGGCATTCGGACGTCTCCTGCGATCCCGAGCCGCCCCTCGGCACCATCCTGTACATGCAGGAGGTGCCGCCCGCAGGTGGCGACACGCTGTTCGCCAGCATGTATGCCGCCTACGAATCCCTGTCGGAGCCCATGCGGCGGCTTCTCACCGGGCTGACCGCGCTGCACGACGGCGAGTCGACCTATCGCGGCCGATACGAAGGGATGAAGAACGCCGACCAGCCCTATCCGTCCGCAGAGCACCCGGTGGTGCGCACGCACCCGGTCAGCGGGCGCCAGGCCCTGTTCGTCAACCGGATCTTCACCAAGCGGATCCTGCAGCTCTCGGCGCGCGAAAGCGACGCGCTCCTCGAGATGCTTTTCCGGCACGTCGAGACGCCGGAATTCCAGTGCCGCTTCCACTGGGCGCCCGGCTCCGTGGCGTTCTGGGACAATCGCTGCGCGCAGCACCACGCGCTGTGGGATTACTACCCCCACCGGCGGCGCGGCCTGCGCGTGACCATCCAGGGCGACCGGCCGTTCTACCGGGCCTGAAGGCTTTCCGGACGGCACGCGGCCGCTTCGCGGTCATCGCGGCACTTGCCGTGGCGGCAGCGCTTCCCCTGGTGCTGGACGACATCCGGCTCTTCCAGCTGACGAACGTCCTGGTCTATGCCGTTGCGCTGCTCGGCCTGAACCTGCTGGTCGGCTACAACGGCCAGATTTCCCTCGGCCACGGCGCCTTCTATGCAGTCGGGGCGTACGTCGCGGCCATTTTGGTCGCGCACGGGGGCGTCGCGCATTGGCTCGCGGTGCCGCTGGGCGGTCTGGCGGGATTCGTCGCGGGGGCGCTGGCCGGCCTGCCGATCCTGCACCTCGGCCAGATGCACCTGGCGATGGCCACGTTCGCCCTGGGGGCCGTCATCCCCAAGCTGGCGCAGCATCGAACGGTGGAGACATGGACGGGCGGCAGCCAGGGGATCGCGCTCGATGCGCTCGACGTCCCGTTCGGCCTGCCGCTGAGCTTTGACCAGTGGTGGTATCTGTTCACGCTCGCGACGCTGGCCGTGCTCCTGATGCTCGCGTCCAACCTGATGCGCGGGCGGATGGGCCGCGCGGTGGTCGCGATCCGCGACCAGCCTGTGGCCGCAGAGACGCTGGGTATCCGTACGACCCGATGCAAGCTGACGGTGTTCGCCGTGAGTGCCTTGTACGCGGGGGTCGCTGGTGCCCTCGCGGCTGTTTCCATCCGCTATGTTGCGCCCGGCCTGTTCGGCACCTTCCTGTCATTCGCGTTTCTCATCGGCATCGCGGTCGGCGGAATCGGCTCGCTGGCGGGCGCCGTGTACGGCGCGCTGTTCCTGCAGCTCCTGCAATTCGGGGCGGGTCAGGTGGCGCATGCGGTCCCGGCGGTCCCGCTCTTTGCGATCTACGGCATCGCGCTCATCCTGAGCCTTCACCTCGCCCCGGACGGGATCGCGGGCTTCCTCGCGCGCATGACACAATCCCGCCGTGACCGATGAGGACTACATGCGCCGCGCGCTGGAGCTCGCCGAGCGGACGAAAGACGAAGTCCCGGTCGGGGCGCTGGTCGTCCTCGATGGCGCGATCGTGGGGGAGGGCTGGAACCGGCCGCTGGCCACCCACGATCCCAGCTCGCACGCCGAGATCGAGGCGCTGCGCGCGGCGGGCAAGGCGACCGGCAACTACCGCCTGACCGGCGCCACGCTGTACGTCACGCTCGAGCCCTGTGTGATGTGCGCGGGCGCGATGTTCCACGCCCGCGTCGCGCGCGTGGTCTACGGCGCGCGCGACCCCAAGACGGGCGCGTCGGAGCTCTTCCTGTCGCGCTTCAATCATCACGCGCGGGTCCAGGGCGGCGTGCTCGAGACCGAGTGCGCTGCGCGGCTCGGCGCCTTCTTCGCGGCGCGTCGATGAAGATCGTCATTGACGTTCCGCGCCAGGAGATGACGCTGTCGGACGGCACGCGTTACCCTGTGTCCACCGCCCGGAACGGGGTAGGGGAGAGGAACGGCAGCTTTTGTACGCCGCGCGGCCGCCACATCGTGCGCGCCAAGGTCGGCGCCGGCCAGCCGCTCGGCGCCGTCTTCGTGCGCCGCCGCCCGACGGGGGAAGTCTGGTCACCCGAACTGCACGCCCAATACCCGGGGCGGGACTGGATGCTGACGCGAATCCTGTGGCTGTCGGGGTGCGAGGTCGGCCGCAACCGCCTGGGCGACGTCGATACGATGCGCCGGATGATCTATATCCACGGCGCACCCGACAGCGCGGAGATGGGCAAGCCCGGGTCGCATGGCTGCATCCGCATGCGCAACGCGGACGTCGCCGACCTGTTCGAGCGCGTGCCGCCCTACGCGGAAGTCGAGATCAGGGGCTGAAGCCGCTCGCGGGAAGGCGCCTGGATCACGCCCTTCTCGCAGATGATCGCGGTGATGAGCTCGGCCGGCGTGACGTCGAAGGCGGGGTTGCGGACCTGGACGCCGGCCGGGGCCCAGCGTGTGCCGCGATAGCCGGTCACCTCGTCCGCACCGCGCTCCTCGATGGGAATGTCGGCGCCGTTCTGCGTGCGCGGATCGAACGTCGACAGAGGCGCGGCGACGTAAAAGGGCAGCCGGTGCCGGCGGGCGAGCACCGCGAGGGGATAGGTCCCGATCTTGTTGGCCGTGTCGCCATTCGCCGCGATGCGGTCCGCGCCCACGACCACCAGGTCAACCTCTCCGCGGCTCATCAGGAACCCCGCCATGTTGTCCGCGATCAGCGTGCAGGGGATTCCCTCCTGCATGCATTCCCACGCCGTGAGGCGCGCGCCCTGCAGATACGGGCGCGTCTCGCAGGCGATCACCGACACGCCCTTGTCGCGCGCCGAGCGGACGACGCCGAGCGCGGTGCCGTGCCCCGCGGTCGCGAGCGCGCCCGTATTGCAGTAGGTGAGGATGCGCGCCCCGTTCGGCACCAGGCGCGCCCCCTGCGCGCCGATCGC
>DASUFW010000060.1:0-1452 GCA_036274335.1 Burkholderiales bacterium | reverse complement strand
ACGCTCGAGGACTTCTGCCGCGACATCGCGTTCCTGTCGCACGGCACCACGGTCGGCACCAACACCATCATCCAGAAGCGCGGGGCCAAGGTCGGCCTGATCACGACGCGGGGCCACGAGGACGCCATCCACATCATGCGCGGCTCGCGTGGCTACGGCGGGCGCGACATCCGCAAGGTGGTGCACTTCCCGGAGACCGCCAAGCCCGCGCCGATCGTGCCCAAGCGCCTGATCCGCGGCGTGTCCGAGCGCGTCGACTGCTTCGGCGAAATCGTCGCGCCGCTGAACGCAGCGGAGACGGAGCAGGCCGTGCGCGAGCTGGTCGCCGAGGGCGTGCAGGCGATCGCGATCTGCTTCCTGTGGTCGTTCCGCAACCCGAGGCACGAGCTGCAGGTGCGCGACCTGGTGCAGCGGCTCGCGCCGGAAGTGTTCGTCACCTGCTCGGTGGACATCGCGCCCAAGTGGGGCGAGTACGAGCGCGTCACGGCGACGGCGCTCAACGCCTACCTGGGGCCGGTCATGTCGGGGTACCTCGCGCGGCTCGACCGCACGCTCACGGATCTCGGCTACCGCCACGGCCTGCAGATCGCGCAGTGCGGCGGCGGGACGGTGCCGGTGGCGCGCGCGGGCGAAGCGCCGCTGCTGACGCTCGATTCCGGGCCGGTGGCGGGCGTGACCGCGTCGCTGTTCCTGGGGACGGCGATGGGCGAGAAGAACATCATCACCACCGACATGGGCGGCACGTCCTTCGACGTCTCGATCGTGCACGGCGGCAAGCCCGCGTTCGCGTTCACCAGCAACACCGACCAGTACGAGTACTTCCTGCCCAAGGTGGACATCCAGGCGATTGGCGCGGGCGGCGGCAGCCTCGCGCGCGCCGATGCCGAGAAGCGCACGCTCTCGGTGGGCCCGGACAGCGCCGGCGCCTTCCCGGGGCCGGTGTGCTACGGGCGCGGCGGCACGGTGCCGACCGTGACCGATGCGCAGCTCGTGCTCGGCTACCTCGACCCCGAGAACTTCGCGGGCGGGCGCATGACGCTCGACCACGCAGCGGCCTTCGCCGCGATCGAGAAGCTGGGCAAGTCCATCGGCATGGGCGCGGTCGAGTGCGCGGCCGGGATCTGCCGCATCGTCGAGCTGAACATGGCCGACATCATCCGCAAGGTGACGGTGGAGAAAGGCTTCGACCCGCGCGAGTTCGTGCTGTTCGCTTTCGGCGGCGCGGGCCCCGCCCATGCGGGCGTATTCGCGGCCGAGCTCGGCGTGAAGAAAGTGATCGTGCCGCAGCGCAAGGCCGCGTCCACCTGGTGTGCGTTCGGCGCCGCGGCCGCGGACGTGCTGCACATCTTCGAGCACTCGGAGATCCTGGCGACGCCGGTGCCGGCCGCGCGCCTTAACGGCGCGCTCGACGACATCGAGAAGCGCGCGCGCCGCATGATGGGCGAGGAGGGC
>DASUFW010000059.1:0-11981 GCA_036274335.1 Burkholderiales bacterium | reverse complement strand
GGACACGCGCGTGCGCGAGATCATGACCACCCAGGTCATGTACGTCGGCCCCGAGCGCACCAGCGAAGAGTGCATGGCGCTCATGACCGAGAACCGCTTCCGCCACCTGCCGGTGCTGGAGGGCGGCAAGCTCGTGGGGCTCGTCTCGATCGGCGACCTCGTCAAGGACGTGATCTCCGAGCAGAAATTCCTGATCGAGCAGCTGCAGCACTACGTGGCGAGCTGAGGCCGCGCGGGCGGCCGGGCGGCGAGCACCACCGCGCCGCCGGCCACGGCGAGCGCCGCGAAGGTCGCCACCGAGGCGCCGTAGCCGCCGGTCCAGTCGCGCAGCAGCCCCGAGATCACGGGCCCCGAGGCCTGCGCCACCACCTGCACGGTCAGCGCCGCGCCGCGGATCGCGCCGTAGCTCGCGCGGCCGAAGTAGTCGGCCCAGGCGATCGGCAGCACGGTGAGCAAGCCCCCCACGCCCAGGCCGAACACCGCCGCCGCGGCATACGCCTGCGGCGCCGAATGCACGCGCCCCATCAGCGCGCAGCTCGCGGCGAGCAGCACCCCCACCAGCGCGAGCGCAAAGCGCAGCGGCACGCGCCGCGGCCAGAAGCCGAAGGCAAAGCCGGACACCGCCGAGAGGAGCGCGAAGGTGCTCACCGCGCCCGCCGCCGTGGCGCTCGAGAGGCCGTGCTCGATGAGCAGCGGCGCCTGGTGCAGGCTGATCCCCGCCTGCACGGGATAGATGCACAGCGTGAAGGCG
Source organism: Burkholderiales bacterium (assembly GCA_036274335.1). Classification (GTDB taxonomy): domain Bacteria; phylum Pseudomonadota; class Gammaproteobacteria; order Burkholderiales; family SG8-39; genus JAABQT01. The sequence goes on along the minus strand of DASUFW010000059.1, from coordinate 11,230 downwards.
GCGAGCAGCCAGAACGCGGGCGTGGCGAGCGCTTCGCTGCGCGTGAAGGCGGGCTCGGGCGCGCTCACCGCGGCACCGCCTTTCGCGCGCGGCGTCTCGCCTTCCGGATGCAGCCCGAGGTCCTCGGGACGGCGCAGGTGCAGCAGGAACGTGGGCAGGAACCCGACCACCAGCACCGTGGCGCCGATCGCCACCCAGGCCGCGCGCCAGTCGGCGGCGCGGATCACCGCGAACGCGAGGAGCGGCATCGTCACGAGGCCCGCCATCTGCGCCAGCGTCGCGAGCGAGGTGGCCAGCGCGCGCCGGCGCACGAACCAGTTGACGATCGAGCCGTAGATGCCGAGGTCGTAGGGCGCGGCGAAGCTCATGCGCCCGACGCAGAACAGCACGAAGAACCAGGCGAAGGCCTGCGTGAAGGACAGGAGCAGCACCGGAATCCCGGTGAGCAGCACCGCCATCAGCAGCACGGCGCGCGCGCCGTTGCGGTCGAGGAAGCCGCCGAGCGCGGGCGCGATGAGCGCCCCCAGGATCCCGCCCACCGACACCGCCGAGGAGATCGCGGTGCGCGACCAGCCGAACTCGGCGGTCATCGGCGTGATGAAGATGGAGAGCGTCGCCACCGCCGAGCCCTGGCGCGAGAAGCCCGCCAGGCAGGCGCAGGCGAGGATCACCCAGCCGTAGTGGAACGGCAGCCGCGCGGCGAGCGCCGCCACCAGGCGCTCTCGGGTGCCGTGCCGGGACATTTGCCGGCATAGTAGCGGCGTCGCAACCGGGAGGAGACCGCAAATGGCGAAACGACGCGCGCGGCCGAGCCGCGCCTACACCGAAGGCCTGAAGGTCCGCCGCCGCTGGCTCGGCAGGGAATACGTCGACAAGGCCTTCGCCGAGGCCGACGACTTCTCCATCGACCTGCAGCACTACGTGACCGAGCACGGCTGGGGCGCGAGCTGGGCGCGCGGCGTGCTGCCCATGAAGACGCGCTCGATCATGAACCTCGCCATGATCTCGGCATTGAACCGCCCGCACGAGCTGGAGCTCCACCTGCGCGCGGCGCTCCGGAACGGCATCACGAAGCGCGAGGTGAAGGAGATCTTCCTGCACGTCGCCACCTACTGCGGGGCGCCCGCCGCGATCGACAGCTTCCGGGTGGCGAGAAAAGTGCTCGCCGAAAAGAAATAGGGACAGACCCTATTTTTCACATGACGAAACTCAGGATAGGCGCGGCGGTCGCGGAGCGGGTCGAGGAGACCTACGAGCCGAACTTCAAGGCCGACAAGTTCTTCCCGGACTGGGACGCGGCCTTCGTCGCGAAGCACATGGGCTGGCTCGCGCCCGACCACTACATCCCGGAGACGGGGTACCTCAAGCTCTCGGTGCACAGCTGGCTGCTCACGATCGGCGGCAAGCGCATCCTGATCGACGCCTGCGTGGGAAACCACAAGCCGCGCCCGCACCGCCCGAAGTGGGACATGCTCGACACGCCCTACCTCGCGCGCCTGGAGGCGGCGGGCGTGAAGCCGGAGCAGGTCGACATGGTGATGTGCACGCACCTGCACATCGACCACATCGGCTGGAACACGCGCCTGGAGAACGGCCGCTGGGTGCCGACCTTCCCCAACGCGCGCTACGTCTTCAGCCGCGAGGACTACGAGCACTACCTCGCCGACGAGAACGACCCCGCGACGCCGCCCGCCAACTGGGGGTCGTTCCGCGACTCGATCCTGCCGGTGGTGGAAGCGGGCCTCGCGCAGATGGTCTCGGGCGCCGCGGCGCTCGACGAATCGCTCTCGGTCGAGCCGATGCCCGGCCACACGCCGGGCACGATCGCCATCAAGCTCGAGTCGAAGGGCGAAAAGGCGGTGTTCTGCGGCGACATCCTGCACCACGCGCTGCAGGTCTACCGGCCCGCCTGGAACAGCTCGGCCTGCCTGCACGCGGAGAACGCGCGGGCGAGTCGCCGCAAGACGCTGGAGCAGTGCGCGGCGGGCGCGCTATTGATGCCCGCTCACTTCGGCAAGCCGTTCGCCTGCCGCATCGATGCGAAGGGCGATTCGTTCGAGCCGAAATTCATAAAATAGGGACAGACCCTATTTTTCACGATGCGATAAATAGGGTCTGTCCCTATTTTAGCTGCCCGCGGTCGATCACCAGGATGCGATCGACCATGCGCTCGGAGTGCTGCAGGTCGGACTCCGAGACCATCACCGTCATGCCCTCGCGCTTGAGGCTCGCCACCACCTCGACCAGCCGGTGCGCGAGCGCGGGCGCCACGCCCTCGAAGGGCTCGTCCAGCAGCAGGAGCTTGTCGCCGCACATGAGCGCGCGCCCGAGCGCGGCGAGCTTCTGCTGGCCGCCCGAGAGCTGCAGGCCCTTTCTCGGCGCGAAACCCTTCAGCTCGGGGATCAGCCCGTAGACCTTCTGCAGGCGCGCGGCGGCATCGGGCAGCTTCGCCGCCCACGCGGGCACGAGGATGTTCTCTTCCACCGTCAGGTCGGGGATCAGGCGCCGGTCCTCGGGCATGTAGCCGATCCCCAGGCGCGTGCGGCGCCAGGTCGGCGTGGCAAGCAGGTCCGTGCCGTCGAAGTCGATCTTGCCGCTCGCCACCTTCAGGATGCCCATCACGCTCTTCATGAGCGTGGTCTTGCCAGCGCCGTTGCGCCCGATCAGGCCCACCATGGTGCCGCTCGGCAGCTCGAGCGACACGCGGCGCAGGATCTGCACCGACTGGATGGCGACGTCGACGGCCTCGAGCCTAAGCACGGCCGCCCGCCTTCTCGTCCATGCGGTGCAGCTCGCCGCCCACCACGAAGCGCTTCACCTCGGGATCGGCGAGCGCGACCTCGGGCGGCGCATCCGCGATGATGCGGCCGTCGTAGAAGGCGAGCACGCGCTCGGCGAAGCGGCTCACCACCTCCATGTCGTGCTCGACGAACATCACGGTGATGCCTTCCGCCCTCACCGCCTTCATGATCATCTCCATGATGGCGAACTTCTCCTCCGCCGAGACGCCGCTGGTGGGCTCGTCGAGCAGCAGGATCTTCGGCCGCGCCACCATGGTGAGCGCGATGTCGAGCAGCTTGCGCACGCCCCCGGGCAGCACCTGCGCGTTCTTGTCGCGGTACTCGGCAAGCCCGAAGCGCTCGAGGAGCGCATCGGCCACCTCCTCCGCCGGCTTCTCGTAGCCGGGCACGAGCGCCACGCCGCGCGAGAAGTAGCCGCCGCGCCCGGCGTTCCGCTGCACGACGCCGATGCCGACCATCATGTTCTCGAAGGCGCTCAGGGACGCATAGAGCTGCGGGATCTGGAACGAGCGGCAGATGCCGATCCGCGTGATGTCGCGCGGCGCGAGCTCGGTGATGTCGCGCCCCTCGTAGTGGATGCGGCCGCGGTCGGGCTTCAGGTACCCGGTGATCATGTTGATGAAGGTGGTCTTGCCGGCGCCGTTGGTGCCGATCAGGCCCACCACCGAGTCGCGCTCGATCGCCGCGCGGATGTCGCTCGCCGCGGTCACGGCGCCAAAGCTCTTGTGCAGCCCCTGCGCGTCGAGGATGGCGGCCATCAGGCGGCCTTCCTGCGCGCGAACAGCGACCACAGGCCGTTCGGCAGGAACACGATGACGACCAGCAGCGCCCCGCCCAGCACCATCTGCCAGGTGTTGGGCGAGACATCGAACGCCACCGACTGGATGATCCCGAAGATCAGCGCGCCGAGGAACGGCGCGAGGACGTTGCCGGTCCCGGCGAGGATGGTGATGAAGATGAACTCGCCCGAGGTCGTCCAGTAGCCCATCTCCGGGTCGATGTGGCCGACGGTGGTGGCGGCGAGCGCGCCGCCGATGCCCGCCAGCGCGCCCGCGATCACGTACTTCACGTGGATCGCCTGGCGGGCGGAAGCGCCCATGTACTCGACGCGGATCTCGTTGTCCTTGAGGGCGGGCGCGAGGCGCCCGAGCGGCGTGCCGAGGTAGCGGTGCACGGCGAGGGCGGCGAGGAAAGCGACCAGCGCTGCCGAGGCGAGCACCGCGTAGCGCACCCACTCGTCCGCCGGCCGCCAGCCGAAGATCGTCGAGGGCAGCACGTTGAAGCCGTCGGTCGAGCCCAGGGCCTCGGTCTTCACCAGCAGCCCGTACAGGATCATGGAGAGCGCGAGGCTCAAGAGGCCGAAGAAGATGCCCCGGTAGCGCGCGAGCAGGAACCCGAGCACGAACGCGAGCAGGGCGGACGCGCACATCCCGGCGAGCATCAGCGTGAAGATGTCGCTCATGCCATACAGGCGCCCGAGCATGCCCGCGGCGTAGGCGCCCACGCAGTAGTAGAGCGCCTGCCCGAAGGACACGAGCCCGCAGCGCAGGAACAGCATCAGCCCGAGCGCGACGAAGCCCTTGGCGATCGCCACCGTGAGCAGGAACAGCGTCCAGCGCGGCGCCACGGGCCCGAGCAGCAGGATCGCCGCGAGGACGACCACCAGCGCGAGCCGGGTGCGATCGCTTCTCATATCTTTCTCGCCTCCGCGAGGCTGAACAGGCCGCGCGGCCGGAAGGCGAGCACCATTGCCATCACGAAGTAGATGACGAAGAGCTCGGCCTGCGGCAGGTAGTGCACGGTGGCCGAGCGCACGAGCCCCACGATCAGCGCGCCGAGCGCGGCGCCCGGCAGGCTGCCGAGCCCGCCGATCACCACCACCGCGAACGAGAGCACGATCACCTCGATGCCCAGGCCCGGCACCACCGAGACGGTGGGCGCGGTGAAGGCGCCGCCGATCGCCGCGAGCAGCGACCCGAAGGTGAAGGTGACGAGGTACATGCGCTCGACGTTGATGCCCATCGCGCGGCTCACCTCGGTGTCGTGGATGACGGCCACCAGGAGCTTGCCGGTGCGCGTGTAGCCGAGCAGCCACGCGAGGCCCGCGCCGGACACGACCGCCACGCCCACCAGGATCAGGTTGTAGTACGGGTAGGTGAGGTCGAGCACGTCGAAGCTGCCGAGCAGCCCGTAGGGCTCGGCGATGAACAGCGGGCTCACGCCCCAGATCAGCTTGATCACGTCTTCCAGCACGAGGAAGAGCGCATAGGTGATGAGCAGGATCACCACCTCGTCCTTCGCGTACATGAAGCGCAGGATGCCGCGCTCGATGAGCGGCGCGACGACCAGCGCGACGAGGAGCGCGGCGCCGAGCAGCACCGCGTAGGACAGGCCCTCCGGCATGCCGCTGCGCAGCGCCCAGCCGGTGATGGAGGCCGCGGCGTAGGCGCCCAGCGCGTAGAAGCTGCCGTGCGTCACGTTCACGATCTTCATGACGCCGTAGATCAGCGTCAGGCCGACCGCGGCGACGAACAGCCACGCCGAGTAGATGATGCCGTCGATCAGGACGGCGGCGAGCTGTTCCACGCGGGCCCCGGACGAAAAACGGCTGCCCCGGAGGGCAGCCGTCGTTCAGCGCACTGGCTTACTTCTTGAAGCCGTTGTTGATCCAGTCGGCGGCCTTCACGCCGTCGGGCGGGTTGACCATCTCCGCCGGATAGCGCTTGACGTTCGCGACCGTCATCTTGCCCTTCACCTTCTTGGTCACGCCGTAGGCGGTCTCGGTGATCGCCTGGTGGCCGGCGCCGATCGCCATGTCGACCTTGCCCGCCGGGCTCTCGAAGCTGAGCCGCTCGAAGGCGGCGATCACCTGGTCCTGGCTCGGGCGCTTGCCGCCGTTCGCGGCCTGCGCCTTCTCCCAGGCGGCCTTGGTGCCGAGGATGGCCTGCGCCATCTGGTAGGCGGCGTAGTTGGGCGGCACGCCGTAGCGGTCCTCGAAGGTCTTCGAGAACCACTTGTTCAGCTCGTTGTTCGGAGCGTACGGGCCATACGGTCCGCGCGCGCCGATCACCACGCCATCCGGGATGCGGTCGGCGAGCTTGTACATCGCCGTCTCGCCGGTGGTGAGGATCACGGTGCTGCGCTTGAACAGGCCGCGCGGCCCCGCCTGCAGGATGAAGGCCTCGAGGTCGCCGTCCCAGAAGCTCGAGTGCACCACGTCGGCCTTGGCGCCGAGGATCGTCGAGATCTCGGCGTTGTACTGGCCGGCGAAGAGCTTGGGCATCTGCGAGGTGGCGGACTTCACGCCCGGCACCAGCTTCTGCATGGAGAGCTCGAAGTCGCCCCAGGAGTCCTGGCCCCAGGCGTAGTTCTGGTTGATGCCGGCGATCGACTTGATCTTGCCTTTCCTGAGGTCCTTCACGTAGAGCGCCGCGCCGACGCTGTCCATGGTGGCGGTGGACGCCGTGCGGAACACGTACTTGTAGCTCTTCTCCTCGAAGATGCGCGGCGTGCCGCAGTCGAAGAAGACGGTGAGCTTCTTCAGCTCCTCGGCGACCGGCGCGATGCCCAGGCAGCTGCCGCTCGAGATGTAGCCGATGATCAGGTCGACGTTGTCCCGCTGCACCATGTTGCGGAACTCGGTCACCTGCACGGTGGTGCCGCCGTTCTCGTCGACCAGGTTCATCTGCAGCTTCGCGCCGCCGAAGCCGACGCTCGCGTAGGGCGCGGGCACCTTCCCGCCGTTCAGCATCTCGAACATGATCTCGGCGCCGTTCCTCGCCGGCACGCCGAACGGCCCGGCGGCCGCGCCGGACAGGAACGAAACGACGCCGACTTTGATCGGCGCTTCATCCGCGACGGCGAACGCCGGCACCAGCGCAGCGACGGCAACCGCCGCCGCGATTCTCTTCATCGATTGCATGGGTTTCCTCCTCCAGGTAGCCCGCGGATGCTGCACCAAGGGGCCCCGGCGGGTCAAGCGCGGGACCGCAGCCGCGCTAGGCGACCTTCTTCGCGCGCGCGGCTTCGTCGAGCAGGCCCGCGGCCGCCAGCGCGCGGCGGATGCGCTCCACCTCGGCGGCCGGGATCTTCACGAGCGGCGGGCGCACCACCGCGCGCGGCAGCTTGCCGAGCAGGACGAGCGCTTCCTTCATGCGGTTGTGCATGTCGACCCAGGGCTCGGTGTAGAAGACGTCCACCGTCGGCTGGATGCGTGCGTGCACGCGCCGCGCTTCGGCGAGGTCGTCCGCCTGCACCGCGCGCCACAGCTGCGCCTGCAGGTCGGCGATCACCGAGCCGCTGCCCGAAAGCAGCCCCTGGCAGCCGAGCACGAGCGAGCTCATCAGCCACGCGCTGTGCGTGGTGAGGACGTTGACCGGGTTCCTGCGCGACTGCAGCACGCGGATCTGGCGCTCGTGCAGCTGCGGATTCGCGCTCCAGTCCTTGATCGCGCGCACCGTCGGCACCGCGTCGAAGATCGCCTCCAGCGTCGCGAGCGGATAGCCCTGCCCGCCCGCGGGCGGGTACTGGAAGAGGATGATCGGCAGGTCGCTCGCGCCCGCGATGCGCCGGAAATGCTCGACCGCCATCTCCGGGCGCTGCCCGAAGGTGGTGATGCCGGAAGGAAAGACGAGCAGCGCCGAAGCGCCGCCGTCCTGCGCCATCTTCGCGAGGCGCGCCGCCTCGAGGCTGCCGTCCGCATAGATGCCGTTGACGATCGGCAGGCGCGCGCCGATCTCGTCCCGGGTGACCTCCAGCACGCGGCGCTGCTCCTCGAACGTGCAGGAGGCGACTTCCGAGGCGTGCGCATTCACCGTGATCGCCGAGAGGCCCTCGACCGAGGCGACATCGCGCAGGTGCGCGCGATAGGCGGCCTCGTCGATCGACAGGTCCTCGTGGAAGGGCAGCAGCACGGCGGGGATGACGCCGTGCGGAACGTAGGAGCGGGTCATGGCGCCAGCTTACTGCGCGGTCCAGCCGCCGTCGACCAGCAGGCTCGAGCCGGTCATCAGCGAGGCCGCGGGCGAGGCCGCGAACACCACGGCCGCCGCCACCTCCTCCGCCTGGCCCACCCGCCCCAGGGCGATCCGCCCGCGGATCCAGTCGCCGAACCCGGGGCTCGCCGCCATCTTCTTGTACAGGGGCGTGTCGATGAAGGTCGGCGCGATGGACAGCACGCGGATGCCCTGCGTGGCGAATTCGAGCGCCATCGACTTGGTGAGGCCCTCCAGGGCGTGCTTGGTGAGCGCATACACCGTGCGCCCCGGGCCGCCGACGTGGCCCATCTGCGAGGACATGTGCAGGATCGCGCCGCCCCGCTCCTTGCGGTCGGGCGCTTCGAGCATCTTGCGCGCCGCGGCCTGCGCGACGAGGAAGGCCGAGCGCACGTTGAGGTCGAGCAGCCGGTCGAGGTGCGCCTCGGTGACTTCCACGAACGGCTCGGGAATGTTGAAGCCGGCGTTGTTGACCAGGACGTCCAGCACGGGGAGCGCCGCGATCGCCTGCTGCATCGCCTTGGTGTCGGTCACGTCGCAGGCGATGGCCCGCGCCTTGCCGCCCGCGGCGCGGATCGCCTGCGCCGCCTGCTCGATTTCGCCCGCCGTGCGCGCCATGAGCCAGACCTCGGCGCCCGCCTGGGCGAGCGCCTGCGCGCAGGCGAGCCCGATGCCGCGCCCCGCGCCGGTCACGAGCGCCGTGCGGCCGTCGAGGCGGAACAGCCGGTTGATGTCGCTCATGGGCGCTTCGCCCCCAGGCCCACGTTCTGCCCGCCGTAGCGGCGCAGGCGCAGGTCGGCCTGCTCCTTGTGCCCCCAGAAGCGCTCGATGGCGCACAGGCGCGAGCAGTACTCGCCCACCCTGACGCTCGCCTCGCGCGTCACCTCCTGGTAGGTGCAGGTCTTGAGGAACTTGCCGACCCACAGGCCGCCGGTGTAGCGCGCGGCGCCGAGCGTGGGCAGCGTGTGGTTGGTGCCGATCACCTTGTCGCCGTAGGAGACGTTGGTCTCCGGCCCGAGGAACAGCGCGCCGTAGTTGCGCATGCGCTCGAGGAAGTAGCGCGGCTCGCGCGTGAGGATCTCAACGTGCTCGGCGGCCACGCGATCGGCCTCCTTCACCGCCTCGTCGAGCGAATCCACGAGGATGATCTCGCCGTAGTCGCGCCAGGCGATGCCGGCCACGTCCGCCGTGGGCAGGACCTTCAGCTGGCGCTCGATCTCGGCCGGCAGCGCCTCGGCGATCTTCTTCGAGGTCGTGATGCAGATCGCCGGGCTGGTCGGCCCGTGCTCGGCCTGGCCGAGCAGGTCGGTGGCGATCATCTCCACGTCGGCGCTGTCGTCGGCGACCACCAGGATCTCGGTGGGGCCGGCGAAGAGGTCGATGCCGACCTTTCCGAACAGCTGGCGCTTGGCTTCCGCGACGTAGGCGTTGCCCGGGCCGCACAGCATGTCCACCGGCGCGATCGTCTCGGTGCCGAGCGCCATGGCGGCGATGGCCTGCACGCCGCCGATGACGTGGATCTCGTCGGCGCCGCCAAGCACCATCGCGGCGATCGTCTCGGCGTGCGGGGCGCCCTGGTTGGGGGGCGTACAGGCAACGATGCGCTTCACGCCCGCGGTGCGCGCGGTGACGATGCTCATGTGCGCGGAGGCGACCATCGGGTAGCGGCCGCCCGGCACGTAGCAGCCCACCGACTCCACGGGAATGTTCCGGTGCCCGAGCTTCACGCCGGGTAGCGTCTCGACCTCGATGTCGCGGATCGCCTTCCTCTGGTGCTCGGCGAAATTGCGGATCTGCGCCTGCGCGAACTTGATGTCCTCCAGCGTGCCCGGCGCGACCCCGGCGAGGATCGCGTCCAGCTCGGCCTGCGAGAGCTTCTTCGGCGTCCACTGGTCGAACTTCTCGGAGTACTCGCGCACCGCCGCGTCGCCGCGCTTCTTCACGCCGGCGAGGATGCCCTCCACGGTCTCGCGGACCTTGCGGTCGATCTCGTCGGTGATGTCCTGGGCGATGCGGCGCTTGAGGTGGGTGGCCATGGGGTCCTCGGTGCTGGAACGGTCGGTTGCGGGCTCAGGCCGCCGCAGCGGCGAGCTTCGGATGCGCCTCGCGGATCGGCAGGTTGATCAGCGCGGCGAAGCTGGCGAGCGCGATGTCGGCGTACCACATCCAGCCGTAGCTGCCGGTGCGCGCGACCGCGATGCCGCCCAGGTAGGCGCCGAAGAAGCCGCCGATCTGGTGCGTGAGCAAGGTGAGGCCGAACAGCGTGGCGAGGTAGCGCGGCCCGAACAGCTTGCCGACCAGCCCCGCCGTCGGCGGCACCGTGGCGAGCCAGGTGATGCCGAGCACCCCGGCGAAGACGTAGAACGTGAGCGGCGTCTTCGGCGCCGCGAGGTACAGCGCGACCGCAAGGGCGCGCGAGGCGTACATCCACGCCAGGATCATCTTCATGCGCCGGATCTGCCCCAGCCAGCCCGCGCCGATGCTGCCCGCGATGTTGCCCAGGCCGATGATGGCGATCGAGTTCGCCGCCACGGACGCCGACAGCCCGCACAGGCCCACTTCCCCGGGCAGGTGCGTCACCAGGAAGGCGATGTGGAAGCCGCAGGTGAAGAAGCCCGCGTGCAGGCACAGGTAGCTGCGGTCCTTGAACGCGGTCAGGGTCTGCTGGCGCAGCGTGATGCCGCCGGATTGCGCCTTGGCGCGGGCCGCGGCGACGTGCGCCTTCTCGCGCAGCGGCAGCGCCAGCGCAATGGTGGACAGCGTCGTCGCGGCGAGCGCGAGCATCGCGCTGACCCAGCCGAAGGCGCTGATCAGCGCCTGGGCGAGCGGCGCGAACACGAACTGGCCGAAGGAGCCGCCGGCGTTGATGAAGCCCGAGGCGGCCGAGCGGCGCTCGACCGGCAGGCGCTGCGCCGCGGCGCCGACCAGGATGGCGAAGCTGCCGCCGCCCGCCCCGGCGGCGGTGACCACGCCCATGGCGAGGATCAGCCCGGTCCCGCTTTGCATGAACGGCGTGATCGCCATGCCGAGCGCGAGCATCAGCGCGCCCAGCACGATGACCGCGAACGAGCCGATGCGGTCGGCGAGCATGCCGAACAGCGGCTGCGCCGCGCCCCACACGAACTGCCCGACGGCGAGCGCCAGGCTGATCGTGACGATGCCCAGGCCGGTGGCGGAATTGATCGGCGACACGAACAGGCCGGTCGACTGGCGCATGCCCATGGTGACGGCGAGGATCGCCGCCGAGGAAATCACGAGGGTCCAGAACTGGCGTCGCGGGCTCAAGTGCGGTTCTCCTTCAGACCTTGAAGCGTGCCTCGCGCCAGGCGAGCGCGGCCTTGAGGCCCTTCTCGCGCGCGATGTCCATGAACTGGCGCTTGTCGGGCGAGCCGTGCGACTCGATGGCGTGGTCGATGTCGAGCGCCGCGTCGAGCG
>DASUFW010000058.1:0-6242 GCA_036274335.1 Burkholderiales bacterium | reverse complement strand
GCGCTCGCCCCTCGGCTCGCCGCTCGCGCGGCGCCTGATCGTGGGCATCGTGCTGGTGAGCTCGGCGATCACGCTGGTGCTGACGGCGCTGCAGCTGTACTCGGCCTACCGCGGCGAGCTGCGCGACCTCGACGGGTCGTTCCGGCAGGTGGAGCGCGTGCACCAGATGTCCATCGCGCAGGCGCTCTGGTCCACCAACGTGGGTCTGCTGAACCTGCAGCTGCAGGGCCTCGTGCGGCTGCCGCACTTCGAGCACGTCGAGGTGCGCGAGGGCGGCAAGCTCTGGGCGAGCGCCGGCCAGCGCCGCTCGCGCGAGCTGATCGAGCGGCGCCTGCCGCTCACCTACGCGTACCGCGGCGAGGACATCGAGATCGGCACGCTGACGCTGGTCGCCGGCCTGGACGACGTCTACCGGCACCTGCTCGGCGAGGCGCTCGTCCTCCTCGCCGGCAACGCGCTCAAGACCTTCGTGGTGGCGGTCTTCGCGTTCCTGTTCTTCCACTGGCTCATCAACCGGCACCTGCTCGGCATCGCCGCGTACCTGCGCGGGCTCGACGTGCGCGGCAAGCCCGCCCCGCTCGCCCTGGCGCGGCGCGCCCGCAGCCGGCCCGACGAGCTCGACGAGCTGGCGGCCGCGATCAACGACATGGCGCGCAACGCCGGCGACGCGGTGCGCGCGCTGCACGAGAGCGAAGCCCGGCTGCGCCTGGCGGGCGAGGCGGCCAACGCCGGCCTGTGGGAGCGCGACCTGCGCTCGCGGCGGGTGATGCTGTCGCCGGAATACCTGCGGCGGATCGGCTACGCGCCCGGCGAGCTGAGCGGCGACGCGGATGAGTGGGCCACGCTGATCCATCCCGAGGACCGCGCCCGCGTGCTGGCCACGCTGCAGGACTGCATCGAGGGGCGCATCCCCTCCTACGAGGCCGAATACCGCCTGCGGCACAAGGACGGGAGCTACCGGTGGTTCCTGTCGCGCGGCGCGGTGCTGCGCGGCGACACGGACCGGCGCGCGCGGCTGCTCGGCGTGCTGATCGACGTCACCGAGCGCAGGCGCGCCGACGCCGCGCGCGAGGCGCTCGAGGCGCAGCTGCGCCAGGCGCAGAAGATGGAGGCGCTGGGCAACTTCGCGGGCGGCATCGCGCACGACATCAACAACGTGCTGGGCGCGGTGCTCGGCAACGCGGAGCTCGCCCGCCAGGACGCGGGGCCCGGGCACCCGGCGCAGGAGAGCCTCGCCGAGATCCGCCGGGCGGCGCTGCGCGCCCGCGACCTGATCCAGCAGATCCTCGCCTTCAGCCGCCAGCAGCAGCCGGAGCGGCGCGTGCTGTCGGTGCGGGAGGTGATCGACGACTGCGCGAGCCTCATCCGCGCGACCCTGCCCCCGGGCGTCGAGCTCTCGGTCGACGCGGGACCCGACGCCCCGAACGTCCTCGCCGACCGCGCGCAGCTGCACCAGGTGCTCATGAACCTGTGCAGCAACGCCTGGCAGGCGCTCGAGGGCCGCCCGGGCCGCGTGTCGGTGCGCTTCGAGGATGCGCAGCTCGGCCTCGACAACGCAGGGCTGTCCCTGCCGCCCGGCCGCTACCTGCACCTGTCGGTCACGGACACGGGCAAGGGCATCGACGAGGCCACGCGCGCGCGCATCTTCGAGCCGTTCTTCACCACCAAGCCGGTCGGCGAGGGAACCGGCATGGGCCTCGCGGTGGTGGACGGCATCGTGTCGAGCTACGGCGGCGCGATCCGCGTCGAGAGCGCGCCGGGCCGCGGCGCCGCCTTCCACGTCTACCTGCCGGCCGCCGAGGGCGAGCCCGAGCCCCGGCCGGCGCCGTCGGCGGACCTGCCACGCGGCCACGGCGAGCGCATCCTGTACGTCGACGACGAGGAAGCGCTGGTCACGCTGGTGACGCGCCTGCTCACCCGCCAGGGCTATGCGGTGAGCGGCTTCACCGGGGCCGACGAGGCGCTCGCCGCGGTGCACGCCGCGCCCGGCGATTACGACCTGGTGATCACCGACCTCAACATGCCCGGCACCTCGGGGCTCGAGCTCGCGCGCGAGGTGCTGCGCGCGCACCCGGACCTGCCGGTCGCGGTCACCTCCGGCTACATTACCGACGAGCTGCACGACGAGGCGGCCCGCCTCGGCGTGCGCGAGGTGATCTACAAGCCCAACACCGTGGACGAGATGACCGCCGCCATCCACCGCGTCCTGGAGTCGCTGCGCGCATGACGCGCCTCGCCCGCGCCGCGTTGCTGGCGCTGCTCGCCGCCGTCGCGCCGGCCGCCGCGCAGCAGGGCGAGCCGCCCAACGCCGTGCTGCTGGTGGCGCGGCCCGAGCTGCGCGATCCCAATTTCGCGCGCAGCGTGGTGCTCGCCACGCGCGCGGGCGAAGGCCATACGGTGGGCGTGATCCTCAACCGGCCGACCACGCTCACCTACCGGGACCGGCCGCTCTCCTTCGGCGGCCCGGTGCTGCCCGAGAGCCGCGTCGCGCTGTTCGCCGCCGACGCGCCGCCCGCGGACGCGGCCTTCCACGTGCTGCCGCGCGTGTACCTCAGCCTGCACCCGCAGATCGTGGACGCGCTGGTCGCGCAGCCCGAGGCGCGCGTGCGCCTCTACGGCGGATTCGCGGCCTGGGCGCCGGGCCAGCTCGAGCGCGAGATCGACGAGGGCGCGTGGTACGTGCTGCCGGTGGAGGAGCCGCTGCTGTTCCGCGAATCCACCGACGGCCTGTGGGAGGCGCTCGTCGCGCGCGCCGAAGGCGCTCGGACCTGAGGGTTCGCGCTAGAATAAATCCATGATCCGCCTGCGCCTGCTTGCCGGCCTGCTGCTCGTCGCCGCGGCCTCGCTGGCGGGCGCGCAGGAGGACGCGGCGGTGCTGCTGGTCGCGCACCCGATGTTCCGCGACCTCGACTACCGCCAGACCGTGCTGATCGCGGCGCCGGCGCCGAACGGCGGGCACGTGGGCGTGATCCTCAACCGCCCGACGCGGCGCTCGCTGGGCAGCCTGTTTCCCGAGCACGAGCCCTCCAAGAAGGTGATCGACCCCGTGTACTACGGCGGCCCGTTCTCGCGCAGCGCGCTGGTGGCGCTGGTGCGCGCCGACGACAACCCCGGGGCGGGCTCGGTGCGGCTCATGGCGCACCTGTACATGGCGTTCCGCGCCAACATCATCGACCACGTCATCGAGACCACGCCCAACCAGGCGCGCTACTACATCGGCTACGTCGGCTGGCGCCCGGGCGAGCTGAGGAGCGAGATCGACAAGGGCCTGTGGACGGTGGTCGACGCCGACCTCGAGGTCGTGTTCCGCAAGGACACCGAGGGGATGTGGGAGGAGCTCCTGCAGCAGTCGCGGCGCATCCGCGCGCGGCTGCCGGGCGCGGCGCCCACTGCGCAGCGACCATCGACCCCGCAGACCTGACCCTGCTCGAGCAGGCCGCGTGCCTGCGCCGGGGCGAGTGCTCGAGCCGCGACCTCGTCGAGGCGCATCTCGCGCGCATCGCGGCGCACGACGCGAAGCTGCATGCTTTCGTCGAGGTGTACGCCGAGGAAGCGCGCGCGCTCGCCGACGCCGCCGACCGCGCGCGCGCCGCGCGCCTGCCGCTGGGGCCGCTGCACGGCCTGCCCGTCGCGCTCAAGGATCTTTGCGACATCGCCGGCCGCGTCGGCACGATCGGCTCGAAGATGTGGGCGAAGCGCGTCGCGACGGAGACGAGCGCCACCGCTGAGCGCCTGCTCGCCGCGGGCATGATCCCGCTCGGCAAGCTCCACATGGTGGAGTTCGCCTTCGGCGCCTGGGGCACCAACGTGCAGATGGGGACGCCCTGGAACCCCTGGGACCTTGCCCGCCATCGCGTGCCGGGCGGGTCGTCCAGCGGCACCGGCGTGGCGGTGGCGGCCGGGCTCGCGCCGGCGGGGATCGGCAGCGACACCGGCGGCTCGGTGCGCATCCCGGCGGCCTTCAACGGCGTCACGGGCCTCAAGACCACCTTCGGCCTCATCAGCCTGCGCGGCACGGGGCTGCTCAGCTGGACGCTCGACACGATCGGCCCGCTCGCGCGCTCGGCGGAGGATTGCGCGGCGATCTTCCGCGTGCTCGCCGATGCGCCGCCCGACCTGCCCGCGCCCGCGGCGCGGCTCGAGGGCTACCGCATCGCGCTCCCCGATCGCGCGCAGCTCCCGCCCTTCCTGCACCCGGCGGTGCTGGACGCCTGGGACGCCGCGGCGCGCGAGCTCGCCAGGCTCGGCGCGCGCCTCGTGCCCGCGCGCCTGCCCGAGTGGTACTTCAGCCTCGCGCGCGAGGTGGGCATGATCATCGCCTCGGAAGCCTTCGAGCTGCACCGCGCGCATATCGAGGATCCCGTCCAGCCCATCAATGACGCGGTGCGCACGCGCATCCTCGGCGCGAAGCAGCTCGCGCCGGGCGAGTACGCCGGCATGCTGCGCCAGATGGGCGAGCGCCGCCGGGAGTTCAATGAGTGGTTCCGCGGCTACGACGCGCTGCTGCTGCCGACCGCGCCGCTGCCGGCGCCGCCGCTCGACGAGATCGACGAGATGGCGCCGGTGCCCTCCTACCTGACGCGCTCGGTCAACTACCTCGGGCTGTGCGCGCTCGCGCTGCCCGCGGGCTTGCACGGGGGGCTGCCGCTCAGCGTGCAGGTCATCGGCCGGGCGCTCGGGGAGCGCGACGTGCTGGAGATCGGGCAGGCCTTCCAGCGCGCCACCGGTCATCACCGGCGGCGGCCCGCGCCCGGCTAGGCCGCGGCCCGCGCGGGCGATCTTTCGAAGCTCATCTTCCCGCCGCGCCAGTCGACGCGGATGGTGTCCTTGGGCGCGAAGCGCCCCTCGAGGATGCTCTTCGCGAGCGGGTTCTCGATCTCGGACTGGATCGCGCGCTTGAGCGGCCGCGCGCCGTACACGGGGTCGAAGCCCACCTTGGCGAGCTCGCCGAGGGCGGCGTCCGACACCTCCAGCCCGTACTCCATGCGCGCGAGGCGCGCCTTGAGCGTGTTCAGCTGGATGGCGGCGATCGAGCGGATGTTGTCCTCGCCCAGGGCGTGGAACACCACCACCTCGTCGATGCGGTTCACGAACTCCGGCCGGAAATGCGTCTTCACCTCGGCCATCACCGCGACCTTGACCAGCCCGTAGTCCGATCCGGCCATCTGCTGGATCATCTGCGAGCCGAGGTTCGAGGTCATGACGAGCACCGTGTTCTTGAAGTCCACGGTGCGGCCCTGCCCGTCCGTCAGGCGCCCTTCGTCCAGCACCTGCAGCAGCGCGTTGAAGACGTCGGGGTGCGCCTTCTCCACCTCGTCGAACAGGATCACGGCGTAGGGCTTGCGGCGCACCTGCTCGGTGAGCTGCCCGCCCTCGTCGTAGCCGACGTAGCCCGGCGGCGCGCCGACCAGGCGCGACACAGAGTGCTTTTCCATGTACTCGGACATGTCGATGCGGATGAGGTGCTCCTCCGAGTCGAACAGGAAGCTCGCGAGGGCCTTGCACAGCTCGGTCTTGCCCACGCCCGTCGGCCCGAGGAAAAGGAAGCTTCCGTAGGGACGGTTGGGGTCCGAGAGACCCGAGCGCGAGCGCCGGATCGCGTCCGACACGAGGCGCACCGCCTCGTCCTGGCCGACCACGCGCTCGTGCAGCTTGTCTTCCATCCTGATGAGCTTCTCGCGCTCGCCCTGCATCATCTTCGAGACCGGGATGCCGGTCGCGCGCGAGACCACCTCGGCGATCTCTTCCGCGCCGACCTGCGTGCGCACGAGCTTCGTCTTCGCCGAGCCTTCCGTCTTCTCGGCCTTCTTGAGCTGCGCCTCCAGCTGCGGGAGCCTGCCGTACTGCAGCTCGGCGAGCTTGTCGTACTGGCCCTTCCTTTGCAGGTCGGCCATCTGCAGGCGCAGCTTCTCGATCTCTTCCTTGATGTGCTGGCTGCCCTGCACCTGCGCTTTTTCCGCCGTCCAGATCTCTTCCAGGTCGGCGTATTCCTTCTCCAGGCGCTTGATCTCGTCCTCGATCAGGCCAAGGCGCTTGCGCGAGGCCTCGTCCTTCTCCTTCTTCACCGCCTCGCGCTCGATGCGCAGCTGGATGAGCCGCCGGTCGAGCTTGTCCATCGCCTCGGGCTTGGAGTCGATCTCCATCTTGATGCGCGCGGCCGCCTCGTCGATCAGGTCGATCGCCTTGTCGGGCAGGAACCGGTCGGTGATGTAGCGGTGCGAGAGCTCGGCCGCGGCGACGAT
>DASUFW010000057.1:0-6453 GCA_036274335.1 Burkholderiales bacterium | reverse complement strand
GCGGGAACACAATAGATTCAGTCCCTTGGAGTTCTGGCACAAGCCGTGCAATGAGGAGGGCGTAGCCACTGAAAGGAGCACTGCTATGAACGTCGAAGCGAGCTTCAGCCCGGTCCGGCTCACCCCGCGCGAATCGGACGTCCTGCGCCACATCGCGCGCGGCTGCACCTACGTGCAGGTCGCCGACAGCCTGGGAGTCTCCCTGCACACAGTGACCTCGCACGTGAAAAACGCCTACCGCAAGCTCGGCGTGCGCTCCGGCGCAGCCGCCGTGATGCGCGCCGTCGAGCTGCGCCTGTTCGGCGAGATCTGACGTGCGCCTCCTCGTGCCGTCCATGGCCGGGCACAGTGGCGGCCTGAGAGCGGCGACCCTGCTGGCGATCATCCTGGGCGCCATCGCCTGGGGCGTGGCCCTGCCGCCCATGACCCAGGTGCAGGAATATCACCGGTTCGCCGACGCGCGCTCGTTCCTCGGCGTGCCGAACGCCGGCGACACGCTGTCCAACCTGGCGTTCCTGTGGGTCGGGGCGATGGGCCTCGCGTTCCTGTGGCGCGAGCGCGCGCAGGGAAGAAGCCCGCGCTTCGAGTCGCCGCGGGAGAGGCTGCCCTACTGGGTGTTCTTCGCCGGCGTCGCGCTGACCAGCGCCGGCTCCGCCTGGTACCACCTCGCGCCGGACGACGCGCGCCTCGTGTGGGACCGGCTGCCGATGACCGTCGCCTTCATGTCGCTCGTCGCGGCGGTGGCCGGCGAGCGCGTCAGCCCGCGCTGGGCGAACCTGCTCCTCTGGCCGCTGGTGCTCGCGGGCCTCGCGAGCGTCGCGTACTGGCGATGGAGCGCGCTCGCCGGGTTCGAGAACCTGCGGCCGTACCTGGCGGTGCAGTTCGGCGCGATCGCCGTGGTGCTCGCCATGGCCGGGCTGTACCGCTCGCGCTACACGCGGGGCGCGGCGATCTACGCGCTCGCGGCGGCCTACGGGCTGGCGAAGGTCTTCGAAGTCGAGGATCGCGCGCTCTACGAGCTCGGCCTCGGCGTGAGCGGGCATACGCTCAAGCATCTCGCCGCCGCCGCCGGCATCTGGGTGCTGCTGCGCGCGCTCGAGCGGCGCACGCGCCGCTAGCCGGCGAGCACCTCGCGGTACTGGTCGCGGTCGATGTTGCCGCCCGACAGCACGACCGCGAAGCGCGAGCCCCGGCGCTCGCCGTCCTTCAGCAGCGCCGCGAGCGCGGCCGCCCCCGCGCCCTCGGCGACGTTGTGCGTGCAGCGGTACAGGTCGCGCATCGCCGCCTTCACCTCGTCGTCGCTCACCTGCACGATGCGGTCCGCGCCCGCGAGGATCACGTCGAGCGCCTCGGGGACCGGCACGCGCACCGCCACGCCGTCGGCGAAGGTGTTCGCGGTCGGCGTCTCGACCGGCCGCCCCATCTCGAACGAGAGCGCGTAGCAGGGCGCGTTTTCCGAGACCACGCCGACCACGCGCGTCTTCAGGCCGAGCGCGTCGCGCCAGGCGATGACGCCGCAGATGCCCGAGCCGCAGCCGACCGGGACGTAGACCTCGTCCACGTCCTTCACGGCCTGGAAGAGCTCCATCGCGTAGCTGCCGACGCCGATCACCAGCTCGCGGTTGAAGGGGCCGATGTAGTGCAGGCCCTGCTCGGCGGCCAGCTTGTGGGCGTGCACGCGCGCCTCGTCGTAATCGCGCCCGTGCTCGATCAGCTCCGCGCCCCAGGCGCGCATGGCGGCGTTCTTCTCCTTGCTGTTGCCGTGGGGCACCACGATCACCGAGCGCAGGCCGGTGCGCCGGCCGGCGAAGGCCACCGACTGGCCGTGGTTGCCGCGCGTCGCGCTGATGACGCCCGTCGCCTCGGGGTGGCGGCGCCGGATCTCGCGCGAGTTGACCAGGCCGCCGCGCACCTTGAAGGAGCCCGTGGCGGTGTGGTTCTCGTGCTTCACCCACACCTCGGTCCCCGCGCGCTCGTTCAGCAGCGGCCAGCTGTACTGCGGGGTGGGCGCGACGGTCTCGTGGACGTAGCGCGCGCCGTCTTCGAGCGCCGCCCTGTCGAGGCCGAGGATGCCGAGCGACATTACTTCGGCCGCTTGTCCACGACGCGCTTCGCCTTGCCGATCGAGCGCTCGATGGTGGAGAGGGGCACGATCTTCACGTCGGCGCTGACACCGACGTAGGACTTGATGTGATGGCGGAGCTTGGCGGCCGAGTCGGCGTCCGCGGCGCCCGGCGCGAGCTCGACCAGCACCGTGAGGTGGTCCATCGGCCCGTCCTTGGAGAGCTCGAGCACGTAGTGCGGCGCGAGCTCGGGCTGCTTCAGGATCAGCTCCTCGATCTGCGTCGGGAAGACGTTCACGCCGCGGATGATCATCATGTCGTCCGAGCGGCCGGTGATCTTCTCCATGCGGCGCATGCTGCGCGCGCTGGGCGGCAGCAGCCGCGTGAGATCCCGCGTGCGGTAGCGGATGACCGGCATCGCCTCCTTGGTGAGCGAGGTGAAGACGAGCTCCCCTCGCGCGCCCTCGGGCAGCGCCTCGCCCGTGGCCGGGTCGATGATCTCCGGGTAGAAATGGTCCTCCCAGATCGTGAGGCCGTCCTTCGTCTCGAGGCACTCCTGCGCGACCCCGGGGCCGATCACTTCCGACAGGCCGTAGATGTCGATCGCCTCGAGCGAGGTGCGCGCCTCGATCTGCGCGCGCATCTCGTTGGTCCAGGGCTCGGCGCCGAAGATGCCGATGCGCAGGCTCGCTTTCTTCGGGTCGAGCCCCTGGCGCTCCATCTCGTCGGCGATCGCCAGCATGTAGGAGGGCGTCACCATGATGATCTCGGGCCTGAAGTCCTGGATGAGCTGGACCTGGCGCTCGGTCATCCCGCCCGAGAGCGGGATCACGGCGAGGCCCAGCTTCTCGGCGCCGTAGTGCGCGCCGAGGCCGCCGGTGAACAGGCCGTAGCCGTAGGCGACGTGCACCTTGTCGCCGGGGCGCGCGCCCGCTGCGCGGATCGAGCGCGCCATGACGTGCGTCCAGGTGTCGATGTCCTTCTGGGTGTAGCCGACCACCGTGGGCTTGCCCGTGGTGCCGCTCGACGCGTGGATGCGCACGATGCGGTCCATCGGCACGGCGAACATGCCGAAGGGATAGTTCTCGCGCAGGTCGGCCTTCGCGGTGAAGGGAAACTTCGCGAGGTCGGCGAGCGTCTTCAGGTCCTTCGGCTCCACGCCCGCCTGGTCGAACTTCCTCCGGTAGGCGGGGACGTGCTCGTAGGCGTGCTTCAGCGACCATTTCAGGCGCCGCAACTGCAGCTCGCGCAGCGATTTGCGCGAGCCCTTCTCGACCGGCTCGAGGGGAAACCTGCGCGCCTTCACGCCTTCAGCCCTTCCTCCACCCAGTGTCCGCGCACCGTGGCCGACTTGCCGCGAAAGAGCGCGATGAGCGAACCCTCCTGGTTGGTGACACGCGCGTCGTACACGCCCGAGCGGCCGGCGCGCGCCTGCTCGGTGCACTCCGACGTCAGGCGGTCGCCCACGCGCGCGGGCGCGAGGAACTCGATCGAGCAGGCGGCCGCGAGCGAGCGCTGGTTGTGGCTGTTGGAGGCGAAGCCGAAGCTGGAATCGGCGAGCGTGAAGATCATGCCGCCGTGGCAGTAGGCCTGGCCGTTCGCCATCTGCTCGCTCACGGTCATCGAGAGGCGCGCGTAGCCCGCGCGCAGCTCCTCCACCTGGAAGCCCAGCCACTTCGTCACGCGGTCCTCGCGCCGCATGACCTCGCCCACGGCCTGCGCCAGCGCCTCGCGGTCCATCAGCGCCCCGTGAAGGCGGGCTTGCGCTTCTCCAGGAACGCGGCGACGCCCTCGCGGTAGTCCGTGTGCCGGCCGACCTCGCGCTGGAAGTCGCGCTCCAGGTCGAGCTGCTGCTCGAGCGTGTTCCCGGGTGAGGCGTAGAGCGCCTTCTTGATCATGCCGTAGGTATGCGTCGGGCCCGCCGCGAGCGCGCGCGCGAGCTTCGCCGCCTCGTCCATGAGCTGCGCGTCGTCCACCACCTTCCAGACGAGCCCCCAGCGCTCCGCGTCCTCGGCGCCGATGCGCTCGGCGAGCAGCGCCATGCCCATCGCGCGCTGCATGCCGGCGAGGCGCGGCAGCCAGTAGGTGCCGCCGCAGTCGGGCACCAGCGCGATCCTGGAGAACGCCTGCATGAAGGAGGCCGAGCGCGCCGCGATCACGAGGTCGCAGGCGAGCGCGAAGTTCGCGCCTGCGCCGGCGGCGACGCCGTTCACCGCGGCGACCACGGGCTTCGGGAGCGCGCGCATGCGCCGGATGAACGGGTTGTAGTTCGCGTCGAGCCCGCCGCCGAGGTCGAGCTTCGGGTCGTTCATGTCGCGCTCCGACAGGTCCTGGCCGGCGCAGAAGCCGCGCCCCGCGCCGGTGATAAGGAGCGCGCGGATGGAGGCGTCGTTCTCGGCCTGCGTCATCGCCTCGCGCAGCAGCCCGTGCATCTCCGAGACGAAGGCGTTCAGCTTGTCGGGGCGGTTGAGCGTGATCGTCATCACGCCGTCGGCGGTCGAAACGAGGACGGAGGACATGCCGAAAGCTTACACCAGCGGGGCTAGAATCCGGGACGATCCCCACAGACGAGAAGAAGGCGAGCGACACCCCATGAGCGACACGGCCCTGGTCATCATCGACCTGCAGAACGACTACTTTCCCGGCGGCGCGATGGAGCTCGAAGGCGCCGACGCCGCGGGCGCGCGCGCGGGCGAGGCGCTGGCGGAATTCCGCAAGCGCGGCTGGCCGGTCCTGCACGTGCAGCACCTCTCGGTGCGGCCCGGCGCGACGTTCTTCATCCCGGGGACGCGGGGCGCCGGGATCCACGCGAGCGTGAGGCCCGCCGGGGGCGAAGCCGTGGTGGAGAAGAACTTTCCGAACAGCTTCCGCGGCACCGACTTCGGCAAGCGGCTCGAGGCGCTCGGCGCGAAGCACCTCGTGGTCGCCGGCATGATGACGCACATGTGCGTGGACGCGACCGTGCGCCAGGCAGCCGACCTCGGCTACCGGGTGACGCTGCTGGCGGACGCCTGCGCCACGCGCGAGCAGAGCTACGGCGGCGAGCGCGTGCCGGCGAAGCAGGTGCACGCGGCGTTCCTCGCCGCGCTGAACGGACTCTATGCGAAGGTGCTGCCGTGCGCGGACGCCCTCGCCACCCTGGGAGGCAAGCCGTGACCTACGAATTCATCCTCGCCGAGAAGAAGGGCCGCGTCGGCGTCTGCACGCTGAACCGCCCCAAGCAGCTGAACGCGCTGAACGCGAAGCTCATGCAGGAGCTCGCGGGGGCGATGTACGCCTTCGACGCGGACGAGGGCGTCGGCTGCATCGTCGTCACCGGCGGCGACAAGGCCTTCGCGGCCGGGGCCGACATCGACGCGATGAAGCACTTCTCCTACATGGACGCGTACAAGTCGAACTACATCTCGCGCGACTGGGAGCACATCCGGAATGTCAGGAAGCCGGTGCTCGCCGCGGTCGCCGGCTACGCGCTCGGCGGCGGCTGCGAGCTCGCCATGATGTGCGACCTCGCCATCGCCGCGGACACGGCGAAATTCGGCCAGCCCGAGATCAACCTCGGCGTCATGCCGGGCGCCGGCGGCACCCAGCGCCTGCCGCGCTTCACCTCCAAGGCGCTCGCCATGGACATGATCCTCACCGCGCGCATGATCGACGCCGGGGAGGCGCTGCGCGCGGGGCTCGTCTCGCGCGTGGTGCCCGCCGCGAAGCTCCTGGAGGAGGCGATGGCAATGGCCGACAGGATCGCGGGCTACTCGCTCCCCGTGGTGATGATGGCCAAGGAATCGGTCAACCGCGCCTTCGAGGCCCCGCTCGGCGAGGGCATCCTCTTCGAGCGGCGGCTGTTCCACTCGATGTTCGCCCTCGAGGACCAGAAGGAGGGCATGGCCGCGTTCGTGGAGAAGAGAAAGCCCGTGTTCAAGAATAAATAGGGTCAGACCCTATTTTTTCCGTCCCGAACCTCCTCATCCTCGCCCACATCTTCTCGATGATGGGCTTCTCGACCTACCCGGCGCTGCTGCCGCAGCTGCAGGCCGCGTGGCATCTGTCGAACGCCGAGGCGGGGATCATCGGCAGCGCCTTCTTCGTCGGCTACATCGGCACGGTCTCGTTCTGGACCGCGCTCACCGACCGGCTGGACGGGCGCTGGGTGTACGCCGCGGGCAGCGCCTTCGCGCTGGTCGGCTGCGCGGGCTTCGGGGTCGCCGCCTCGGGATTTGCCAGCGCCTGCGCGTTCCAGGCCTTCCTCGGGGTCGGCATCGCGGGGACCTACATGCCGGGACTGCGGCTGCTCTCGGACGTGGCGCACGGGCCCGCGATGAGCCGCTACATCGCCTTCTATACGGCGTTCTTCGGCGTGGGCGCCGCGCTCTCCTTCGCGCTGGCCGGCTGG
>DASUFW010000056.1:0-1652 GCA_036274335.1 Burkholderiales bacterium | reverse complement strand
CACGCCCAGGTGCTCGACGCGCACAACCGGCCGATTCCCGGCCTGTACGCGGCGGGCAATGACGCGCTCTCCATCATGGGCGGCAACTATCCGGGGCCCGGCATCACGCTCGGGCCCGCCATGACCTTCGGCTGGATCGCCGGCCGCCACCTCGCGGGGCAATCATGAACACCGCCTTCTGGTCCGCCACCCAGCTCGCCGCCGCTGTCCGCACGAAGAAGATCGGCGCGCTCGAGCTCTTCGACCTGTACGCCGCGCGCGTGCGCCAGCACAACCGCGCGCTGAACGCCATCTGCGTGATGGACCTCGACGCGGGGCGCAAGGCGGCGCGCGCGGCCGACCGCGCGAAAGGCCGGAAGGGCCCGCTGCACGGCGTGCCGATGACGGTGAAGGAGTCTTTCGACGTCGCCGGCTGGCCGACGACCTGGGGCCTGCCCGAGCACAAGGACAACTTCGCGAGGAAGGACGCGCTCGCGGTCGAGCGCCTGAAGCGCGCCGGCGCCCTCGTCTTCGGCAAGACCAACGTCCCGGTGCTGCTCGCCGACTGGCAGAGCTTCAACCCGATCTACGGCACCACCAACAATCCCTGGGACCTGACGCGCACGCCGGGCGGCTCCTCGGGCGGATCGGCCGTGGCGCTCGCGGCGGGCCTCACGGGCCTCGAGATCGGCAGCGACATCGGCGCCTCGATCCGCAACCCGGCGCACTACTGCGGCGTGTACGGCCACAAGCCGACCTGGGGCATCTGCTCCTCGCGCGGGCACGCGCTGCCGGGCTCGGCGCATCCGGGCGACATCGCCGCGATCGGCCCGCTCGCGCGCAGCGCGGACGACCTCAAGCTCGCGTTGTCCCTGATCGCCGGGCCGGACGAAGTGGACGGCGCGGGCTGGAAGCTGGCACTGCCGAAGCGCAGCCTCGCCTCGTGGCGGGGCTTGCGCGTCGCGGTGATGCCCTCGCATCCCACGGCCGAGGTCGACGCGAGCGTCTCGGGCGCGATCGAGCGGCTCGCGAGCGCGCTCGCGCGGAAGGGCGCGCGGGTCTCCGACCAGGCGCGCCCCGGCTTCGAGCCGGCCGAAGCGCATCGCGTCTACCTCGCGCTGCTGCGGGCGGCGACGTCCAATCGCCAGCTGCCGCATCACGTGGCGCTATGGGAGAAGCTGTCGCAGGAACGCGCAAAGGACGACATGAACTACGAAGCGCAGGCTGCGCGCGCCAATGTCATGCGCCACAAGGAATGGCTCGGCTGGTCCAACCGCCGCCACCAGATGCGGCTGCTGTGGGCGGAGTTCTTCAAGGCGTGGGACGTGCTCCTCTGTCCGCCCGCGGCGACGCCCGCCTTCCCGCAGAACCAGTCCGGCGAGCGCTGGGAGCGCATGGTCGAGGTGAACGGCCGGCCGCAGCCCTCGACCACGCAGATGTTCTGGGCGGGTTATTCGGGCGTCTCCTTCCTGCCCTCGACGGTGGCGCCGGTCGAGCTCGCGGGCGGGCGGCTCCCCGTCGGCGTGCAGGTGGTCGGCCCGCAGCACGGCGACTTCCTCACGATCGAGGTCGCGCGCCGCCTGGAGAAGGATTACTACGCGTTCACGCCGCCGCCGGGGTATGACTGAGGCGCGGTGAGCTTGGCGAACACGCCGAGCGCCGTCAGCAGCAGG
>DASUFW010000055.1:0-1690 GCA_036274335.1 Burkholderiales bacterium | reverse complement strand
CAGAACCACCAGCAGGACGCCGAACGCGATCATGACGCCCATGCCCTCGCGGGCCGTTTCCTCGACCCACCAGACGTCCTTGTGCCAGAAGCCGGGCATCGTCGGCCAGTAGAACACCGTCGTGCCCACGCCCGCCGCCACTGTCGCCCACAGCCAGCGCTCGCCCGCCCGCGTCTGCAGGCGCGCCGGCCGGAACGCGGCGGTGAACGCCCACGCGGCGGGAATCAGGTAGAGGATGATCCACAACGGCGCATCGGGGTCGTTATACTGGACGGCCGCGAACGCGACCATGAGCACGCCGAGCAGGATGTGGACGTAGCGCATCGGAACCATTCTAGGACAGGAAGCGGAGATTATGGCGGCGGAAATCCGGACCACGCCGGCGGCGGCCGGCACGTACTGGCAGCGCTTCGCGGTGCCCTACGAGTTTCCGGTGGTATTCACCGAGGGCCTGTTCCGGCCGGATAACCCGGTGCTGCGCGACGTCCTGTGCCGGTTGGAGCCCGCCAAGCGCCACCGGGCGGTGTTCTTCGTCGACGACGGGCTGGCGGGCGGCGGGGCCCCGCTCATCGAGGCGATCACCGCCTACGCGGCGCACCATGCGGACGCCCTCGAGCTCGCCTGCCCGCCGGTCCCTCTGCCGGGCGGCGAGAAGATCAAGACCGACCTGCACTTCGTCGAATCCATCCAGCAGCGGCTGTTCGAGCTGCACGTCGACCGCCATTCCTTCGTCGTCGCAGTGGGCGGCGGCGCCGTGCTCGACGCCGTGGGGCTGGTCGCGGCGACCACGCATCGCGGCGTGCGCCATATCCGCGTGCCGACCACCGTGCTCGCGCAGGACGACTCGGGGGTGGGCGTCAAGAATGGCGTGAACCTGCTCGGCGTGAAGAACTTCGTGGGCACCTTCGCGCCGCCGTTCGCGGTGCTCAACGACTACGACTTCATCGCGTCGCTCCCCGACCGGGACAAGATCGCGGGCATGGCCGAGGCGGTCAAGGTGGCGCTGATCCGCGACGGCGAGTTCTTCACCTGGCTCGAGCGGCACATGGACGACCTGGCGACCTTCGAGCGCTCGGCCATGCAGACCATGATCCGGCGCTGCGCCGAGCTGCACATGCGGCAGATCGGCCATGGCGGCGACCCCTTCGAGATGGGCAGCGCGCGGCCGCTCGACTACGGCCACTGGTCGGCGCACAAGCTGGAGAGCCTCACCCGCCACCACGTGCGCCACGGCGAGGCGGTGGCGATCGGCATGGCGCTCGATGCGCGCTATTCGGTGCTCTCGGGGCTGCTCCCCGCGGGCGAGGAGTTGCGCATCTGCGCGCTGCTCGAGTACCTGGGGTTCGAGCTCTGGCATCCCGCGCTCGAGCGCACCGGCGCGAGCGGCGAATGGACCCTTCTGGAGGGCCTGCGCGAGTTCCAGGAGCACCTGGGCGGCGAGCTGACCATCACGCTGCTGGCCGGCATCGGCACGGGGGTCGAGGTTCACGAGATCGATCACGCGCGCATGCGCGACGCGGCGGTGTGGCTCAAGGCGCATGCGGGGGGTTGATGGACCTCGGCAGGCTCGGCCACCTCACCTACTGCACGAACATCCACGCCGGCGAGACGCTCGCCGAGGTGCGCGCCGGGCTGGAAAAGCACCTGCCGCCCATCAAGGCCGCGGTGTCGCCCGGGCGGCCGCTCGGCG
>DASUFW010000054.1:0-2411 GCA_036274335.1 Burkholderiales bacterium | reverse complement strand
GGCGATCGTCTCCGCGGCGCAGCACATCCTGCTCGGCGACACCGACACCGTGGTCGGCGGCGGCGCCGAGAGCATGAGCCGGGCCGCCTACTTCATGCCCTCGGGCCGCTGGGGCCAGCGCATGGGCGACGCCTCGGTGGTGGACGCGATGACCGGCGCGCTGCACGATCCCTTCGGCCACGGCCACATGGGCGTCACCGCGGAGAACATCGCCGCCAGGTACGGCTTCACGCGCGAGCAGCAGGACCGGTTCGCGGTGGAATCGCACCGGCGCGCGGCCAACGCGCTCGAGAAGGGCTACTTCAAGGAGCAGATCGTCTCCATCGAGCTGAAGACCCGGAAGGGCGTCGAGCAGTACACGACCGACGAGCACGTGCGCGCCGGCGCGAAGATGGAGGACCTCGCCAAGCTCAAGGCCGTCTTCAAGAAGGACGGCACGGTCACCGCGGGCAACGCCTCCGGCCTCAACGACGCCAGTGCCGCCATCGTCATGATGGAAGCGGGCGCTGCGGCGAAGAAGGGCCTCAAGCCGCGCGCGCGGCTGGTCGCCTACGCCCACGCGGGCGTCGAGCCGCAAGTCATGGGCCTCGGGCCCATTCCCGCGGTGAAGAAGGTGTTCGAGAAATCGGGCCTCAAGCCCGCCGACATGGACGTGGTGGAGTCGAACGAAGCCTTCGCCGCGCAGGCGATGGCGGTCACCCAGGACCTCGGCTTCGACCCGGCGAAGGTGAACCCGAACGGCGGCGCCGTGGCCCTCGGCCACCCGATCGGCGCGACCGGCGCGATCCTGACCGTCAAGGCGCTGGCCGAGCTCGAGCGGACGCAGAAGCGCTACGCGCTCGTCACCATGTGCATCGGCGGCGGGCAGGGGATCGCGGCGATTTTCGAGAGGGCGTGAAAAATAGGGACAGACCCCGTTTATCGCATCGTGAAAAATAGGGTCTGTCCCTCTTTTTCTCATGGTTGAGCGGCGCAGGCACAAGATCGCCCTCGCCCTCGGCACCGGCGGCGCGCGCGGCTGGGCGCACCTCGGCGTGATTCGCGCGCTCGAAGCGAGGAGCATCCGCGCCGACATCGTCTGCGGCACCTCGATGGGGTCGCTCGTCGGCGCGGCCTACGCCGCGGGCGAGCTCGAGCGGCTCGAGAAGTGGGCGCTGTCGCTCGGCTGGCGCGACGTCTTCGGGCTGATGGACTTCAGCTGGCGCGGCGGGCTGCTGCGCGGCAAGAAGCTGTTCGAGTTCATGCGCGCCTATTTCGGGCTGACGGAGATCGACGCGCTGCCGATCCCCTATGGAGCGGTGGCCACGGAGCTCGCCACGGGCCGCGAGGTGTGGCTGCGCCACGGCCACGTGCTCGACGCGGTGCGCGCCTCGATCGCCATTCCGGGCGTGTTCGCGCCCGTGCTGCGCGATGGCGAGCTGCTGGTCGACGGGGGTCTGGTCAATCCCGTGCCGGTCTCGATGTGCCGGGCCCTCGACGCGGACGTGGTCATCGCGGTCGATCTCGGGTGGTCCAAGCTTGGCTTCTACCGGGAACGCGCCCGCGATGAGGAGGCGCGCGATGGGCCGCACGGGCAGGCCTGGTGGGAACGCTTCACGCGCAGTGGCGCGGGCGAGGCAGAGGAAGCGCCGGCGCAGCCGGACATGCCCTCGCCGCTCGGCGTGTTCATGACCAGCCTCGACATCATGCAGGTGCGCGTCGGACGCAGCCGCCTGGCAGGCGAGCCCGCGGACGCGCTCATCACGCCGATCCTGCCCGACCTCGCCATGATGGACTTCCATCGGGCGCGCGAGGCGATCGACGAGGGCCGTGCGGCGACCGAGCGCGCGTGGCCGGTGCTCGAGCACCTGCTGGACCTCTGAATGGCGCCGGGCGAGGAAGACGCGTTCGTCTGGCCGCAGGTGAAGCCGCTCGCGCCCGGGGCGCTTCGCCGCTGGCTCGCCGCGGGCTGGGCCGACCTGAAGGCGGCGCCGGGCCCGAGCCTGTTCTACGGCGTGGTGCTCGCGCTGATGGGGTTCCTGCTCACCCGGTTCTTCGGCGGCGCGATCGGCATCGCGCTCACCACCGGGTTCCTGCTGGTGGGGCCGTTCCTCGCCATCGGGCTGTACGAGCTCAGCCGCCGCCGCGAGCGCGGCGAGGCCCCGCGGCTCGCGCCCTCGCTCGTCGCCTGGAAGGCGAACGTGCCGGCGATCGGCTTCTACGCGCTCGCGCTCACGCTGCTGCTCGCGGTCTGGATCCGCGTCTCGGTGGTCGTGGTGGCCGTGGCTTTTCCGGAGGGGCCGATGGACTGGGCTTCGCCCGACACCTGGGCGTTCGCCGCCGCCTACGCGGCGGCCGGCGGCGCGCTGGCGTTGTTCGTGTTCGCGACCTCGTCGCTGTCGCTGCCGCTGCTGCTCGATCGCCAGGACATG
>DASUFW010000053.1:0-1231 GCA_036274335.1 Burkholderiales bacterium | reverse complement strand
CGGGCCGATGCTGTGGGAGCACGCGCCGGTGCGCGAGAACTGCAGCAACTGCCACCACCCGCACGGCTCGAACCACGACAAGCTGCTGGTGGCGGCGCGCCCGTACCTCTGCCAGCAGTGCCACAACACCGCCGCGGGGCATAACAGCAGCTTCTACAACGCGAGCGGCACGGCGGCCGCCGCGCTCTCGGGCGGCAGCCCGACGCCGCGGATCATCGGCCGCTCCTGCCAGAACTGCCATTCGCAGGTGCATGGCAGCAACCCCCCGTCGGGAGCGCGCTTCCAGCGCTGACCGCCCATGTCCCTGCGCAACCGCATGCGGATCTTGGCGTGGCTGGCAGGTGCCGCGCTCGCGGCCGGCGCCCAGGCCGACCCGGGGTACGTTCCCGAGCTGGGCAATGCGCTCAATCCGACGCCCATCAATCCTTCCACGGCCGGCGCCTGGATGGCGGAGGACGGCATGGGCACCCGGGCGCCCGCCGCGCATTCGCCGACCGGCAAGTCCTATGAAATCCCCCTCGCGCCGGTCGACTCGCAGGGCCTCAAGGTCAGCGAATCCGGCTGGCGGTCCTTCGGCTACGCGGAGTTCGGCGTGCTCGGCGTGCACGGCGACAGCCGGAGCTCGCAGTTCCGCCAGTACAAGGACATCCGCGAAGGCCCGACCATCCAGAGCTTCGGCGCGCACCTCGAGAAGGCCGACCAGGCGCGCTACGCGGAAATCGTCGGCGGCGGCGTCGGCCGCAACGACCAGTTCTACGGCATGCGCATCGGCCGATACAACGACTGGAAGCTCGACATCTACTACAACGAAACCCCGCACGTATACACGACGAGCTACCGATCCCTGTGGGTCGGCGCCGGCACGCCCCGGCTCTCCCTGACGGCAGGCCTGCCGCCCGGCGGCGGCGCGAACGCCGCCGCGACCCAGGCCGCCGTGGAGAACGTGCTCACCGTGACCGAGGACAGCGAACTCGGGGTCGTGCGCCGCAAAGCCGGCCTGCGGCTCGAAGCGACCCTCACCGAGTCCTGGAAGGCGTTCACGAGCCTGTCCGAGGAGCAGCGCCAGGGCACGCGGCCCTTCGGCGCGGTATTCGGCACCGGCACCAACATGGAGATCCCCGAGTCGATCGACACCACCACCCGGGACTTCTCCGCCGGCGCCCAGTACCGCGACGCCGTCAACCGCGTGAACCTGCAGGCGAGCGCCTCGTTCTTCATCAACAACGCGAGC
>DASUFW010000052.1:0-1153 GCA_036274335.1 Burkholderiales bacterium | reverse complement strand
GGGCCAATTTGCCGAGTTCCTAAACGGGGGATCACACTTGCGCCTGAGGATTTTCTCCTCGCCTACCTGTGTCGGTTTGCGGTACGGGTACCCACTCCACTCCTTAGAGGCTTTTCTCGGCAGCGTGGCGTCACCAGCTTCGGTCAAAAAAGACCTAGCTCCGGCACCTCAGGATTGACGACCCACCGGATTTACCTGGCGGATCTCCCTACATGCCTCGCACCCGCACGTCCAATCGCGGGCCTGGCTAGCCTCCTGCGTCCCCCCATCGTGATAACGTGGAATAGGTAGTTCCGGAATATTAACCGGATGTGCATCCGCTACGCCTTTCGGCCTCGCGTTAGCTCCCGACTAACCCTGAGCGGACGAACCTGCCTCAGGAAACCTTAGGCTTACGGCGGGAAAGATTCTCACTTTCCTTATCGCTACTTATGCCGGCAGGGTCACTTCTCTCCACTCCACCAGTCCTTCCGATCTGGCTTCACTGCTGAGAGAACGCTCTTCTACCAAAACACGCCCCCGCAGGGACGTGCAGTTTACGGCTTCGGTGCTGTGCTTGAGCCCCGTTGTATTGTCGGCCCAGAGCCGCTTGACCAGTGAGCTATTACGCTTTCTTTAAAGGATGGCTGCTTCTAAGCCAACCTCCTGGTTGTCTAAGCGTCTCCAGATCCTTTACCACTTAGCACAGACTTAGGGACCTTAGCCGGTAATCTGGGCTGTTTCCCTTTCGACGATGAAGCTTAGCCCCCACCGTCTCACTCCCGGGATACGTGTCGCTGGCATTCGCAGTTTGATTGGATTCAGTAAGCTGGTAAGCCCCTTAGTCCATTCAGTTCTCTACCACCAGCGCCGACCTCCCGAGGCTGCCCCTAAAGGCATTTCGAGGAGAACGGGCAATCACGAAGTTTGATTGGCCTTTCACTCCTACCCTCAGCTCATCCAAGCTGTTTTCAACCAACACTGGTTCGGACCTCCATACGGTGTTACCCGTACTTCATCCTGGCCAAGGGTAGATCACCTCGCTTCGCGTCTATTCCCAATGACTGAACGCCCATTTCGGACTCGCTTTCGCTACGGCTCGCTTACGCTTAACCTCGCCACGGAGAATAACTAGCCGGCTCATTATGCAAAAGGCACGCGGTCAGGCATTCCG
>DASUFW010000051.1:0-35213 GCA_036274335.1 Burkholderiales bacterium | reverse complement strand
TTCCCGTAGGCGCGCGCCGCCGCACCGACTCGAACAGGCACACGCCGGCCGCCACCGAGACGTTGAGGCTGGCGACTTCCCCGGCCATGGGAATGCGCACCAGCAGGTCGCACTTCTCCCGCGTCAGGCGCCGCATCCCCTCGCCCTCCGCGCCCAGTACCCAGGCGAGCGCCTCGGGAAGGTTCGCCTCGTACAGCGAGGGCCCCGCACTCTCGCCGGTGCCCACGATCCAGATATTGCGCTCCTTCAACTCGTCGATCGTGCGCGCGAGGTTGGTCACCATCAGATAGGGCGTCGACTCGGCCGCCCCGCTCGCGACCTTCGACACCGCGGCGCTGATGCCGGCAGCGCGGTCCTTGGGTGCGACGACCGCGTGCACGCCGGCCGCGTTCGCGACGCGCAGGCAGGCGCCGAGGTTGTGCGGGTCGGTGACGCCGTCCAGCAGCAGGAGCAGCGGCGGCCCCTGCACGGCGTCCAGCAGATCGTCCAGGCTGTGGCCGGCGCTCTTCACCTCGACCCGCGCGACCACCCCCTGGTGGCGGCCGCCGCCATAGAAGCCGTCGAGCCGCTTCGTCGGCACGCGCAGGACCTGCACGCCAGCCTTCTCGGCTTGCGTCGCGACGTCGCGGATGCGCGCGTCGTGGCGCGACTCGTCCACGAACAGCTCGAGCACCGACGCCGGGTCGGCGCGCAGCCGCGCGAGCACCGCGTGGAAGCCGAACACGACCCGCGGCTCGCGCTCGCGCTTCATGCCGGCACGAAGTCGATCTTGCGCGAGTCGAGGTCCACGCGCACCAGCTTCACCTTCATGCGATCGGCGAGCCGGAAGCGCTTGCCGGTGCGCTCGCCGAGCAGCTGGTGGCGCGTGGCATCGAACTGATAGTAGTCCCCGCCGAGCTCCGAGATGTGCACGAGGCCGTCCACGAAGTACTCGTCCAGCATCACGAACAGCCCGAACGGGGTCACGCCCGTGACCGCGCCCGCGAACACGCCGCCGACGTGGTCCTGCATGTAGTGGCACTTGAGCCAGCTCTCCACGTCGCGGCTCGCGTCGTCGGCGCGCCGCTCGGTCTCCGAGCAGTGGCGCCCCTGCTCGGCCCAGTCGATGCCCTCGTAGCGGCGCGAGGCGAGCGCCGCCTTGATGCCCCGGTGCGTGAGCAGGTCGGGGTAGCGGCGGATCGGCGAGGTGAAGTGCACGTAGGCGTCGAACGCCAGGCCGAAGTGGCCGACGTTCTCGGGCGTATACACCGCCTGTTTCAGGGAGCGCAGCAGGATCGTCTGCAGGAGCGCGAAGTCGGGCCGCTTGCGGATGCGCTCGAGCAGCTGGGCGTAGTCCTTGGGCTTGGGCTGGTCGCCGCCGCCGAGGTGCAGGCCGAGCTCGGCGAGGAAGTCGCGCAGCCCGCGCACCTTCTCCTCGGCCGGCACCGCGTGCACGCGGTACAGCGCGGGCTGGTGCCGGGCCGCCAGGAAGTTCCCCGCGCACACGTTCGCCGCCAGCATGCACTCCTCGATCAGCCGGTGCGCGTCGTTCCTCGGCTCGGCGACGATGCGCGCAATCTTGCCGCGCTCGTCGAATTCCATGCGCGATTCCACCGTCTCGAAGTCGATGGCGCCCCGCTGCAGGCGCGCGCCAAGCAGCGCCTTGAACACCTCGTACAGCGTGGCGAGGTGCGCCGGCGCCCGGCCGGCCGAGAGTTGCGCCCAGACCTGGTGGTAGGTGAGCCGGGCGTGCGAGCGGATCGCCGCCGCGTAGAACTCGTAGCGCGCGACCATGCCCTTTGGCGTGATCGCCATCTCGCACACCATTGCCAGCCGGTCGACCTCGGGATTGAGCGAGCACAGGCCGTTGGAGAGCTTCTCCGGGAGCATCGGGATCACCCGGCGCGGGAAGTACACCGAGGTGCCGCGCTCGCGCGCGCCCAGGTCGAGCGGGTCGCCGTGGCGGACGTAGTGCGCCACGTCGGCGATCGCGACCCACAGCCGGAACCCCTTGCCTTCGCGCACCGCGTGCACCGCGTCGTCGAAATCGCGTGCCGTCTCGCCGTCGATGGTGACGAAGGGCAGCGCGCGCAAGTCGCGCCGCCCCTTCAGGTCCTCCTCGCGTACGCTTTCCGGCAGTGCGCGCGCCTGGGCGAGCGCCCGCTTCGGGAACTCGAACGGCAGCGAGAACTTGCGCAGCGCGATCTCGATCTCCATGCCCGGACCGGCGTAGTCGCCCAGCACTTCGACCACGCGACCGGCCGGGCGCTCGAGCTTCGAGGGCTGCGCGCCCAGCTCGACCGTGACCACCTGGCCGGGCTTGGCCCGCCCGGCGTCGCCGGGGGCGACCACGATGTCCTGCGCGATGCGGCGATCCTCGGGAATCAGGTACAGCACCCCGCGCTCGCGGTGCAGCCGCCCCACGATGCGGGAATTGGCCCGCTCGAGCACCTCGACGATCTCGCCCGCGGGGCGGTCGCGGGAGTCGAGGCCCGTGACGCGCACCCGGGCGCGGTCGCCGTGCAGCACCTGGCGCATTTCCACCGCCGACAGCCACACGCGCGGCTCGCCGCCGTCGGGTATCAGGTAGCCGTAGCCGTCGGGATGGCCCTCGATGCGGCCGGTGAACTGGCCGAGCGCGACGGGCGGGCGCGAGCGGTGCCCACGCTCTTCGGCGCGGCGTTTTCGGGTCGGGTGCCCCATGGGAGCGGCTGAGTGTACCGGAGCCTCGGTTTGCTACAATGCGCGTCCCCTTGCCGAGGTGGCGGAATTGGTAGACGCACTAGGTTCAGGTCCTAGCGGTGGCAACACTGTGGGGGTTCGAATCCCTTCCTCGGCACCAGCGACCCCCGCGCCCTAGAGCGGCCATTGTCCGGACGTCTTCCCGGCGTCCGGGCCGTCACGGGCGCGTAACCGTCCGCACCTAAGCTTCCGCCCGAGGTTTGCGCCGCATCCCGTTAGCGGCGAAGGGGATTTGGGTTGAGGAAGGTACGTTCCATCTTCCTGTCGGACGTCCATCTGGGCACGCGCGCCTGCCAGGCGGAGCGCCTGCTCGACTTCCTGCGCCACCACGAGGCCGACCACGTCTATCTGGTCGGGGACATCGCGGACTTCTGGGCCATGAGCCGCTCGATCTACTGGTCGCCCCACCAGAACACGGTGGTGCAGAAGCTGCTGAAGCGCGCGCGGCACAACGTGGACGTGGTGTACGTCCCCGGCAACCACGACGAGGCGCTGCGCGAATACGCGGGCACGTCGTTCGGCGACATCCGCGTGGTCAAGGACTGCGTGCACGTGGCGGCGGACGGAAGCCGCTACCTGGTGATCCACGGCGACGCGTTCGACCAGGTCACCCAGTACCACCGCTGGCTCGCTGTGCTGGGCGATCAGGCGTACGGGTTCCTGGTGCGGGCGAGCGGCGTCCTGTCCTGGGTGCGGCGCACGCTGGGCATTGCCGGGTACTGGTCGCTCGCGGGATACGCCAAGCGCAGGATCAAGACCGCGGCGAGCTTCATCTTCGACTTCGAGGAATCGGTGGTGCGCTACGCGCGTGAACGGGGCTTCGACGGCGTGATCTGCGGGCACATCCACGCCGCGGCGCTGAAGGACATCGGCGGCGTCGCCTACGTGAACTGCGGGGACTGGGTGGACAGCTGCACCGCCGTCGTCGAGCACCCGGACGGGCGGCTCGAGCTGGTGGCCTGGGGCAGCGCGGCGGGAGGGCCCGCCGCGCTCCCCGCGAGCGCACCGGCGCCGGCCGACCAACGCGAGGAAGCGGAGACGGTGTAGGCGCGAAGGCCGGCTACTGGAACGGATGGCGCCGCACGATGGTTTCGTCGCGCTCCGGGCCCGTCGAGATCAGGTCGATCGGCACGCCGGCCAGCGACTCGATGCGTTTCAGGTACTCGCGCGCGCCCCTGGGCAGGCGGTCGTACGCCTTGATCCCGACCGTGCTCTCCTTCCACCCGGGCAGCTCCTCGTACACCGGCTCGCAGCGCTCGAGCTCCTCGGCGCCGACGGGCAGGATCTCGGAGAGCTCGCCCTCGATGCGGTAGCCGACGCAGATCTTCACCGCTTCGACGCCGTCGAGCACATCGAGCTTGGTGATGCACAACCCGGACAGGCCGTTGAGCTGGATCGAGCGCTTGAGCGCCGCCGCGTCGAACCAGCCCGTGCGCCGCGGTCGGCCGGTGGTGGCGCCGAACTCCTGGCCGCGCTGGCGGAGCTGCTCGCCGACGTCGTCCGAGAGCTCGGTGGGGAACGGACCGCCGCCCACCCGCGTCGTATAGGCCTTGGTGATGCCGAGCACGTAGTGCAGGTGCATCGGCCCGATCCCCGCGCCCGCCGCCGCCGCGCCCGCGACGCAGTTGGAGGACGTGACGTAGGGATAGGTGCCATGGTCGATGTCGAGCAGGCTCCCCTGCGCGCCCTCGAACAGCAGGTTCTTGCCGGCGCGATTGGCGTGGTAGAGCGCGCGCGGCACGTCGACCACCAGCGGGGCGAAGCGCGGGGCGAGCGCGAGCGCTTCGTCCAGCGTCTTCTGGAAATCGACCGCCGGTTGGCCGTGGTACTGCGTCAGCACGAAGTTGTGGTACTCGAGGAGCTCCCGGAGCTTCTCGGCGAAGCGCACCGGCTTGAACAGGTCCTGGAGGCGAATCGCGCGCCGCGCCACCTTGTCCTCGTAGGCCGGGCCGATGCCCCGGCCCGTGGTGCCGATCTTCTGCGCGCCGCGCGACGCCTCGCGCGCCGCGTCGAGCGCCGCGTGATACGGGAGGATCAGCGGGCAGGCTTCCGAGATGCACAGCCGCGCGACCACGCCCTTCACCCCGGCGGCGTCGAGCTCGTTCATCTCCTCGATCAGCGCCTGCGGCGAGACCACCACGCCGTTGCCGATGAAGCAGTTGACCTCCTGGCGCAGGATCCCCGACGGGATCAGGTGCAGCACGGTCTTCTTGCCGCCGATCACCAGCGTGTGCCCGGCGTTGTGCCCGCCCTGGAAGCGCACCACGCCCTGCGCGTGGTCGGTGAGCCAGTCGACGATCTTGCCCTTGCCCTCGTCGCCCCACTGGGTGCCGATCACCACGACGTTGCGCGCGCTCACCGCCGGCCCCTCCCGGTCTTGGCGGACGCCAGCGCCCGCAGGTCGATGGAAAAGCCGGTCGCGGGTCGCGCCCGGCCGAAGGCCTTGCCCACCTCGTCGTAGCGCCCGCCGCGCGCCACCGCGCCGGCCACGCCTTCGCAGTAGGCGTCGAAGACGACCCCCGAGTGGTAGTGGTAGCCGCGCAGCTCCGCGAGATCGAAACTGGCCGGCACCGGGCAGGCGCGCGCCAGGGCGCGCAGCGTGGCGAGCGCGCGATCGATCTGCGGCAGGCGCGGCAGGCGCCGACGCGCGGTGCGCAGCACCTCCGCCCCCCCGTACAGCTCGGGCAGCAGCAGCAGCGCTTCGCGAAGCTTCGCCCCGAGACTGCGCGTGAGCCGCCGCAGCTCCGGCACGTCCTTGCGCTGCAGCGCCTGGAAGAGCTCGGCCTCCCGCTCGCGGCCGGCGCGCGCCGCGCGCACCAGCGCGCGGAACACGGCCACGTGGCCGATGCCGAGCCGCCCCTGGCGCACGCCCGCGAGCGCGAGCGCCCGGCACAGCAGCCGCTGCACCTCGAGGTCGCTCGCCACGCCCGCGTGGCCGTAGATCTCGGCGCCGATCTGAATCGGCTCGCGCGTCGAGGCCGGCCCCGCCGGCCGCGTGTGCAGCACGCTGCCGCAATAGCAAAGGCGGGTCACGCCCTTGCGGTTCAGCAGGTGCGCGTCGATGCGCGCCACCTGCGGCGTGATGTCGGCGCGCAGCCCCATCATGCGGCCCGAGATCTGGTCCACCACCTTGAAGGTGCGCACGTCGAGGTCGTGGCCGGTGCCGGTCAGCAGCGAGTCCGTGTACTCGAGCAGCGGCGGCATGACCAGCTCGAAGCGCGAGCGCGCGAACAGGTCGAGGATCGCGCGGCGCAGCCGCTCGATGCGCGCGGCCTCCGCCGGCAGGATGTCCTCGATGTATTCGGGCAGGAGCCAGCGCATGTCAGCGGGCCACCAGCAGCAGCAGCAGCAGCCCGACGAGCATCGAGGTCAGGCCGAAGAAGCGGATCTGCCCGTCAGTGAGCTGCGTGATGCGCCGGAACGCATCGCGCCACACGCCGGGAGCGAGGAAGGGGAGGACGCCCTCGAGGATCAGCATCAGGGCGAAGGCCAGTAGGAGCGTGCTCGCCATGCGGCGTCATTTCCGGGCCCCGCCCTTGCCGCCGGGATCCCTCAGGTAGCGGAAGAAGTCCGAGTCCGGCTGCAGCAGGAGAAGGTCGCTGCGGCCGCGGAAGGTCGCGCGGTAGGCCTCCATGCTGCGGTAGAACGAATAGAACTCCGGGTTGGCCTGGAACGCCTTCGCGTAGATCGCCGCCGCGCGCGCGTCGCCCTCGCCCTTGATGCGCTGCGCGTCGCGGTACGCCTCGGCGACGATCACCTCGCGCTGCCGGTCGGCGTCGGCGCGGATGCGTTCGGACTCGGCCGCGCCGGTGGAGCGCTTCTCGTTGGCGATGCGCTTGCGCTCGGCTTCCATGCGGCGGTACACCGACTCGCTCACTTCCTGCGGCAGGTCGACGCGCTTGAGCCGCACGTCGACGATCTCGACGCCGATGCGACGCAGGTCCTGGTCGGCCTTCTCGCGCACGCGCCCCATCACCGCGTCGCGCTCGCCCGAAACCACGTCGTGCACCGTGCGCCCACCGAACTCGTCGCGCAGCGCGCCGGAGATGGTCTGGCGCAGGCGCCGCGTGGCTTCGGACTCGCTGCCCTGCACCGACACGAAGTACTGGCGCACGTCGATGATGCGCCAGCGGATGAACGAGTCCACCAGCACCGGCTGGTTGCCCGAGGTGAGGAAGCGCAGCGGCTCCGCGTCGTCGTAGGCGAGGATGCGCATGTCGAACAGGCGCACGTTCTGGATCATCGGCCACTTGAAGTGCAGGCCGGGCTTGGTGACCACTTCCTTCACCTCGCCGAACTGGAACACGATCGCGTTCTGGCGCTGGTCGACCGTGTACAGCATGCTGGTGCCGATCAGCAGCAGCGCGACCAGGACCGCGACGACGGGGCCCAGGGTCCTCACGGGCGTTTCGCGGATGTCATCAGCGGTCTCCCCGATCCCGGCTGCGCAGGCTGTCGCGCGAGCGCTGCGCGGGCTCGACCGGCGGCATGGGCTCGGGCAGCGAGCGCGCCGAGGCCTGCGCATCCGCCGCGGCGCCGCTCTGCTGCAGCAGCTTGTCGAGCGGCAGGTAGAGCAGGTTGCCGCCGCCCTTGTAGTCGAGAATCACCTTCGACGTGGAGGACAGCACCTGCTGGATCGTGTCCAGGTAGATGCGCTCGCGCGTGATGGCGGGCGCCTTGGAATACTCGGCCAGGATCTGCTGGAAGCGCGAGGCGTCGCCCTCGGCGTTGGCGATCACGCGCGCCCGGTAGCCCTCGGACTCGGCCTTCAGGCGCGAGGCCGAGCCGCGCGCTTTCGGGATGACGTCGTTGGCGTAGGCCTGACCCTCGTTCTTCTGCCGCTCGCGGTCCTGGCCGGCCTTGACCGCGTCGTCGAACGCCGCCTGCACCTGCTCCGGCGGCTGCGCGTTCTGGATGGTCACGCGGCTGAGCGCGATGCCGGTCTTGTAGCTGTCGAGGATCTGCTGCATCAGCACCTGCGCCTGGTTGGCGATGTTGTCCTGCGACTCGTACAGGATCGCGTCCATACGGCTCTTGCCGATCACCTCGCGCATCGCCGCCTCGGCAGTCTGCATCGCCACCTCTTCGGGGCGCCGGTTGTTGAACAGCCACGCCTGCGCGTCCGTCACCACGAACTGCACCGCGAACTGCAGGTCGACGATGTTCTCGTCGTCGGTGAGCATCAGCGATTCCTTCAGCACCTTGGTCTTGACGTTGTTGCGGTAGCCCACTTCCAGGGTGCGGACCTGCGAGAGGTTGACGATCTCGTGCGACTGGATGGGGTACGGCATGCGCCAGCGCAGGCCCGGGTCGGTCTGCTCGGTGTAGCGCCCGAAGGTCAGCACGACGCCCTTGGACGCGGCGTCGACCACGTAGAAGCCGCTCGCCAGCCACACCGCCAGCACCAGCAGCACCAGCACGCCCGCGCCGCCGCCCAGCATGCGCCCGCTCGGCGGCGAGGGCGGCAGCCCGCTGCCGCCGCCGCGGCCGCCGAACAGGTCGTTCAGCCGGCGGTTGAAGCTGCGCCAGAGCTCGTCGAGGTCGGGCGGGCCCTGGTTGCCGCCCGGGCCGCGGGAGCCGCCGCGCCCCCAGTTCGGGTCGTTCAAGGACATTAGAGTGAAACGGATTCCGGAGAAGGTGTGCGGGCCGCCCGCGGTCTCGCGGCCTCGGCGATCGCGCCTCGCAGATCGGCGAGGCCGGCCCCGCTGCGCGCACTCACGAACACGCGCCGAATCCTACCATATTCGTCGCGCTCGACGCCGGGCGCCAGGCCGGCCGCATCGATCTTGTTCCACACCAGAATCTGCGCAATGTCGCCCGCGCCGATCTCGGCGAGCACCTTGTCGACCTGCGCCGCCTGCTCGAGGCGCGCCGGCGAGGCGGCATCGACCACGTGCAGCAGCAGATCGGCGCGCACCGTCTCCTCCAGCGTCGCGCGGAAGGCGGCCACCAGGCCGTGCGGCAGGTCGCGGATGAAGCCGACGGTGTCGGAGATGACGACGTTGCCGGCTTCGGCCAGCCACACGCGGCGCGAGGTCGTGTCCAGGGTCGCGAACAGCTGGTCCGCCTGGTAGGCGCCGGCGCGGGTCAGCGCGTTGAACAGCGAGGTCTTGCCCGCATTGGTGTAGCCCACCAGCGACAGCGAGGGCACGTCGCGCCGCGAGCGCGCGCGGCGCTGCACGCCGCGCTGGCGGCGCAGCGTCTCCAGCTTGCCGCGCAGCACGCGCACGCGCGTGGCGAGGTAGCGCCGGTCGAGCTCGATCTGCTTCTCACCGGGCCCGCCCACCTTGCCCAGTCCGCCGCGCTGGCGCTCCAGGTGCGTCCAGCCGCGCACCAGCCGGGTCGAGAGGTGCTCGAGCTGCGCGAGCTCCACCTGCAGCTTGCCTTCGCTGGTGCGGGCGCGCTGCGC
Organism: Burkholderiales bacterium; assembly: GCA_036274335.1. GTDB lineage: Bacteria > Pseudomonadota > Gammaproteobacteria > Burkholderiales > SG8-39 > JAABQT01. Next base: position 26,083 of record DASUFW010000051.1, on the reverse strand, counting down.
GAAGATCTCCAGGATCAGCTCGGTGCGGTCGAGCACGCGGCATTTCAGCTCGCGCTCGAGGTTGCGCTGCTGCGCGGGGCCGAGCTCGTGGTTGAAGATGACCCAGCCCGCGTTCAGCGCCTGCGCGGCGCCCGCGATCTCCTGCACCTTGCCGCTGCCGGCGAAGAACTTGGGGTCCGGTCGGGCGCGGCGGCCTCGCACCAGCGCATGCCGGCGCACGCCGGCGCTTTCCACCAGCCGCACCAGCTCCTCGGTGCCTTCCGTGTATCCGGGATCGCCGAAGTCCAGGCTGACGAGCGCCGCCGCCTGATAGTCGGGTGCCGCCGCGGCGCTCACCCGTCCTTGTCGTCTCCGGCGCCGAGGCTGACGGCGCGGGAAGGCACCACGGTCGAGATGGCGTGCTTGTAGACCATCTGCGTCACCGAGTTGCGCAGCAGCACCACGTACTGGTCGAAGGATTCGATCTGGCCCTGCAGCTTGATGCCGTTCACGAGGTAGATCGAGACGGGAACGTGCTCCTTGCGCAGGGTGTTCAGGAACGGGTCTTGTAGCAGCTGCCCCTTGTTGCTCATGTGATCGGCCTCGCTCGTTGAGACGCTACTGTAATTGAATCCCCGTGCGTTTTCTATACCGGAGGCGTCGGCGGAGAAACGTCGCCGCACTGCGCGCGATGGCGCAGCGCATGGTCCATCAGCACGCAGGCGAGCATTGCCTCGGCGATCGGCGTGGCGCGGATGCCGACGCAGGGATCGTGCCGCCCGGTGGTCTCGACGCTCGTCGCGCGGCCGTCGACGTCGATGGTGCGCCTCGGGAGGCGGATGCTCGAGGTGGGCTTCAGCGCGATCGAGGCGGTCACGTCCTGCCCCGTGGAAATGCCGCCCAGCACGCCGCCGTTGTTATTGGAGGCGAACCCCCCGGGCGTCATCTCGTCGCCGTGCTCGCTGCCCTTCTGCTCGACCGCGGCGAAGCCCGCCCCGATCTCGACCCCCTTGACCGCGTTGATCGACATCAGGGCCGCCGCGATGTCGGCGTCCAGCCGCCCGTAGACCGGCTCGCCCCAGCCGACCGGCACGCCGCTCGCGACCAGGTTGACGCGCGCCCCGCAGGAGTCGCCGCTCGCGCGCAGCGCATCCACATAGGTTTCCAGCCCGGCCACCGCGCCGGGATCCGGCGCGAAGAACGGGTTCGCGTCCACCGCCGACCAGTCGCGCAGGGCGATGCGGTGCGGCCCGAGCTGCGCCAGGTAGCCGCGCACCTGCACGCCGTAGCGCGCGGCGAGCCACTTCTTCGCGATCGCGCCCGCCGCCACCCGCACCAGCGTCTCGCGCGCCGACGCGCGGCCGCCGCCGCGCGGATCGCGCACGCCGTACTTCTGCCAATAGGTGTAGTCGGCATGCCCCGGGCGGAACTTGCGCGCGATCTGCGCATAGTCCTTGGAGCGCGCGTCTTCGTTCCTTACCAGGAAGCCGATCGGGGTCCCGGTGGTTCGTCCCTCGTACACGCCCGACAGGATCTCGACCGCGTCGGTCTCTCGCCGCTGGGTAACGTGCCGCGAGCTGCCGGGCTTGCGCCGGTCGAGCTCGCGCTGCAGGTCCGCTGCCGACAGCTCGAGCCCCGGCGGGCAGCCGTCGACCACGCCGCCGTAGGCCGGGCCGTGCGACTCGCCGAACGACGTGACGCAAAAAAGGACGCCGAATGTGTTGCCGGACATGCGAACGATTCTACACGGCGACTGCTCGCGGCCGCCGCCGCCGCGCGAGCGCTCAGGCCGGCCAGTTCTTGATGTAGCCCTTCAGCATCTTGTTCTCGAAATCCTGCTCCTCGAGCACCGCCTTGGCGACGTCGCGGAACGAGATCACGCCCAGGAGCTTGCCTTCCTGGACCACCGGCAGGTAGCGCGCGCCCGAGTCGAGCATCGCGCGGCGCAGGTCGTTCACCTCCATGTTCGGCTCGGCGGTGACCGGGTCGCGCACCATGATGTCGGCGACGCGCACCTCGCCCATGCCCGCGCCGCGGCGCGCCATGGCCTGCAGCACCTCGCGGAACGTGAGCACGCCCACCATGCGGCCCTGGTCGAGCACGATCAGCGACCCCAGGTTCTGCTCGGCCATGACCTTCACGGCGTCCGCCGCGCGGCCGGTCGGCTCGATGGTCAGCAGCCGGTTACCCTTGACCCGCAGGATCTCCTTGACTTGCATCCCGACCTCCCGGTCGTCGATTCCGCCGGGAAATGGTAGTCCAAAGGCCGCGCTTGGGACAGGCCCCGCGGCGCGCGCAGGAATCAGAAAAATTGATGGCGAGGGTGCCGAAGCGGATCCCTTCGCGAGCTTTTGATTTTCAAATCGATCTCGTGATTTCCGGCCGGGTGAATCTTCCGGCCGGAAATCACGAGACCATGGAAATTCAAACCCGCGTTGTCAGGTGCTTCGTCACCTGCCTACACCAGCAGCGACGCCAGCCCCAGCAGCATGCCCATGCTCACGACGTCGGTCGCCGTCGTCAGGAAGATGCTCGAGGCGGTCGCCGGATCGAAGCCCAGGCGCTTGAGCGTCAGCGGCACGAGCGCGCCCGACAGGCCGCTCGCCACGCACGAGCCCACCATCGCCACGAACACCACGAAGGCGAGCAGGAACGGGTGCGCCGCGTGCTGGCCGCTCGCCGTGATGTACATGCCGGCGGCGGCGATCAGGCCCACGCCCGCGCCGTTCAGCGCGCCGAGGCCCGCCTCCTTGCTGACGAGCGCCTTGGCCCCGCCGGGCTTGAGCTCGCCGATGGTCATGCCGCGCAGCGTCACCGCGAGCGCCTGGCAGCCGGTGTTGCCGGATTGTCCGGCCAGCACCGGCAGGAAGAGCGCCAGGATCACCACGCGGTCGATGGTGTCCTGGAAGATGCCGACCACCGCCGCGGCGATGAACGCGGTGAGCAGGTTCAGCTGCAGCCACGGGTGGCGCATCATGAGGCTGCGCTGCCAGGGCGTGCCCATGCGCTCCTCCTTCTCGACGCCGACCATGCTGCCGGGCTGCGCGGCGATGTCGAAGGCGCGCGCCTCGAACATGCTCTGCCCGCGCACCAGGCCGCGGATGCGGTTCTCGGCGTCGACCACCGGGTAGACCGGGTAGTGCCGGTCGAGCACCTGCTTCATCGCCTCCTCGAGCGTGGTCGGCGCGCGCAGCGCGAACACGTCGGTCAGCATCACGTCGCGCAGCGCCGCGGCGCGCTCGTTGAACAGCAGGTCGCGCATGGTGACGATGCCGAGCAGCCGCTCGTCGTCGTCCACCACGTAGATGTAGGTGATGAAGGCGAGCCTGACCAGCTCGTGCAGCGCCTCGATCGCCTGGCCGACGGTGGCCTCCGGCGGGAACGCCGCGTACACCGGCTCCATCATGCGGCCGATCGTGCCCTCCTCGTAGAGAGCGTTGCGCTGCCACTGGCGCGCGGTCTCGAGCGGCGCGGCGGCCAGCGCGCGCTCGCGCGTGTCCACCGGCAGCAGCGAGAGCACGTCCTGCGCGAATCCGGGCGAGAGCTTGAGCAGCGCCGCCGCGACCTCGGCGCCGCCGTAGTGCGCGAGCTTCTCCGCGGCGCCGCGCGGCGCGCGCAGCTTCACCTCCTCGACGAGGTCGATGGCGTGGCGCTGGATGGTGGGACGATCGATCGATTCCAAGGTGCCTCTCCTTCCCCCCTTGCGGCCTACAGACCCACGGCGTCGGCGACCAGCTTGCGCAGCTCGCGATGCAGCCGCGTGCGCAGCGCGGCATGTCCGCGGCTGCGCACCAGGTTCTTCAGCTCCCACGGATCGCGCTGGAGGTCGTAGAGCTCGTCGAGCTCTCCGGCGGCGCCGCGGTTCACCCAGTGGATCAGCTTGTGGCGGTCCGTGCGCACCGCCTTGTAAGTCATGCCGACGAGCCAGGGCATCGCCTGCTCGGCCCAGTACTCGACCAGGAACGACCTGCGCCAGCCCTTGCGCCGGCCGCCGAGCAGCGGGACCAACGAGCGTCCCTGCACCTGCGGTCCCGGGCGCCCGCCGGCCAGCTCGATCAGCGTCGGCGCGATGTCCTGGCAGATGACGAGATCGCGGATGCGCGTGCCCGCCTTCACCTTGCGCGGAAAGCGCAGCACGAAGGGGGAGCGGATGCCCTCCTCGTAGGCGAAGCGGCGCTCGGGCCCCAGGCCGTGCTCGCCGAAGAAGTAGCCGTTGTCGCCGAGGAACACGATCAGCGTGTCGTCGAGCTGCTTCTGCCGCGCGAGCGTCTCCAGGATCGCCCCCACGCCTTCGTCCACCGAGGCCATCATGCGCGCGCGCTGGCGGATCTCCTCCTGGGAGCCCGCCTTGATCGCCTCGAGCAGCGCGCGCGAGCGCTCGGAGCCCTTCAGCTGGAAGGCATCGGTCCAGGCGGGCGCCTGCTTCACCAGCTCGGCGTAGCTGCGCATGTTCGGCGTCTTCGGGAACACCCCTTCCGCGTACAGACCGCGATGCCGCTCGGCCGGGATGTAGCCGCCGAAGCGGCTCATGTCGAGCGTGCCGTCGGCGGCCTGGTGCGCGTCCGGGTGCACGGCCTTGTGCGCGAAGAACAGCGAGAACGGCTTCTGGCGCGGGCGCTCGAGGAAGGCGAGCGCCTCGCGGTTGAGCAGGTCGGTCATGTAGCCGGTGCGCTGCTCGTAGGCCCCGTTCACGTTGAGCTTCGGGTCGTTCAGGCTGCCGTGCCCGTCGAAGCTCACCCAGTGGTCGTAGCCCGGCCGCGGCTTGCCGTCGTTGCCCATGTGCCACTTGCCGACGTGCGCCGTCTCGTAGCCGAGCCGCTGCAGGTGGAGATGGTAGTTGGGCAGCCGGTGGCTCATGGCGTCGCGCGCCACGTTGTCGATGATGCCGTGCCGGCTCGCGTACTGGCCGGTCATGATCGACGCGCGGTTCGGCGAGCAGATCGGCGTGGTGTGGAAGGCGCGCTCGAACAGCGCGCCCTCGCGGGCGAGCCGGTCGACGTGCGGCGTCTGCAGGTAGGGGTGGCCGCCGGCGCCGAACTCGTCGTGGCGCAGGTCGTCGATCAGGATCACAATGAAGTTCGGTTTCATGGGCCGCCAATATAAGCGAGCCCCGCGGGCAAGTGCGGAATTTTTCCCGGCAATCCGGGCGGCGGTTCCGTATGCTGGGGCGCGGAAGGAGGCACGGCGATGGCGGGTATACCGGATCAGGCGGAACTGCAGCGGCGCGTCGGCCAGCAGCTCCTCGGCCCCCTGGAGGACGCGATGGCGATCGCCCGCCGCTACCGCGAGGTGGATGCGTTCCACGACTACGTCGGCCGTCGCGCCCGCCTGGTGATTCCGTGCCTCGCGCTGCTCGTCGTCACGGCGCTGGCCTGCGGGCTGGCGCCCATCATGGCGCTGGTCGGCACGCGCCCGATCTCGGCGCTGGCGGGACTGCTGCTCGCCCCCGTGATGCTGATCGGCAGCCTCTTCGTGCTGGGGCTCGTGTTCTTCTCCTGGCTCGAGGAGCGCGCGCTCGCGCGCTCGCTCGGACACCGCACGACCCGGGAGCCCAGGGCCCTGCGCTGGATCCGCAAGAAGCTCGGCGCCGACCTCGGCCGGCCGCCGAAGGTGCCCTGGGTGCTGGCGGCGGTGTTCCTCGCGCTGCCGTTCGCGATGCTGCTGCACCTGGTGCCGGTCGTCGCCGCGATCCTGCTCGTGCTGCTGGCCGCCGCGCCGCTCGCGTTCGCGCGGCTCGACCGCTAGGCGCGCGGCGACACGGCCCCGCCACACGCCAACCCTATACTGCGCGGCATGCGAGCCGGCGCCGCGCTGCTCATCCTCCTCGCCTGCGGCGCTCCGGCGTCGCAGGCGCAGAAGCCGCCCCGCCTCGAGGCCGGCGTCTCGCTCGAGCTGGCGCGCTGGCGCGCCGGCCTGGTGGGCAAGCCCTCGTATGCGCTCGAGCTGCGCCTGGACGAACGCCGCGGGCGCGCGACGGGGCGCCTGACGCTCGGCCTGGAGCTCGCGCGGCGCGCGGACCTCGTCCTCGACTGGCGCGGCGGGCCGGTGCGCGACCTGACGGTGAACGGCAAGCCGGCGGCGGCGCGGCGCGCCAAGGGGCACCTGGTGATCCCGCGCGCGGCGCTGCGCAAAGGCGCCAACCGCATCGAGCTCGCCTTCCGCGCGCCGATCGCCGTGCAGGGCAGCGCGCTGACCCTCTACCGTGACCGCGAGGACGGCGCCCGCTATTTGTATTCGCTGTTCGTGCCGGCCGACGCGAGCAGTGTGTTTCCCTGCTTCGACCAGCCCGACCTCAAGGCCCGCTTCTCGCTCGAGCTGCGCATGCCGAAGGGCTGGCGCGCCGTGTCGAACGCGCCGGCGCAGGAGGAATCGCCGGGCCGCGTCCGCTTCGCATCGACCGAGCCCATCTCGACCTACCTGTTCGCGTTCGCGGCGGGCCCCTTCGACGTCCTGACGGAGCCGGACGATGCGGTGCGCCTGTTCGTGCGCCGCTCCCAGGCGAAGCGCGCGGCCGCGCACGCGGCCGAGATCCTGCGGCTGAACCGCTACGCGCTGTCGTACTTCGAGGCCGAGTTCGGCCGCCGCTTCCCGTTCGCCAAGTACGACCTCGTGCTGCTGCCGGAGCTCCCTTACGGGGGCATGGAGCACGCGGGCGCGACCTTCCTCAACGAGCAGGCGATGCTGTTCCCCTACCCGCCGAGCAATCCCGACCTGCTGCGCCGCGCCGAGATCGTGTTCCACGAGGCCTCGCACCAGTGGTTCGGCGACCTCGTCACCATGCGCTGGTTCGACGACCTGTGGCTGAAGGAGGGCTTCGCCAACTTCATGGCGGCCAAGGCGGCCGAGGCGATCGTGCCCGACCTGGATCCCTGGAGCGCGTTCCACGCGCTGAAAAGCGGCGCAGTGCGCACCGACGCGACCGCCGGCACCACGCCGCTGCGCCGGCCGCTCGGCAATCTCGCCGACGCCAAGTCGGCCTATGGCGCCATCGTGTACGCGAAGGGGCCCGCGGTGCTGCGCCAGGCCGAGTTCTACCTCGGCCCGCCCCTCTTCAAGCAGGCAGTGCGCGAATTCCTCGCGCGGCACGCCTACGGCGCCGCGGACTGGAGCGACCTGGTGCGCGCCTTCGAGCGCGCGTCGGGGCGCGACCTGCGGGCGTGGGCCGACGCCTGGGTGAATCGACGCGGCCTGCCGACGGTCACGCTGCGCGAGGCCGCCGGCCGCCTCCGCATCGTGCAGGAGGACACCCTCGGCGAGGGCGGACGCTGGCCGCAAAAGCTGGTCGTGGCGACGGCGGTCCCCGACGGCAGCGTGGTGACCTCCGAAGTGGAGCTGGAGCGCGCCTCGATCGAGGTCGCGGGCCCGGCCGCGCGGCGGCCGGCGCGCTGGCGCTACCCGAATGCCGGCGACTTCGGCTACGGGCGGTTCCTGCTCGACGTGGCGAGCCGCGATGCGCTGCTCGCGGAACCGCGCGCGCTGCCGGACGGCCTGCTGCGCGCCCAGCTCATCGACGCCCTGTGGGAAAGCGTGCGCGATGCCCAGCTCCCGCCTTCGTCGTTCATCGAGTTCGCGCTCGCCGCCGCGGCGGCCGAGGAGAACGACGAGGTGCTGTCGGGCCTCCTCGACCGCCTCGAGGCGGCCTTTCGCCGCTACCTGTCGGACGCGCAGCGCGCGCAGCTCGCCCCGCGCATCGAGGGCACGCTGCTCGGCGCGGCGCTCGCCGAAGGCCCCGAGAGCCGGCGCCTGCTCATGCTGCGCGCCTACGTGGCGCTCGCCTGGTCGGAGGCGGCGCTCGGCGACCTGAAGCGCCTGCTCGAAGGCTCGCTCGCCGCGCCCGGCATCGAGCTGGGCGAGCGCGACCGCTTCCGCATCATCGCCCGGCTCGTGCTGCGCGGCTACCCGGACGGCACCCGGCTGCTGGCCGAAGCCGCCGCCGCGGAGCGCGGCGACGACGCGCGCCGGTACGCTTTCGCCGCTTCCGCCGCGCTGCCCGACGCGCGCGCCAAGCGCGCCATGTTCGCCCGCTTCACGCGCGACCCTGCGCTGCCCGAGAGCTGGATCGAGGCGGCGCTCGGCGCCTTCAACGCGCCCGAGCAGGCCGAGCTGACCGCGCCGCTGCTGGATGCCGCGCTCGCCGAGCTGCCCGCGCTCAAGCGCCGCCGCAAGATCTTCTTCGTCGAGCACTGGCTGGCGGCGTTCCTCGGCGGCCAGACCGGCGCGCAGGCGCTCGCCTCGGTCGAGCGCCTGCTGCGCGGAAAGCTCGACGCCGACCTGCGCCTCAAGGTGCTGGAGGCCGCCGACGGCCTGCAGCGCACGGTGCGCATCCGCGAGCGATTCGCCGCCGGCGCGTGAGCGGCCGCCCACGATGACAATGCGCCGGCATTGCGATTAGACTTCCCGCATGACCGCGCACGCCATCACCGTCCGGCTCGCCGGCCCGCGCGACGCGCAGGCGATCGCGCTGATGTCGCGCGACCTGGTCGAGTCGGGCCTGGGCTGGAAGTACGACGCGCCGAAGATCCTCAAGGCGATCCGCGATCCCGACACGCTCGCGCCGGTGGCCTGCGACCGCGGGCGCATCGCCGGCTTCGCGCTCATGGAGTTCGGGGACGAGCGCGCGCACCTCGTGCTGCTCGCCGTGCGCCCCGCGCAGCGCCGCGCGGGCATCGGCCGGCGGCTCGTGGAATGGCTGGTCGAGTCGGCGCGCACCGCGGGCATCGCGAGCCTGCACCTGGAGCTGCGCGCGGGCAACGAAGCGGCGCGCGGCTTCTACCGGGCCATGGGCTTCGACGAGACCATCGTCGTGCCGGGCTACTACCGCGGCCGCGAGGCGGCGCTGCGCATGATCCGCGTGCTGCGCGCGACCGGGCCGGTACCGTATACGTGGCGGCCGGACGGCCGCTGAGCGTGGCAAGCGCCGCGCAGCTGCCCACCGTCTTCCTCTCGCACGGCTCTCCGATGCACGCGCTGGAGGCCGGCGCAGCGGGCACCGCCTGGCGCGCGCTCGGCCAGCGCCTCGGCCGGCCGCAGGCGATCCTGATGATCTCGGCGCACTGGGAGACCGCGCAGCCGACGCTCGGCGGCGCGGCGCGCCCGGAGACGATCCACGACTTCTACGGCTTTCCCGAGCCGCTCTACGAGATCCGTTATGCGGCGCCGGGCGCACCCGAGGTGGCGGCGCGGGCGCGGCAGCTGCTCGAGGAGCATCGCATCGACGCGGAGATCGACGAGACGCGGGGCCTCGACCACGGCGTGTGGTCGCCGCTGCTCTACGCGTGGCCGGAAGCGGACGTGCCCGTGGTGCCGCTCTCGCTGCAGACGCTGCGCGGCCCCCGCCATCACGTGCTGCTCGGCAATATCCTGGCGCCGCTGGCGCGCGAAGGCGTGCTGATCATGGGCTCGGGGCACCTCACCCACAACCTGCGCGAGATGCGCAGCGTGCGCGACACGAGCGTCGGCGCCGCCGAGCCCTACGTCACCGAGTTCCAGGCGTGGGTGCGCGAGTGCATCGAGTCGCACGACGTGGACCGGCTGCAGGGCTATCGCCGCCTGTCGGCGGGCGGGGCGCGGGCGCACCCGACCGAGGAGCACTTCCTGCCGCTGTTCGTCGCGCTCGGCGCGGCCGACGACGGCTATCGCACCGAGCGCCTGCTCGCGCATGTGGAAAGCGGCGTCATGGCCATGGACGCCTACCTGTTTCACCCGCCGGGCTAGCGGAGCGCCCGGGCGAGCTTGAGCAGCGCCGCCAGGCGCTCGCGCGCCTTGCCGGCATCGCCCTGCGGCGACGCGCCGAGCTCGATCAGCGCCTGCTCGAGCGAGCGCGCGGCGGCGCCGACCTCGGGCAGTCCGAAGGTGGGCGCGGCGCCGGTCATGCCATGCGCCATGCGCTGCAGCTCCTCGAACTCCGCGCGTCGCGGCAGCCCGGCCGCGAGCGTCCTGGCCAGCGACTCCATGCGGCCGAGCTTGAGCGCAAGCCCCTTGCGGTATTCCTTGCGCAGCTCGCCCAGGGTATCGTCGGGGCCCCGCGGGACGTCCCCCGGACCCGCCTCCCCGCCCGCCGGCGCGCCCAGGCCGAGCACCGATTTCACGCCGCTGGCGAGCGCCTCGTAGGCGATCGGCTTGGTGATGTAGCCGTCCGCGCCGCCGGCGAGCCCGCGCATGACGTCTTCACGCGTCGTACGGGCCGTGACCACGATGACGGGAATGTCGCGGCGGGCCGGATCGCGCTTCATGCCCTCGAGGATCTCGAAGCCGTCGGCGTCGGGCAGCACCACGTCGAGCAGCACCAGCGCCGGCGCCGGGCTGGCCGCGAGCTCGGCGTCGATCTGCGCGCGGCGCGCGGCGTTGCGCGGCGCGAAGCCCTCGAGCGTCATCAGATGGCCGAGCATCTTGGCGAGCACCGCGTCGTCCTCGACGATCAGCACGTGCGGCGCGGCGCCGGTGGCGGGGACGCGCGGGCGCGCGGCGCGGCGCGCGATGCTCACGTAGTAGCCCTTCTTCTTCAGGTCGGCGGTACCGGCCTCCGCCTCCTTCGCCGCCTGCTGCAGCATCCCGGTGCCGCCGAAATAGCTGTAGCCGGGCCCCGCGTCGCTGCCGGCGGCACGGTGGGCAAGGCCTGCCTTCACCAGCTGCTCGAGCAGCGCCGGCACCTGGTCGGCGGGCGTGCTCTTCGCCGCGGCCGCAAGCCGGCGCACCCCGGTCACGCCGTCGAGCAGCACCAGGAGCTCGAGCTCCCGGACCGAGCACGAGGTCGCCGCGTTCTGCAGCTCCTCCTTGCCGCGCTCGGTCAGCGCGTAGATTTCGTCGGCTGGCAGGCGCTCGGCCATGATCCCCCGTCTGCGGGCCAGTATACGACCGCGCCGGACAATCGGATATGGCGGCCCGCGTCGCGGGCAAAACGCTATCCGCCCAGAGCCCGGTACAGATCGGCGACCGCCACGCGCTGCGCGCGCAGGGCGTCGATGCGTGCGGACAGCGCATCCAGCGTTTCGCGCTCGGCATCGAGCAGGTCGAGCAGGCTCGAGAGGCCGTTCGCGTAGCGCAGCCGCGCCAGGCGCAGCGAATCCTCGAGGGCGACGACGCGCGCCGACTGCGCCTCGAAGCTCTCCCGCGCGCGCGCCTGCGCGGCGATCGCCTGGCGGACCTCGCGGAACGCGTTGCGCACCGCCCCCTGGTACTCGGCAAGCGCGGCGCGCTCGCGGGCCTGGGCGGCGTCGCGCTGCGCGTCGAGCCGGCCGCCCGTGTAGAGGGGCTGCGTGAGCGACGCGACCGCGTTCCACATGCCGGCAGGGCCGGTGAACAGGTCGCTCAGCGCCGCGCTCTCGCTGCCCAGGACCCCGGTGAGCCGGATCGTGGGGAAATAGGCCGCACGCGCCTCGGCCACGCGCGCATTGGTCGCCACCAGGCGCTGCTCGGCCTCGACCAGGTCGGGGCGGCGCAGCAGCAGATCGGAAGGCAGTCCCGGGGGAACCGCGACCGCCGAAGCCTCTTCCGGAAGCGGCGAGCGCGGCAGCGCGTCCTCGAACACCGAGCGCGGCGAGCGGCCGAGCAGCGCCGCGAGCGCAGCCTCCTCGAGATCCCGGTCGCGTTGCAGGGGCGGCAGCTGCGCGCGGATGGTCGCGGTCTCGGCCTCCAGCCGGCGCAGGTCATAGTCGGAGATGACGCCCGCTTCCCGCCGCCGCCGCTGCAGCGCCAGCGCCTCCTCGAGGATCGCGACCGCGCGCCGCGTCAGGTCCACCCGCGCGTCGAGCGACGTGAGGCTGTAGTAGCTCGCCGCGACGCGCGCGGTCAGCGCCAGGCGGACGGCGTCGCGCACGGCCTCCGTCGCCGCCAGATCTGCGCGCGCGGCATCGCTCGCCGCGCGCAGGCGTCCGAAGATATCCACTTCATAGGACACGAGGAGGCTCGCCTGGTAATCCGAGCGCTCACGCTCGACGCCGGGCGGCAGCAGCCCCGTCGCGCCGGAGGTCAGCGAGCGGCCCGCCGTGGCGCCGGCGCCGACCTGCGGCTTGAGCGCGGATCTCGTCTCGCCCAGCAGGGCGCGCGCTTCGTCGACCCGCGCCGCCGCCACCAGCACGTCGGTGTTGTCCTTGAGCGCCTCCTGGATCAGGCGGTCGAGGACGGGGTCCTGGTACACCTGCCACCACGGCGCCTCCGGCGCCGGGCGCGGCGCGCTTTCCTTCCAGGCCTGCGGCAGCTCGAGCTCGGGCCGCTGGTAGTCCGGCCGGACCGCGCAGCCGGCCAGCAGCAGCAGGACGGCCGCGGCCCTACGCACGCCCGCCTCCCGGAGGCGGCGCGTGGTGCGGCACGTCGGTGGTGCGCAGCGCCGCCTCCCTCGCCTGCAGCGCCTCGTCCTTGATCTGCGCACTGCTGCGCGGCTCGCTCAGGTGGCGGTCGCTGAACAGCTTGAAGAACATCGGCACGAAGAAGATGGCGAGGAAGGTGGCGGCGAGCATGCCGCCGACCACGCCGGTGCCCACCGAATGGCGCGCGCCCGCGCCGGCGCCGCTGGACAGCGCGAGCGGCAGCACGCCGAAGATGAAGGCGAGCGAGGTCATCAGGATCGGCCGGAAGCGCAGCCGCGCGGCTTCGACCGCGGCGGCGGAGGCCGACAGGCCCTCGTGGTACTTGAGCGACGCGTACTCGACGATCAGGATCGCGTTCTTCGCGGCCAGGCCGAGCAGCGTCACCAGGCCGATCTGGAAGTACACGTCGTTGGACAGCCCCCGCAGCCACACCGCCGCGAGTGCGCCAAACGTGCCGAACGGCATGGCGAGCAACACGGACAGCGGCAACGACCACTTCCCGTACTGCGCCGCCAGGATCAGGAACACCATCACGACGGCGAGGCCCAGCGCGAGGCCCGAGGTGCCGGCCGAGCGCTTCTCCTGGTAGGACGCCCCGCCCCAGTCGAAGCTGAAATCGGGCGGCAGGACCTTGCCGGCCATCTGCTCGACCACGTCGATGGCCTGACCCGAGGACACCCCGGGCGCGGCCTGGCCGAAGATCTTCACCGCCGGCAGGTTATTGAACCGGTCCAGCGTGTCAGGACCGCTCGAGAACTGGACGCGTGCGAGCGAAGCGAGCGGGACCATGGCCCCGGAATCCGCGCGAACCCAGACGCGGCCGATGTCGTCGGGGCGGTTGCGGGAACCGGGCTCCGCCGACATGAGCACCTGCCAGGTGCGCCCGAACCGGTTGAAGTCGTTCACGTAGTAGGTGCCCAGCGTCGCGGCGAGCGCGCCGTAGAGCTCCTCGAGCGGCACGCCGAGCGCCTTGGCCTTTTCGCGGTCCACGTCCACGTACAGCTGCGGTACCTGGGCGCGCCAGAGCGTCTGCGCGAAGGCGAGGCGGGGCTCCTGCGCGGCCGCGCCCAGGAACTGCGCGAGCACCTGCCCGGTGCGCGCGGGCCCGCCCTCGCCCCGGTTCTGCAGGTAGAACTCGAATCCGCCGGCCGTACCGAGGCCGAAGATCGGCGGCGGGCCGAAGGCGAGCACCAGTCCCTCCTTGATGTGGAAGGTCTTGGCGAACAGGTCGCCCACCAGCGCCGGCGTCGTCGTCTTGCGCTCGTCCCAGTGCTTCTGCGTCACGAAGATGGTCGCCGCATTGTTGCGAAAGGTGCCGCCGAGGAAGTCGAAGCCCGTGAAGGCGACGGCGTCCTCGTTGTCGGGATTGGAGCGGATCGCACTCAGCACCTCGCCCACGACGCGGTCGGTGCGCTCGAGCGTCGCGCCGTCGGGCAGGATGACCGCGCTGATGTAGAAGCCCTGGTCCTCGTCGGGGACGAGGCTGCCCGGGGTGACTCGCCACAGCCCCGCGGCGAGCGCGACCATGCCACCGAAGAGGAGCAGGCCGATGGCGCCCCGCCGGATCATCCAGGCCACGCCGTTCTCGTAGTGGTCGGTCACGCGGCCGAAGGCCCGGTTGAACCACGCGAAGAACCCGCGCTGGGCGCGCTGCGCGGGGCGCAGGACCCAGACGCACAGCGAAGGCGTGAGCGTCAGCGCCACCACGCCGGAGATGACCACCGCGATCGAGATCGTGACCGCGAACTGCCGGTAGAGCTCGCCCGCCAGCCCGCCGAGGAACGCGATCGGCATGAACACGGCGCACAGCACGAGCACAATGGCGATGATCGGGCTGGTCACCTCGCGCATCGCCTTGATCGCCGCCTCTCGCGGCGCGAGCCCTTCCTCGTGCATGATGCGCTCTACGTTCTCCAGCACGACGATCGCATCGTCCACGACGATGCCGATGGCGAGCACCATGCCGAACAGCGTCAGCGTGTTGATGGAGTAGCCGAGCAGGTACAGGCCGGCAAAGGTGCCGATCAGCGACACCGGCACCGCCGCGAACGGAATGAGCGTGGCGCGCCAGCTCTGCAGGAACAGGTAGACGACGAGGAACACGAGAAGCATCGCCTCGCCGAGCGTCTTCACGACCTCGCGGATCGATACTTCGACGAAGCGCGTGGTGTCGTAGGGCACCGAGTACGCGAGCCCCTGCGGGAAGCGGGCCGACAGTCGCGCGACGGTGCGCTTCACCTCGTCGGCCACCGCCAGCGCGTTGGCCCCGGGCTGCAGGAAGACGCCGACCAGCGTCGCCGGCTTGCCGTTGATCCGCCCGACGAATTCGTACTCGCGCGAGGCGAGCTCGACGCGGGCCACGTCACGCAGCCGCAGCGTGGAGCCGTCAGGCTCGGCGCGCAGGATGATGTTCTCGAACTCGCGCGGCTCCGAGAGGCGCCCGCGCGTGGTGATCGTATACACGAGCTCCTGTGCGCCTTCGACCGGCGCCTGCCCGACCTTGCCGGCGGCGAACTGCGCGTTCTGCTCGTTCAGCGCGCGGATCACGTCGCCCGGCGTAAGGCGCAGCTGCGCCAGGCGGTCCGGCCGCACCCAGATGCGCATCGCGTAGTCCTTGGCGCCGAAGATCTGCACGTTCGTCGTGCCGGGGACTCGCTTCAGCTCGTCGAGGACGTTGAGCGTGACGTAGTTGCTGATGAAGAGGTTGTCGTAGCGGCCGTCCGGCGAATAGAACGCGAGCACCTGGAGGAACGCGGAGGAGCCCTTCTGCACCGTCACGCCCTGGCGGCGCACCTCCTCGGGCAGGCGCGGCTCGGCCTGCTTCACGCGGTTGTTCACGTCGAGCGCCGCCTGGTCGGCGTTCGCGCCGATGTCGAAGCTCACCTGGATCTGCGTGATGCCGTTCGAGCCCGAGGTCGAGCTCATGTAGATCATCTTCTCGACGCCGGTGATCTGGTTCTCGAGCGGGGCGGCGACGGTCTGCTCCATGACCTCGGCGGAGGCGCCGGGATAGATCGCCTGCACCGTGACCACGGGCGGCGCGATCTCCGGGTACTGCGCGATCGGCAGCACGCGCATCGAGGCGAGGCCGGCGATCATGATGAAGACCGAGAGCACGGCCGCGAAGATCGGCCGGTCGATGAAGAACCTGGAAAACATGGAGGCGGCGGCTTCCCTACTTCTTCTGGGCCGGGGGTTTCTGCGGGCCCTCCTGGGCTTGCGCGATGCGCACCGGGGCGCCCGGGCCGAGCTTCATCAGTCCGTCGACGATCACGCGGTCGCCGGGCTTCAGGCCGCCGGCGATGATCCAGTCCTGGCCGTTCCATTCGCCGGCCTGCACCGGGCGCGGCTGCGCCGTGCCCTTCTCGTCCACCACGTAGACGAACTTGCCCTGCGGCCCCTCGAGCACCGCGCGTTGCGGGACCGTCATGGCGTTCGGGCGCGTCGCGCCCTTGAGGATCACGCGCACGAACTCGCCCGGCCGGATGCGGCCGTCGGGATTGGGCAGCTCGCCGCGCGCTTCGCGCGTGCCGGTCGCGGGGTTCACCTTGACGTCGGAGAAGCCGAGCTTGCCGGTCTTCGAGTAGGTCGTGCCGTCGGCGAGGCGCAGCGACACCTCGTACGTGCCGCCCTTCGGCATCACCAGGCGCCCGGCGTTGATGTCCTCCTGCATGCGCGACTGCTCGCTGTCGGGGATGCCGAAATTCACCCAGATCGGGTCGACCTGCACCACCGTGGTGAGCAGCACGTCCGGGCCGGAGACCAGCGTGCCTTCCGAGCGCAGCGAGCGGCTCGCCTGGCCGTTGATCGGCGACTCGACCTTCGTGTAGGCGAGGTTGAGGCGCGCCTCGGTGAGGCGCGCGCGCGCCGACTTCAGGTCGGCCGCGGCGATCTGCTCGGCCGAGGCCGCGTCGTCGTAGTCCTTCTGGCTGACCGCCTTCTCGGCGAACAGCGGCTTCAGCCGCGCCGCGTTCTTCTTCGCCTGCTCCTCGCGCGCCTCGGCGCCGGCGACGTCCGCTTCCGCGCGCGCGAGCGCCGCCTGGAACGGCGCCGGGTCGATCGTGTAGAGCGACTCGCCCTTCTTAACGTGCGAGCCTTCCTTGAAGTTGCGCGAGAGCAGGATGCCGGTCACGCGCGCGCGCACCTCGACCTCGCGCGAGCCCGCCGTCTGGCCGACGTACTCGAAGGTGACGGGGATGGACTTCGGCTCCACCGTGACCACGTTCACTTCCGGCGGCGGCATGCCGGCCATCGGGTTGCCCCCGCCCTTCTTGTGCGGGCCGCCCTTCTCCTGGCCGTCGGAGATGCCGCATCCCGTGAGCAGGACGGCGAGGCAGGACAGGGCGATCAGGGCGGGCGCGAAACGCATGGGAACTTTGACGGCGATTGTCAGGGCGGCGATGTTACCGCGTCCCCCCGAGGGGGATGTTGCAGTTGTAATGCCTTGCCCTACCCGCTAGCCTTCGCGCCGTGCGAAAGCCCAAGCGCGCCACGCGCCAGCTCCTAGGCCTGACCCCCGGCGAGTTCTCGGTGCTGCGGCGGCTCGACCGGCCGGAGAAGATCCAGGCCTACCTCTACGACCTGCGGCAGAACTTCGAGCCCGACGGCGACACCTGCCGCCCGGTGCGCGACGTGCTGCGCACGCGGCGCGCGCACTGCATCGAGGGAGCGATGCTCGCCGCGTGCGCCCTTTGGGTGCACGGCGAGGCGCCGCTGCTCATGGACATGCGCGCGGTGCGCGACTACGACCACGTGGTCGCGCTTTTCCGCTCGCACGGGCGCTGGGGCGCGATCTCCAAGACGAACGGCATCGGCCTGCGCTGGCGCGACCCGGTGTACCGCACCCTGCGCGAGCTGGCGATGTCCTACTTCCACGAGTACTACAACAGGCGCCACCACAAGACGCTGCGCGAGTACTCCGTCCCCTACGACCTGCGGCGCATGGACCCGAAGGTGTGGGTCACCGGGAGCAAGAATGCGTGGGACGTGGCGGAGGCGCTCGACGGCCTGAAGCACTTCAAGCTCGTCGAGCGCCGGCACCTGAAGCGCGTCACGCGGCGCGACGCGTTCGAGCGCAGGGTCGGCGGCGCGCTGCAGTACCGCCGCCCCCGGGAAACCTAGCTACTTCGACTCGACCCGCCCGATCTTCTGCAGCGCGACCTTGAGGCGCGCGGCGTCCTGGTCCCAGTACTTCTGGAACTCCGGCGCGTCGAGGTAGGACACCGGCGTCTGCACCTTCTCCATCGCCGCCTTGAACTCGGCGGAATTCGCCGCTTCCTTCACCGCGGAGCGGATCTTCTGCACGATGGGGGCGGGCGTGGCGGCCGGGACGAACACCCCGGACCAGATGTAGAACTCGGCGTCGTAGCCGAGCTCCTTGAACGTCGGCACGTCGGGCAGGAGCGTCAGGCGCTGCGTGCTCCAGCTCGCGAGGGCCCGCACCTTGCCGGCCTTGATCTGGCCGACCGCGGGCGCCGGCCCCGAGGCGAGCGCCTCGACCTGCCCGCCGAGCAGCGCGGTGAGCGCCGGGCCGCCGCCCTTGTACGGCACGTGGAAGAGCTTGACGCCGGCGGCGTTGGCGAAGATCTCCATCGACACGTGCAGCGTGCCGTACACGCCCGAGGACGAATAGTTGATCTTGCCGGGATTGGCCTTCGCGGCGGCGACGAAATCCTTCAGCGTCTTGTACGGGCTGTCGGCGCGCACCACGAGCACCGTGGGATCCGCCGTGATGAGCGCGATCGGCGCGAAGTCCTTCAGCTCGTACGCCGGCTCCTTGCCGTTGATGCGGTCGGAGACCGGGAAGATCGAGATCGACGAGAGCGCCATCAGGATCGTGTAGCCGTCGGCGGGCGCCTTCGCCGCGGCCGCCATGCCGATCGCGCCGCCGGCGCCTTCGCGGTTGACCACGACCACCGGCTGGTGGAGCGCCTTCTCCATCGTCACGGCGAGCGGCCGGCCGACGATGTCGGCGACGCCGCCCGGCGGGAACGGCACGATCATGGTGACGGGCCGGACCGGATAGTCCTGGGCGAGCGCCGCGAAAGGCAGCCAAAGCGCGAGAAAAATCAGTCTTTTCATGGGGGCAGCTCCTCCTTCACGAAGTCTACCAATTCGTTACACACGTTACAGCCGCGGGATCGAAAAATGGCGCCGCAGCCAAGGAGAACCACCCTGAACTACGGAGGATTCACCATGAAGCTCAAGAACGCCCTTCTCGCAGTCCTCGCCGGCAGCGCCGCCCTCGCCGCGCCCGCGTTCGCCGACAACGGCTTGCACCGCGGCTGGCACCGCGCACCGGCGCACGTCGTCGTGCGCCCGGTGGTCGCGCCGCGCGTCGCTTACGTGCCGGCACCGGTGTACTACCGTCCGGCTCCGGTCTACTACACGCCGGCGCCCGTGTACTACCGGCCGGCCCCGGTGTACTACCGGCCCGCGCCCGTGGCGGCTCCGGTGGTCCCGGGCATCTCGATCCGCTTCCACCTGCCGCTGTAAGATGTAAGGAGGGCGATCGCTCCGCGACCAAGCGGAGCGATCCCTTTTTCACACAGCAAGGAGGCAGCATGGACCGGCGCTCGATTCTCAAGGCCCTCGCGGCAATCCCGTTCGCGGAGTCCGCCCTCGCCGCGTCCTCGCCCAGGAACATGGCCGACATCAAGACGCTGCAGTCGAACTGGAGAAATTTCCTCCCCGCGGGCGCCCAGGTGCCCTCGGCCGCCGAGCCGCTCAAGCTCGACAACGCCGAGTGGAAGAAGCGCCTGTCGCCCGAGTCCTTCAACGTGCTGCGCAAGGAGGGCACGGAGCGCGCGGGCACGAGCCCGCTCAACAACGAGAAGCGCGCCGGCATCTTCGCCTGCGCCGGCTGCGGGCTGCCGCTCTTCACCTCGGAGATGAAGTTCGAGTCCGGCACCGGCTGGCCGAGCTTCTTCACCACCATCCCGGGCGCCTTCGAGCACAAGAAGGATTTCCTGCTGATCTACCCGCGCACCGAGTACCACTGCGCGCGCTGCGGCGGCCACCACGGGCACGTCTTCGACGACGGCCCGCCGCCGACCCATCAGCGCTGGTGCAACAACGGCGTCGCGCTGAAGTTCATCCCGAAGGACGGTCCGGCCTAGATGGAGCCGCTTGCCGACCCCCTGAGAAGGGGGTCGCGAGCGCAGCGAGCGGGGGGTTGCCCTACTGCAGCCCGAGGTCCTCGGCGAGCGACGCGCCGGGGAAGTGGAAGCGCACCGGCCCGTCGGGCTGGGCGTCCAGGAACTGGCGCACGTACGGATCGCTCGAGGCCTGCAGGTCGCGCGGCGTGCCGTGCGCGAGCACCGCGCCGTCGGCGATGACGTACGCATAGTCGGCCACCTTGAGCGCCTCCTTCACGTCGTAAGTCACGACGATCGAGGTCAGGCCGATCGCCTCGTTCAGCGTGCGGATCAGCTTGCCGATGTGGCTGAGCGAGATCGGGTCGAGCCCGGCGAACGGCTCGTCGTACATCATGAGCTGCGGGTCCGTCGCCACCGCGCGCGCGAGCGCGACGCGCCGCGTCATGCCGCCGGAAAGATCGCTCGGGCGCATGTCCACCGTACCGCGCAGGCCGACGGCGTGCAGCTTCATCTTCACCAGGCGCTCGACCGTCGCGCCGTCGACCGGGAAATTCTCGCGGATCGGGAAGGCCACGTTGTCGGCCACGTTGAGGTCGGTGAACAGGCCCGAGGTCTGGAACATCATCCCCATGCGCAGGCGCAGCTTGTAGAGCGCCTTCGAGTCGAGCTCGTGCACGTTCTCGCCGTCGACCAGGATGCGCCCGGCCTGCGGGCGCAGCTGGCCGCCGATCAGCTTGAGCAGCGTGGACTTCCCGACCCCGCTGCCGCCGAGGATCGACACCACCTTGCCGCGCGGGATCTCGAGCGACAGGCCGCGGAACACCTCGAGGTCGCCGAAGGAGAACTCGAGGTCCTCCACCCGGACCGCGGCGCCGGACGAATCGTTGCCGGTCATGGGTTTACTATACGCCGTGTCCCATCCGTATTCCTCGCTCACGCCCGAAACGGTGCTCGACGCCTGCGCGGCGGCGGGCCTGCGGCCCGACGGCCGCCTGCTCGGGCTGAACAGCTACGAGAACCGCGTCTACCAGGTCTGGCTCGAGGAAGGCTCCGCGCAAGCCGCGTCGATCGTCGCGAAGTTCTACCGCCCCGGGCGCTGGACGCGCGAGCAGATCGACGAGGAGCACGCGTTCGCGCGCGAGCTCGCCGGGCGCGAGATCCCGGTCGTCGCGCCGACGCATTGCGCGGAATTTGCGGGCTTCGTCTTCGCGATCTATCCGCGCCGCGGCGGGCGCACGCCCAACCTCGAGGACCCGAAGGTGCTCGAATGGATCGGCCGCTTCATCGGCCGGATCCACGCAGTGGGCGCTTCCAGAAATTTTTCCCACAGGGAGAGCCTGAACGCAAAAACCTTTGGACATACGCCGAGGCAATGGCTCCTCGAGCATGCGTCCATTCCTGGAGACCTGCTGCCCTCGTGGAAGGCCGTGACCGAGCAGGCGCTTGCCGGCGTCGAGGCCTGCTATGAACGCGCGGGGAATGTGCGCTCGATCCGCCTGCACGGCGACTGCCACCCCGGCAACATCCTGTGGACCGACGACGGCCCGCACTTCGTCGACCTCGACGACGCGCGCATGGGCCCGGCGATGCAGGACCTGTGGATGCTGCTCTCGGGCGATCGCGCGGCACAGGCGAAGCAGCTGCGCGACGTGCTCGCCGGCTACGAGTCGTTCATGGACTTCGACCGGCGCGAGCTGCCCCTCGCCGAGGCGCTGCGCACGCTGCGCCTGCTGCACTACTCGTACTGGATCGCGCGCCGCTGGGACGATCCGGCGTTTCCCGCCGCGTTCCCGTGGTTCGGCACGCCGCGCTACTGGCAGGACCGCATCCTCGAGCTGAAGGAGCAGATCGCGCTGATGGACGAGGCGCCGCTGCCGGTCTAGCGCGCCTCGGGCAGGTCGTCGAGCGTCGCGGCGAGGTGGTGCACGTCGGCCCACGCGAGCACGCGCCACGCGCCGCCGGCCACCGACAGGCGGTTCAGCGCCGCGTTCGGGATCTCGAAGTCGCGCGGCGTCGACAGCCCGCGCCCGGTGGCATGGCGGTAGAGCATCTCCAGCACGCCTCCGTGCGTGAACACCAAAAGACTCTTTCCGGGATGGGCCGTCAACAATCCCTTGAAGAACTGCAAAACCCTTTCATTAAAACCCTTCAGGCTTTCCCCCGTCCGGAAATCGAAGTCGGGGTCCTTGTCGCGAAAGCGCGCGTAGTCCTCGGGGAGGCGCACCTTCGCCTCGGCGTAGGTGATGCCCTGGAACTCTCCATAGTGGCGTTCTCGCAGCTCGCGTGAAATAAGGATCTCTTTTCTTGAAATCTCGGCATAGGGTTGCGCCGTTTCCCGCACCCTGCCGAGGTCGCTCGACCAGATCGCGTCGAACGTCTCGCCGGCGAGCGCGGAAGCGACGGCGCGCGCCTGCGCGCGCCCGGTGCCGCTCAGGGGAATGTCGAGCTGGCCCTGCACCCGCCCTTCCGCGTTCCACGCCGTCTCGCCGTGCCGCACCAGGCACAGCCGCGTTTCGCTCATCGGCGCCGCGTCATTTCTTCAGGTGCTCCGCATTCATGACGCGGATCGGCTTGCCGGCGAGCCAGGCCTCGACGTTCTCGATCTGGTCGGCGTGGAAGATGCGGTAGGTCTCGTCGTTCACGTAGCCGAGGTGCGGCGCGATGGTGACGTTGTCCATCCTGCGGAACGGATGGTCGGCGGGCAGCGGCTCTCGGTCGTAGACGTCGAGCGCCGCATGGGCGGGGCGGCCCGCCTTCAGCGCCGCGATCAGGTCGGACTCGTTGACGATCGGGCCCCTCGATACGTTCACGAGCAGGGAACCCGCTTTCATGGTGGAAAGGCTTTTCGCATCCAGGAGGTTCCGGGTGCGATCCGACAGCACCAGGTGAATGCTCACCACGTCGGACGTCGCGAGCAGCTCTTCCTTCGAGAGGTACTTCGCCCCGCCCTCCTCCGCCTTCTCGGGCGTGAGGTTCTGGCTCCAGGCGACGACGTCCATCTCGAACGCGCGGGCGACGCGGCCGACGTACGCGCCGATCTTCCCCAGGCCGATGAGCCCGAGCCGCTTGCCGGCGAGACCGATGCCGGCCGGCAGGCCCTCGTGCCAGCGGCCCTCGCGCATGTTGCGCATGCCCTTCTCCAGCGCGCGCGAGGCGGCGATGATCAGGCCCCAGCACAGCTCCGCCGTCGAGGACGTGCCGTTCCCCGTGTGCGTGTTGCTGACCGGGATGCCGCGCTCGCCGAGGAACTTCGAGTCCATCGTGCCGGCGCGCAGGCCGGTCATCGACACGAACTTCAGGTTCGTGAGCTTCTCGAGGAGCGCGCGCGGGAACGCGGTGCGCTCGCGCATCGGGCAAAGGATGTCGAAGGGCTTGAGCTTCTCGACCGCGTCGTCCTGCGACTTGAACGCGTCGTGGAACACGGTGATCTCGATGCCCTTCTTGCGCAGGCGGCCCCAGTCGGCGGACTGGAGCGCGACCTTCTGGTAGTCGTCCAGGATCGCGAGCTTCATGCTGCCACGTCCTCGGAGGTCACGCGCCGCAGCTCGCGCCGCGCCGCGAGGTCGAAGCGCCGGCCTCGGTGCAGCGTGCCGCGGTTGTCCCACATCACCAGGTCGCCGACGCTCCATTCGTGGCGGTAGACGAGCTCGCGCTGCGTCGCGTGCTCCATCAGCTCGGAGAGCAGCATGCGCCCTTCGGCGAGCGTCATGCCGATCACCTTCGTGCAGTGGATGCCGACGAACAGCACCTTGCGACCCGAGCCGGGATGCACGCGCACGAGCGGCCACTGCACCGGCGGGAAGATGCGCGCCTGCTCCTCGGTGATCGTGTCGCCGAGCCACTCGCGCGAGTGCCAGGCGTAGTGCTCGGCGCTCTTGTTCTCGATTTCCCGCTTCAGATCCTCGGCGAGGGCGTCATAGGCCGCCCGCAAATCCGCGAACTCGGTTTGCCCGCCATTCTTCGCCACCACCATCGCGGAGAGCATCGAGAACTTCGCCGAGGGCTTCTGGAAGGAGCTGTCGGAATGCCAGAGCTGGTTCGCGAGGTTGCTGATCGTCGCGGGGCTCGCGCGGTCGTAGAGCCCGCCCTCCGGCGTGACGTTCGAGATGTCGATGATCTCTTCCTGCGCGTGGCGTCCCGGGCGCTTGCGCGCCTTCTTCAGGCCGGTGTCGAGCGGGCCGAAATGCGCCCCGAGCGCGATCTGCTGCGCCTCGGTCAACGGCTGGCCGCGCCAGACCAGGACGGCGAAGCGGTTCATCGCGCGCTCGATTTCACCGGCCTCTTCAGTATTGATTTTTCTTAGATCCAATCCTGAAGCCTCGGCGGCGAAGTCCATTCCCGGCTTGAGCGGCTTGAGAGTCAGCATGGTCAGTCCGCGTGGATGTGGTTGTCCTGCACGACCTTCGTCCATTTCGCCAGCTCGGCGCGCACCAGCGCATCGAACTGCTCGGGCGTGGAGCCGACGACCTCCATGCCCATCGTCTCGAGCTTCGCCTTGACCTCCGGCTGGTACAGGACCTTGCGCGTGTCGGCCTGGATCTTCGCGACCACCGCCTTCGGCGTCGCCGCGGGCACCACGAAGCCGAACAGGCTCGTGACGTTGAAGCCGGGAAGCGTCTCGGCGACGAGTGGATAGTGCTTGATATTGACCGGCCGCTCGGCGGCGGTAAGCGCGATCACCTTCAGCTTGCCCGCCTCGACCTGCGGCTTCGCCGAATGGAACACGTCCACCATCAGCTCGACGCGCCCGGCGATGACGTCCGCCTGCGCCGGGCCGCTGCCTTTGTAGGGCACATGGACGAGGTCGATCCCGGCCTCCTGCTTGAGCAGCTCGCCGGCGAGGTGCGCCGAGGTCCCGGTGCCGGGCGACGCGTAGGCCACCTTGCCCGGGTTCTTCTTCGCGTAGGCGATCAGCTCCGGCAGCGTGTTGAACGGCGCGGCTGCGTTCGCCACCAGCACCACGTGCTGCGCGACGAGCTGCGTGACGTTCGCCAGGTCCTTGAGCGTGTCGTACGGCAGCGAGCCGCGCAGCGCCGGGTTGATGAAGTACGCGGTGATCACCATGCCGATCGTGCCTCCGTCGGGCGCGCTCTTCGCGACCGCGTCGGTGCCGATCACCGTCCCGGCGCCGGGCTTGTTCTCGACGATCACCGGCTGGCCCCAAGCCTCCTGCAGCTTCGTCGCGACCATCCGGCCGACGATGTCCGTCGGCCCGCCCGGCGGGAACGGCACCACCAGGCGGACCGGCTTGGACGGAAAGTCCTGCGCGAAGACCGCCGCGCTGAAGAGGACCGAGAGAAGAAGTGCAAGGGCTCGCACGCTATTCCGCCCGGATGTGGTTGTCCTTGACGATCTTGCCCCAGCGCTCCATCTGCGCGAGCAGGAACTTCTGCGTCGCCTCGGGCGAGAGCGCCTGCACGTCCATGCCGAGCGTCTCGGTGAGCGTCTTGTTCACGTCGGGCAGCTTGATCGCCTTGTTCAGCTCGGCGACCAGCTTGTCGATGATCGGCCGCGGCGTGCCCGCCGGCGCGAGGATGCCCCAGAACGCATAGGCGCCCTCCCACTTCAGGCCGGCCTCGGCGAGCGTCGGCACGTCGGGGATCAGGTGCGAGCGCTTGTCGCCCGTCTGCACCAGCGCGCGCAGCTTGCCGCTGCGGATGTGCGTGGACTGCGCGGCGACCGAAGCCATCGCGAATTCGACCTGCCCGCCCATCGCGTCGGTCGAGAGCGGACCGCCGCCGCGGTAGGGCACGGCGACGAGCCGCACGCCCGCCGCCTGGTTGAGCAGGATGGTCGCGAGGTGGCCGAGCGAGCCGTTGCCGACGTTGCCGACGCCGAGCGTGTCGGGCTTCGCCTTCGCCGCGGCGATCACGTCGCCGAAGTTCTTGTAGGGCTTCGAGGCCGCGGTCGTGATGGTCATCGGCGCCGTGCCGACCAGCATCACCGGCGCGAAGTCCTTCACCGGGTCGAACGGCAGCTTGGGGTTGAGCGCCTGGTGCACCGCGTGCGTGTCGAAGATGAACACGTACGTGTAGCCGTCGGGCGCGCTCTTCGCCACGTAGTCGGTGCCGATGATGCCGGAAGCGCCGGTGCGGTTCTCGACGATGAACTGCTGCTTGAGCGAGTCGCCCACCTTCGCCGCGAGCAGGCGCGCCAGCGGGTCCACCGATCCGCCCGGCGGGTACGGGGAAACGAATTTGACCGGCTTGTCAGGCCAATTCTGAGAAAAAGAATTTAAGGAAAAAAATATGAAAAAAAGCGCGAGAAGCCTAGAAAGCGACATTTCTCCCTCCCTTGAGTTTGAGCATCTCGCGCGCCTCGTCGGGCGACGCGATCGAAAGTCCGAGCTCCTCCAGCAGGCGCTTCGCCTTCGCCACCTGCTCGGCGTTCGATTTCGCGAGCTGGCCGCGGCCGAGCCACAGGCTGTCCTCGAGCCCGACGCGCACGTTGCCGCCCATCACCGCGGCCTGCGCCGCGATCGCCATCTGGTTGCGGCCGGCGCCGAGCACCGACCAGTAGTAGGCGTCCCCGAACAGGCGGTCCGCCGTGCGCTTCATGTGGATCACGTCCTCGGGATGCCCGCCGATGCCGCCGCGGATGCCGAACACCGACTGGATGAAGAGCGGCGGCTTGACCAGCTTTCGATCGAGGAAGTGGGCCGCCGTATACAGGTGGCCTATGTCATAGCACTCGATCTCGAAA
>DASUFW010000050.1:0-4309 GCA_036274335.1 Burkholderiales bacterium | reverse complement strand
TCGTCCTGTTCCTCGACATCGATCCGCGGGTGGTCGACGTGAACGTGCATCCCGCCAAGACCGAGGTCCGCTTTCGCGATTCGCGCGGCGTGCACCAGTTCGTGTTCCACGCGCTGCAGCGCGCCCTCGCGCCCACGGCCTCCGAGGCGCCCGTGAGCTACGCGACGCTGCCGGCGCAGGGGCCGGCGATCCAGGCCGCCCTCGCGATGCAGGAGCCGGCCTGGGCGCCCCGGCGCGCGCCCGCGCCGCTGCCCGCCGCCGAGAAGGCGCCGCCGCTTGGCTACGCGCTCGCGCAGCTGCGCGGCGTGTACATCCTCGCGCAGAACGAGGCGGGCCTGGTGCTGGTCGACATGCACGCGGCGCACGAGCGCATCCTCATGGAGAAGATGAAGCTCGGCCTCGACGCGGGCGGCATCGAGCGCCAGAGCCTGCTGGTGCCCGCGGTGTTCCGGGCCGAAGCGATCGACGTCGCGACGGCGGAGGAGAACGCCGAGGCGCTGGCGCGCCTCGGCCTCGAGCTCTCGGTCGCCGGCCCCAACGAGCTCGCCGTGCGCGCCGCGCCGGCCCTGCTCGCGGGCGGCGACGTCGCCGCGCTCGCCCGCGCGCTGCTCGCCGAACTGCGCGAGTTCGGCGCCGCGCAGGTGCTGGCCGCGCGCCAGAACGAGCTGCTCGCCACGATGGCCTGCCATGCCGCAGTACGCGCCAACCGTGTGCTGACCGCGCCCGAGATGAACGCGCTGCTGCGCGAGATGGAGGAAACCGAGCGCTCGGGCAGCTGCAATCACGGACGGCCGACCTGGTACCAGCTCACGATGGCCGACCTGGACAAGCTGTTCATGCGCGGACGATGAGCAAGGTCGTCCTCATCACCGGCGCGGGCCGCGGCATCGGTGCCGCCACGGCGCGGCTCGCGGCGCAGCGCGGCTATGCGGTTTGCGTGAACTACCTGCGCGACCGCGCCGCCGCGGACACGGTCGTAAGGGACATCACCGCGGCGGGCGGCCGCGCGGTGGCCGTGGCCGCCGACGTCGCCGTCGAGAAGGACGTGGAGCGGCTGTTCCTGGAATGCGACCGCACGCTCGGCCCCCTGGCGGCCCTCGTCAACAACGCGGGCATCGTGGCGCGGCAGTCGCGCGTCGAGGCGATGGACGCCGAGCGCCTGCAGCGCATGTTCGCGACCAACGTGGTCGGCGCATTCCTCTGCGCGCGCGAGGCGATCCGGCGCCTGTCCACGAAGCACGGCGGCCGGGGCGGCGCCATCGTGAACCTCTCCTCGGGGGCGGCGCGCCTGGGCTCGCCGGGCGAGTACGTGGACTACGCGGCCTCCAAGGGCGCGATCGACACGATGACCCTGGGCCTCGCCAAGGAGCTCGCGGAGGACGGCATCCGCGTGAACTGCGTGCGCCCGGGGTTCGTGCACACGGGCATCCACGCCGCGGGCGGCGAGCCCAACCGCATCGAGCGCCTGCGCGGCAGCATCCCGATGAAGCGCGGCGGCGAGCCCGAGGAGGTGGCGCGCGCCGTGCTCTGGCTGCTGTCGGACGAGGCGTCCTACTCCACCGGGGCGATCCTCGACGTCACCGGCGGGCGCTGAAACGCTCCAAGGCTCGATTGGCATGCGCGAGCGGACCGCCTACGCCCTCCTCGGCCCGACCGCCAGCGGCAAGTCGCGACTGGCGCTCGCGTTGGCGGCGCGCCACCCGATCGAGATCGTGAGCATGGACTCGGCGCAGGTCTACCGCGGCATGGACGTCGGCACGGCCAAGCCCGCGCCGGAGGAGCGCGCGCGGGTTCCGCACCACCTCGTCGACGTGGTCGAGCCGACGGAATCGTACTCGGCGGGACGCTTCCGGCAGGACGCCCTCCGCGCGGTCGAATCCATCCTCGAGCGCGGGCGAATCCCGCTCCTCGTGGGCGGGACCATGCTGTACTACAAGGCGCTCGCCCAGGGCATCGACGCGCTTCCCGCGGCCGAGCCGGAGCTGCGGCGCCAGATCGACGCCCGCGCAGCCCGGCACGGCTGGCCCGCGCTGCACGCGGACCTCGCCCGGGTCGATCCTGCCAGCGCGGCTCGCATCGCGCCGAACGACGCGCAGCGCATCCAGCGCGCACTCGAGGTCTGGGAGCTCGCCGGCCGGCCGCTGTCGTCGCTGCACACCGCGCCGGCGGCGGCGCTCCCCTTCCGGCTCGAGGCCTACGCGCTCGCCCCGGAAGACCGCGGCGAGCTGCACCGGCGCATCGAGGCGCGCTTCGAGGCGATGCTCGCCGGGGGGCTGGTCGACGAATTGCGCTCGCTCCGGGCGCGCCACGCGCTGCACGCCGGGCTGCCCAGCATGAGATGCGTCGGCTACCGGCAGGCCTGGGGCTATCTCGAAGGCGAGTACGACGCGGCCGCGCTGCGCGACAAGGGCATCGCGGCCACGCGCCAGCTCGCCAAGCGCCAGCTCACGTGGCTGCGCAGCCTGCCCGGGCTGCGGCCCGCGTCCGCGCTCCCCCTAGAATGAGCGCATCGCACGGAGGCTCCATGGAAATCGGCATCGTCGGACTGGGCAGGATGGGCGCCAACATGGCGCGGCGGCTGGCGCGCGGCGGCGCGCGGGTGCAGGCCTACGACCGCGCGTCTGGCGCCCGCGAAGCGCTCTCCGGCGAGGCCAACGTCGCCTGCGTCGAGAGCCCGGCGGCCCTGTGCGCGCAGCTCGGCGGCGAGCGGGTCCTGCTCCTCAGCCTGCCCGCGGGCGCCGCAACGGCGCAGGCGCTCGCGGAGCTGCGCCCGCTCCTGTCCGCCGGCGACACAGTGGTCGACGGCGGCAACGCCTACTACAAGGACTCGATGCGCCATGCGCTGGAGCTCTCGCAGGCGGGGCTGCGCTTCGTGGACGCCGGGATCTCGGGCGGCATCCACGGCCTGGCCGAAGGCTACTGCCTGATGCTGGGCGGCACGCCCGCCTCGGTCGAGCGCTTCGCGCCTTTCGCGCGCCTGCTCGCGCCGGGCGAGGCGCGCGGCTGGCTGCACTGCGGCCCCGCCGGCGCGGGCCACTACGCCAAGATGATCCACAACGGCATCGAGTACGGGATGATGCAGGCGCTCGCGGAAGGCTTCGCGCTGCTCGCGGCGCGCCGCGACCTCGGCATCGAGCCGGCACAGCTTGCCGAAACCTGGCGGCACGGCAGCGTGATCCGCTCCTGGCTGCTCGACCTGTGCGCCGAAGCGCTGCAGGACGAGGAGGCGCTCGCGCGCATCGCGCCGGTGGTCGAGGACTCGGGCGAGGGACGCTGGACGGCGCTCGAGTCGGTCGAGCTCGGGGTACCGGCGCCGGTGATCACGGCGGCGCTGATGGAGCGCTTCGCGAGCCGGGGCCGCGCCGACGACGCGCGGCGGCTGCTCGCGCTGCTGCGCGCGGGGTTCGGCGGCCACGCGGTGAAGCGCGCGTGATCGTCGTCGTGATGGGCGTGTCGGGGTGCGGCAAGAGCACCGTCGGCGCGCTCCTTGCGCAGGCGCTCGGCGCCGAGTTCCTCGACGGCGACGATTTCCACCCGCCGGAGAACGTCGCCAAGATGGCCGCGGGCACGCCGCTCACGGACGCGGATCGCGCGCCGTGGCTGGCGGGGCTCAATGCGGAGCTGCGCCGCCGCCGGCACGCGGTGCTCGCCTGCTCGGCCTTGAAGGAATCCTATCGAGCAGCCCTGCGCGAGGGCGTGGCCTGCCGGTTCATCCACCTGCGGGGCAGCCGCGAGCTGATCGCCTCCCGCATGGCGGCGCGGCGGCACCGTTACATGCCCGCCGCGCTCCTCGACAGCCAGTACGCGGCGCTGGAGCCGCCGGCGGACGCCATCGACATCGATGTCGCCCTGCCGGCGGCCGGCTGCGTCGCCGCAATCCTGGCTCAGCTGCCGATGTGCACCTGATACCTCGCGCCGTTCGACACGGTGCAGGTCCCCGCGCCCTGGCGCGGCGAGTTCATCTGGTACTCGCAGCTCATGAACATGCCGCTCGGGCCGTAGGCGCTCGCCACGCCACGGCGCGAGTCGCCGTCCACGCGCGTCGCCTCGCCGGTCATCGTCTCCCCCTCATAGGTGAGGTTGAAGCGGCCCTTGCCGTTCATCATGTTCATCACGGAGCCGGTCAGCACCCCGGTGCGCGTGGCCGCCTCGTTGGCCGGGTACAGCCGCACGGGCAGCGTCGCGGGAAGCGCCGGGCCCGAGGGCGCGGCGGCCGGCAGGCCGCCCAGTCCGCGCGGGGGAACGCCTGCGTCTCCCGGGATCACGTGATACACCCGGCCGTCGGGAGTGGTGACGACGTAGCAGCCGG
>DASUFW010000049.1:0-1148 GCA_036274335.1 Burkholderiales bacterium | reverse complement strand
TTGTTCAACATCTCGCCGGCGGCGGGCAGGAAGTGCTTCTCGATCAGCTTGCCGTCCAGGCCCCACTTGCTGATGTAGCCGGCGCCGTCCTTCTCGAGCGGCGCGAGCTTCGAGCCGAACTCGCTTGCATAGAGGGCCCCGCGCTTCGGGTCGCAGCCGATCGACTCGGCGTGCGTCATGCCGTCGAAGGTGGTCTCCGAGGCGATCTTCAGCTGCGCGAACGCGGCGAGGGGGACGGACAGCAGGACGAGCAGGATGATTCTCACGGCGCTCCTCGTTTCGGTGCGAAGCGGCGAGTATGCCCCCATAATCCGGCGGAAGAACGGAGGTTTCCGGATGGCGAAACCAGGCATCAAGCGCGCGCCGGCCAAGCGCCGGGCGAAGAAGGCCAAGGCGGCGACCCGCGGGCTGCTGCCCGCCGAGTGCCGGCTGGACATGCTCTCGGGCGACGCCGAGCAGGTGCGCGAGCGGGTGGTGAAGGAAGGCGGCGAGATCATCGGCGCCTACAAGGATCCGCTCGGAGGCGGGGCGGTGCTCGCCTGCATCCTGCCGATCATGTCGGTCGAGCCGACGCCGTTCCAGCGCGACCTGTCCGACACCCACCACCGCAAGCTCGCCGACGTCATCGACAAGACCGGCATCTTCCTGGATCCCATCATCTGCGTGACCGCGCCCGATCACGGCTTCTGGACGCCGAACGGCATGCACCGGCTGATGGCCATGCGGCGGCTGGGGGCGAAGTCGGTGACGGCGCTGGTGGTGCCCAAGCGCGAGGTGGCGTGGCAGATTCTGGCGCTGAACACCGAGAAGGCGCACAACCTCAAGGAGAAGTCCCTGGAGGTGATCCGCATCTACCGCGGGCTGATCGACGAGGACGCTTCGCGGCCCGAGTCGGGGTTTTCGTTCTATCTGGAAGAAGCTTCCTTCGTCACCATGGGGCTGTGCTACGAGAAGAACGGCAAGTTCGCCGGCGGCGCCTACAACCCGGTGGTGCGGCGGCTGGAGGAGTTCTCCGACGAGCCACTTTCAAAGGCGATCAAGTCCCACCAGAAGCACGCCGACATGCTGATGGAGCTGGATGAGCGTGTCGCGGAGGTGATTGCGAAGCTGAAGGCTCGCGGGTTCGTGAGTCCTTATTTGAGGGCTTT
>DASUFW010000048.1:0-1797 GCA_036274335.1 Burkholderiales bacterium | reverse complement strand
TCATCAGCTCTGGCTCGAAATTCGAACAGGAGATCGGCTACTCCCGCGCGGTCGTCGACGGCGACTGGGTCTTCGTCTCCGGCACGACCGGGTTCGACTATTCGACGATGTCCATCCCGGACGACGTCCTCGAGCAGGCGGCGCAATGCCTGAAGAACATCGACGCGGCCCTCAAGCAGGCGAAGGCGGGCTTCAAGGACGTCGTGCGGGTCATCTACATCCTGCCGAACGCCGCCGAGTTCGAGCAGTGCTGGCCGGTATTGCGCAAGTACTTCGGCAAGGTGCGCCCGGCGGCCACGATGATCTCCGCGGGACTCGCCGACCCGCGGATGAAGATCGAGATCCAGGTGACCGCGCGCAAGCGCCGGCGCCGCTGACCCGATGCCCATCTTCAACCCCGTCTGGATCGCGACGCTGATCGGCCTCTTCGCCGGCGTCGTGCTCGCCTACCAGCTCGGCAAGACGCTGCTGCCGCGCGCGATCGCGGCGACCCGGCATGTCACCCTGGCCGTGCGGCTCGCCATCGCGGGAACGGTCGTGGCCCTGATCCCGGCCTTCCTGCTCTCGCTGGTGGTCGGCGGCACGCTCGGCGGCGCCTGGGGCAAGCGCGCGCTCGACGAGCTCGGCTTCCCCGCATCCGGCGCGCCGATCGGCCTCGCGCTGGGCATCGCGGTGGTCTTCGCGCTGGTGCTGGTCGGCGGCGCGCTGCTCGGCATCCTGCTCGCGAGAGGCCTGCTCGCCTACCGGCAGTGGCGGCTGCGCGCGTGAGCGCGCAACTCCAGCTCCGCATCGCCCGCCCGGTCCGCGACCTCGCGCGCTCGGTCGCCATGTACCGGCGGGGGCTCGGCCTGGAGGTGCTCGGGCAGTTCGAAGACCACGCCGGCTTCGACGGCGTCATGCTCGGCCGGCCCGGCCTGCACTACCACTTCGAGTTCACCGCCTGCCGGGCGCATCCCGTCGCGCCGTCGCCGACCGCGGAGGACCTCACCGTCTTCTACCTGCCCGATCCGCAAGCCTGGGCACAGGCCTGCGACGCGATGCGCGCGGCGGGCTTCGAGGAGGTCGCGCCCTTCAATCCCTACTGGGCGGAGCGCGGCCGCACCTTCCGGGACCCGGACGGCTACCGCGTGGTGCTCGAGCAGGATCGCTGGGACGGCGCCTGAGCGTCAGTTCCCCGCCTCGCCCCCGACTGAAGAAGAAACCGGAGACCCGCATGACTTCCCCCGCCCGCCCTGTCGCGATCGTCGCAGCCGACGTCCCCGCGCGCACCAAGCCCTCCGCCTATCCCGAGCCCTTCGCCTCGCGCTTCGCGGGCCGCGAGAAGCGCCAGCTCGGCGAGCTGTTCGGCCTCTCGAACTTCGGCGTCAACCTGACGCGGCTCGCGCCGGGCGCGGCCTCCTCGCTCAGGCACGCGCACACGAAGCAGGACGAGTTCGTCTACGTGCTCGAAGGCCATCCGACGCTGCACACCAACGAGGGCCGCACGCGCCTCTCGCCGGGCATGTGCGCGGGCTTCAAGGCCGGCACCGGCAACGGCCACCGCCTGATCAACGAGACGCAAGCGCCGGTCGTGTACCTGGAGATCGGCGACCGTACGCCGGGCGACGAGGGCAGCTACCCGGACGACGACCTGCGCGCCGAATTCGCCGGCGGCAAGTGGCGCTACACGCGCAAGGACGGCACGCCCTACTGAGCCCGGCCGGGCCGCCGGACGCGATCCGGCGCATGCGCTATCCTCGGCCGGCCCGTGACTCTGCTGCTCTCCCTCCTCCTCGCCCTGCCCGCCGCGGGCGCCGA
>DASUFW010000047.1:0-1552 GCA_036274335.1 Burkholderiales bacterium | reverse complement strand
TAAGCTAGCCCGGATGGCCCGCAAGCGCATCATCATCGGCATCACCGGGGCGACCGGCACGGCCTACGGGCTGCGGCTGCTCGAGGAGCTGCGCGCCGCGCGCGGCTGGGAAACGCACCTGGTGCTGACCGACGCGGGGGTCCTCAACGCCCACCAGGAGCTGGGGCTGAAGCGCAAGGACATCGAGCGCCTTGCGTATCGCAGCTACCACCCCAAGGACATCGCCGCCGCCATCGCCAGCGGTTCGTTCCTCACTGAGGGCATGATCATAGCTCCGTGCTCCATGAAAACGTTGGCAGCAGTGGCGCACGCACATGCCGACGACCTGGTGTCGCGCGCCGCGGACGTGGTGCTGAAGGAGCGCCGGCGCCTGGTGCTGCTGCCGCGCGAGGCGCCGCTCAACCTTGCGCACCTGAGGAACATGGTGGCGGTGACCGAGATGGGGGGGATCGTCTTCCCGCCGGTGCCCGCGTTCTACGCGCGCCCGAAGTCGATCGACGACCTGGTCCTGCACACCGTGCGGCGGGTCCTGGACCTGTTCGGCGTGCACTCGGCGAAGCTCGCGCGCTGGAAAGGGATCGATGCCTGAGCGGCCGGCGTTCTCCGCGAGCTACGCGGAGGCGCGCGGCAGGTTCGTGGACGCGGCGCGCGCGCAAGGCGCGCGGGTGTTCGAGTACCGCGATCCTCGCCAGAAGGGGCCCGACGGGGAGCCGCTCTGCCTGGACGTCGCGGTGGCGGGCCCGGAAGACGCCGAGCGCGTGCTGGTGGTGGCGAGCGGCACGCACGGCATCGAGGGCTTCGCCGGCTCCGCCGCCCAGACGGCGTGGCTCCTCGGCGGCGGGGCGGCGCGGCTGCCCAGGCGCACGGCCGTGGCCCTGTTCCACGCGGTCAACCCCTGGGGTTTCGCGCACCGGGCGCGCGGCACCGAGGAGAACGTCGACCTCAACCGAAACTTCCTCGACCACACGAAACCGTACCCGCGGAACCCGGGCTATGCCGAGGTGCACCCGATCGTCACGCCGGAAGCCTGGGACGACGCCTCGCAGGCCGAAGTCTTCCGCGGGCTCGACCGGCTCCGCGAGCGACTCGGCGAGAAGGCGTTTTCCACGGCGTTCAACGGCGGCCAGTTCTCGCACGACGACGGGCTGTACTTCGGCGGGCACCGCGAGCAGTGGGCCAACTACGCGTTCCGCGAGGCGGTGGTGAAGCACGTGGCGCACGCAAAGCACGCGGCGATCATCGACCTGCATACCGGCATCGGGCCCTGGAAGGAGCACATCTACCTCTGCTTCCACCCCGAGGGTTCGCCGGCCCGCGCGCGCGCGCGCAACTGGTGGGGGGAGCGCGCGGTGAACCTCGCCGGCGTGACCCACAAGGCGCTGGCCGACTACGAGGGACTGGTGGTGAACGGCTTCGCCGCCCTGCTGCCGAAGGCCGAGGTCACCGCCGTGGTGGTGGAGTTCGGGACGCTGCCGCGCAAGGAGATCCAGCGCGCCAACATGGCGGCGCGCTGGCTGAGGTACCACGGGGCGAAGCACCCCGCGCAGGCCGC
>DASUFW010000046.1:0-2615 GCA_036274335.1 Burkholderiales bacterium | reverse complement strand
CTAGCACTTGCGTAAGTGCTAGCAAAACAGTAGGTTAGTTGCTAGCAGGGAGACGGCACGATTCTGGCAATATATCGCCGTGCTGCACGATCCGGCAGACTGACCCGCTACGCGGGCACCGGCAGCAGCGGGCACCCGCCCCACTCGCGGGACTCTTTGACAAGCGACGACGGCACCGCGTGAGGCCCGCTGACGAATTTGTCGAATATCGAATTGCGAATTACTTCCTCCGTCTCCCTACACTCCCGAGGATACTGATATGGCACGCGACACGAACAACCCGAACAAGTATCAGCGCAGCGACCCGTTGAATCCGAAAAAGCGCGGGCGTCCGAGTAAGAAAGCAGCAGAGAACGAAAACGGCGACGGTGTGTTTCAGGTGTTTGATGACAAGCGCGGTGACGCGCTGATTATTGAGCAAGTCACCGAACGTTTCGAAGGCTTGAAGATGTACGCGGAAGATATCGCGCTCGGCAAGCTGCCCGCGCTGATTATCTCCGGTGCGGCTGGTGTTGGGAAAACGTTCACGCTGATGGAGATTTTGGAGAAGATGCACGGCGAAGGCAAGGTCGTATTCAAGCGCACTGCCGGGTACGTGAGCACGATTGAAATGTACCGGATTCTGTTTGAACACCGCCACGAAGGCAACGTCGTGATGTTTGATGACACGGACAACGTGTTCTATGATGACAATTCGCTGAACATCTTGAAAGCCGCGTGCGATTCGATTCCGGTTCGCACCGTGTCGTACCGCACCAAGTCAACGGTGGAAGTGACCGAAGATGACGACTTGGACAATTGGGACGTGGAAGAACAGGGGTTGCCGTCCGAGTTTGAATTCAAAGGCACGTGCGTGTTCGTGACGAACATTGATTTTCACGCGTACCTTGCCGGTCCCCGCACTCGCGTGACGCCGCACATTGAAGCACTGTTGAACCGGGCGAAGTATCTGGATATGTGCCTGCACGCGCCCCGCGCCGTGGCACTCTGGATTCAGTACATGATTACCACGCAGCACATCTTGGAAAAGCCGGTGCATGGGCTCACGCGGGAACAGGCCGTGGAAGTGTTGTCGTTCATCGTGGACAATTACAAGCAGATTCACAAGCCGTCGCTCCGTACGGCGGTCAAGCTGGCGAAGGACGTGAAGAATCACCCTGACCGTTGGGTGATGTTGGCGAAGATGACGGAGCTAAAGCCGGTCGTCATCAAGTAGTGGACGCGCACGACGGCGGGCCAGCACATCGGCCCGCCGAATTTTCCGAATTCCGAATTTCGACTTTCACCCATGGAGCGAACGGATGGCAACGACGAAACGAAAGCGGCGCGGTCCCAAGCGGCAGGGAAAGAACGTGAAGTCTGAAATGCTCCGCGTGGACGCGGACTTTGCCGCGCTGTGTCGCAAGCGGGCAGGCACGGACAAGACAGTGACCGAAGTGACGCGGGAAATGTTCGTGCTGTTGAACGGCGGTGCGTCGTGACCTATTACGCTTCGCCGTTGAATGATGACGGCACCCCCGGTGACGTGGACTTCGGCAGCAGTGCCAGTGAAGTAACCGCCGCCCGTGTGGCGTTGCGGGCAGCGAACCGCGAACACCAGAACATGTGCGTGTGTGACGCGGACGGGAAGGTGTACCAAAAAATCATGTTCTTAGAGGAAGGCTTGTTGCAACGACTGGACCCCATCACGAACCAGCCGCTACCGCGATTGCCGGAAGATGACGCGGTACCCGAGGAAGATAGGGGACCACACTACCTGAGCAATTGCACTGCGGACGATTGGCTAGTACACGAATTCATCAAAGAATGGACCGGGAAAGGTTTCGTCGTCACGGTGTCACCGAAGTTTCACTCCACCAATTTCATCAATTTGGTTGCACGGAAGTAACCCACTCTCACCCATGGAGTCCATGATGGCACGCACAAAGAAAGCGGAGACGCCACAGCAGCGCGGCGCACGCACGCGGGCAAAGAACAAGTTGCGGAACGGCATCAGTCTGTACGTGGGCGGTTTCGCATCCGGCTATCTGTTGGGCGTGTTTGACCAGCAGCACGGCATTCCGCGTACCGCAAAGCAAGTGGAGAAGATTGCGGCAGCGGGATTCAAGAGCGGCCTGTGACAGAAAGCCCCGTCACTGCACTGGTGACGGGGCTTTTTGTTGCCCTAGAACAACGTGCGAAGCGCGGGCACCAGTAGTGCTGTGGCAATGGCCCACAGCGCGAAGATTTCCGCCGTGAACGTTTGCCGGACGATAGCCAACACGAATGATACGATGAGGAACACCACGGCGACAATCATATGCACCCCCGGAAAAATTGGCGGACGGAACACCGAGTGACGCCCATGGAGTCCCTACACTCCCGCCACTCTCCGCCCGCCGAATTTGTCGAATTCCGAATTCCGAATTTACTCCGCCGTTAGTTCGTCAATGATTTCTCGCGCACGTTCGGCGCTCGCCGCACTGCCGATATGGTGCCCGCCTTTGGAAATGTAATACGTTTCGTGGATGGGCGCGTACTTCACCAGATACCCACGGTGCGCGAAGTCATCATGGAACCGAATGTCCGCGCCCTTGTAACCGGGATGCGCCCGGTCGTACCGACGCGGGTTGTCC
>DASUFW010000045.1:0-7235 GCA_036274335.1 Burkholderiales bacterium | reverse complement strand
TCGCACATCGGCATGGTGTTCCAGAACTTCGAGCTGTTCCCGCACATGAGCGTGCTCGCCAACCTGACGCTCGCGCAGGTGAAGGTGCTGGGCCGCTCCGCCGACGCCGCGGCCGACAAGGGGCTCAAGCTCCTCGAGCGCGTCGGCCTCTCGGCGCACAAGGACAAGTTCCCGGGGCAGCTCTCGGGCGGCCAGCAGCAGCGCGTGGCGATCGCGCGCGCGCTGTGCATGGACCCGATCGCGATGCTGTTCGACGAGCCGACCTCGGCGCTCGACCCCGAGATGATCAACGAGGTGCTGGACGTGATGGTGGAGCTTGCGCGCGAGGGCATGACCATGATGGTGGTGACGCACGAGATGGGCTTCGCGCGCACCGTGGCGCACCGCGTGATCTTCATGGACGCCGGCAGCATCGTCGAGGACGCGAGCAAGGACGAGTTCTTCGGCACGCCGCGCTCGGAGCGCGCGCGGCTGTTCCTGTCGAAGATCCTGCACCACTAGGCGCACGCGCTGCGAACCGCGCCGGCGCCCGGCGCGGCTTGCGTTTACACTGGGCCTGACCGCAATCCGGAATCACAGGAGGAACGAGCATGAGCACGATCGCATTCATCGGCACGGGCGCCATGGGCGCCCGCATGGCCGCCAACCTCAAGGCCGCCGGCCACGCGCTGCGTGTCTACAACCGCGACCGCGCGAAGACCAAGGCCCTGGCGGAGCAGGGCGCGGAGGTCTGCGATTCGCCGGCCGCCGCCGTGCGCGGCGCCGAGTTCGCCGTCTCGATGGTGGCCGATGACGTCGCGACGCGCGCAGTCATGCTCGGCGCCGACGGCGCGGTCGCCGCCGCGGCCCAGGGGACGGTGATCGTCGACTCCAGCACCAACACCCCGGCGATGGCCCGCGAGGTGGCGAAGGCCGCCGCCGCGCGCGGCGTCGCCTACCTCGACGCCCCGGTATCGGGCAGCCTCGCGCAGGCGCAGGGCAAGGAGCTGGTCTTCATGGTGGGCGGCGAGCGCGCGGCCTTCGACAAGGCGCAGCCGCTGTTCTCCGCCATGGGACGCCAGGCCACCCACATGGGCGCCTCCGGCGGCGGCGCCACCATCAAGCTGATCAACAACATGCTCTCGGGCACCATGACCGCCGCCATCGCCGAGGCGGCGATCGTCTGCGAGGCGGCGGGCGTCGACCTCGCCGCCGCGCTCGAGGTGCTCGGCGAGGGCGCCGCGGCTTCGCGCCTGCTCAAGACGCGCCTGCCCAAGATGTTCAAGCGCGACTTCGCGGCGCAGTTCCAGCTCGAGCTCATGGAGAAGGACCTGCGCTACTTCCAGATGCTCGCACAGGAGGTCGACCGGCCCACGCCGGTGGCGGCGCTGGTGCGCACCGAGTTCCAGGCGGCGCGGCGCGCGGGCCTCGGCAAGCTCGATTCGGGATCGTTGTACCTGCAGATCGCCGGCGAGAAGCCGAAGTCGTGATGGCCGCGGCCGGCTTGCGCCGCAGCGCCGGCGTGCTGTTCGCGCTGTTCGCGCTGTCGGGCTTCACCGGGCTGGTGTACGAGTCGGTCTGGTCGCACTACCTGAAGCTGTTCCTCGGCGCGGCCGCCTTCGCGCAGTCCTTCGTGCTCGTCGCCTTCATGGGCGGCATGGCGCTCGGCGCGTGGCTGGCGAGCCGCGCCAGCGCGCGCTGGCGCAACCTGCTCGCGGCGTACGCCTGGGTCGAGGCGCTGATCGGCGTCGCCGCGCTCGCGTTCCACCCGGTGTTCGTGGGCGCGATGGAGGGCTCGCTCAACCATGTCATCCCTGCCCTCGGCTCGCCGTGGGTCATCGAGGTCTACAAGTACGCGCTGTGCGCCGTCCTCATCGTCCCGCAGACAGTGCTGCTCGGCATGACGTTCCCGCTGATGAGCGGCGCCGTGATCCGCCGCCATCCCCTGGACGGCGCGGGGCAGCCCGCGAGCGGGCACCGGGTGGCCATGCTGTACTTCACCAACTCGATCGGCGCGGCGGCCGGCGCGCTGGCCGCGGCCTTCTGGCTGATCGGACGCTTCGGGATGCCGGGCACGCTCGCGCTCGCGGGCGCGCTGAACCTTCTGCTCGCGGCGGCGGTGCTGGCGCTCGCGCGGGCGCAAGAGCCCGCGGCGGCGCCGGCGCAGCCTGCGCCCGGCGCGGCGCGGTTCTCGCAAGGCATGGTGAGGCTGTTCCTCGTGGGCGCCGGCGTGACCGGCGCGGCGTCGTTCATCTACGAGATCGCGTGGATCCGCATGCTCTCGCTCGTGCTGAGCTCCTCGTTCCACGCCTTCGAGCTCATGCTCTCGGCGTTCATCACGGGGCTCGCGCTGGGCGGGCTGTGGATCCGCGGGCGCATCGACCGCATCGCGAACCCGACCCGCTTCGCCGGCTACGTCCAGGTGCTCATGGGCGTGGCGGCGCTCGGCACGATCTTCCTGTACGAGTGGAGCTTCAACTGGATGGAATGGGCGCTGCACGTCCTGCAGCGCAACGCGTCCAGCTACCCGCTGTTCAACCTGTTCAGCCACGGCCTCGCTTTCGCGGTGATGCTGCCCGCGACCTTCCTCGCCGGCATGACGCTGCCCCTGTTCACGCATGCGCTGCTGCGCGGCGGGCACGGCGAGCGCGCCCTCGGCCAGGTGTATGCGGCCAATACCCTGGGCGCCATCGCCGGGGTGCTGCTGGCCGCCCAGCTGCTGGTGCCCGGCACCGGCCTCAAGATCACGCTGATCCTCGGGGCCGCGCTGGACATCGTGCTGGGCGCCTGGCTGCTGCGCTGGTCGGGATTCCGCCTCGAGCGCCGGGAGGCGTTCGCGGCCCTGATCGTGGGCCTCGGGGTCGCCGCCGCCACGGCGCGTGCCGGCGCGCTCGAGCCGGCCCGGCTCGCCTCGGGCGTATTCCGGCACGGCACCGCCGAGCTGCACAACGCGCTGATGCTCTTCTACGCGGACGGCAAGACCGCGTCGGTCGCCGTGTTCGAGGGACCCGACGGCACGCGCGTCATCAGCACCAACGGCAAGCCCGACGCGGGGATCCAGATGAGACCCGGGGGGACGCCGAGCGGGGACGAGTACACGATGACGCTGCTCGGCGCGCTTCCGCTGCTCGCCCGGCCGGACGCGAAGACATTCGCGAACATCGGCTTCGGCTCGGGCCTGACCGCGGACACCCTGCTCTCCCACTCCGGCCCCCGGCGCGTCGATGCCATCGAGATCGAGCCCAACATGGTCTCCGGCGCGCGCGGCTTCTATCCGCGCGTCTACCGCGTGTTCAGCGATCCCCGGGTCAGCGTCTATTACGAGGACGCAAAGAGCTACTTTGCGAGGCACCGCAGCCGCTACGACGTGATCGTGTCCGAGCCTTCCAATCCCTGGGTCAACGGCGTCGCGAGCCTGTTCACCGTCGAGTTCTACCAGCATGCGGTCCGCTACCTCGCGCCGGACGGCCTGTTCGTGCAGTGGCTGCACATCTACGAGCTCGACGACCGCCTGCTCGCCTCGATGTTCGGGGCCCTGGACTCGGCGTTCTCCGACTACGACATCTATCAGCCGAACTCGGGCGACCTCATCGTGCTGGCGGTGCGCAAGGGGCGCGTGCCCCTGCCCGGGGCCATCCCGGCCGCCGAGCCCGGGTTCGCCGAAATGCTGCGCAAGATCGGGATCACGAATCGCGAGCAGGTGCTGGCGCGCCGCCTGGCCGGCAAGCGCGACAGCGCGCCGCTGTTCGCCCAGTTCGGCGCGCCGGCGAACTCCGACTATCGGCCGCTGGTGCAGCTCGAAGCGCCCCGCGCCCGCTACCTGCGTGCCGCAGCCGAGTCCATCGTGCAGCTCGCCGTCGCGCCCGTGCCGATCCTCGAGATGCTCGGCGACGACCGGCAGTCATTCCTCGACGAGCCGGCGCGGGCAAACGGCACCGGGCGCCTGCAGCAGCTGGACAATGCGATCGACCTCTATCGCGGGCTGACCCGACGCGGGCCCGTCCCCACCGGCAAGATGCCCGAGCTGCCGCTCCTGGTCCTGCGCGA
The DNA here is from genome assembly GCA_036274335.1 of Burkholderiales bacterium. Taxonomy (GTDB): domain Bacteria; phylum Pseudomonadota; class Gammaproteobacteria; order Burkholderiales; family SG8-39; genus JAABQT01. The sequence continues at coordinate 3,209 of DASUFW010000045.1, read as the reverse complement.
CCAGCGTGCGCTGTGCGCGCCACACGTCGCGGACTACGCGCTCGAGATGCTGCAGGTCGCCGCCGTCAACACGATGTCGTACCTGGGGCCGCGCGAGCGGCGCGAGCTCTGGGCAGATCCCGGGTGGATCGGCTGCCCGCTCGCGAAACGCGAGCCGCGGCTGCGCGCGCGATTCGCGGTCTACCGCGCGGTCGCCGAACGCGATGCCCGGGCGATGCTGGCGTTGGGTCGTGCCGGACTCGCCGACGAGGAGGATCCCCATCTCGAGTGGCGGCGATTCCTGCTGCTCACGGCGGTGCTGGGCGCGCAGGCAAGCGGCCAGGGCGACGAAGCCCGGCGGCTTTGGCAGAAGTATTCTCCGGCGCTGGATGGGGGCGAGGTGGCGCCCTTCGAGCGCTACCTGGCCGAGTGGCGTCCCTAGCGGCGCTGAATGCGCGCGCGCATCTTCTCCGGGATCACGAAGTCGGGATAGCGCCGCCGGAACGCGGCGAGGCTGTCGTCGGCCTCCTGGTCGCGGCCCGCTTCACGGAGCTTCGCGATGCGCTCGAGCCACTGCTCCGGCGTCTCCGCGACCGCGCCTGCGGCCGACGGCGGCGCGACGCGCGATGCCGCCGGCGCCGCTGACGGTGCCGCGGCGGCGCGGGACTCTTCGCGCAGACCGGCCTGCGCGGACTCGCGCGCCGCGGCCGGCGCCGCGGGCGCCGACAGGCGCTGTGGGCTCTGGCGCGCCTCGCGCTTGGCGAGCTCATCACGCCGGGCCTGCCCGACGGCGGCACGGTCTTCAGCCTTGGCCCGCGATTCAGCCAGCCGCGGTTCCACGCCGGCCGACTTCCTCGCCACCTCGGGCGCGGGCGCCGTCATCACCTGCGGCGCGAGCGCCACGGTCGCGTCACCCGTCGGCGCTTCCCGCTCCACCACCACCGCGACCGCGACGGCCAGGACCAGCGCTGCCGCCGCCGCGACCGGCACATGCCAGCGTCCGCTCCGGCGGCGCGACGCGGCCAGGATCGCCGCGTCGAGCGCCGGCGGCGGGGCCTCGTCGCCGAGGGCCCGGTAGGCCTGCGTCACGCGCTCGTCGCGTTCGCTCTCAGCCATCGTCCAGTGCCGCCTTGAGCTTGCCGAGCGCATAGCGCAACCGGCTCTTTGCGGCCTCCTCGTTCGCCCCGGTCGCCGCCGCGATCTGCGAGGCCGTCATGCCTGCCTCCGCGTGCAGCAGGAACGCCTCGCGCTGCAGCTCGGGCAGCGCTGCGAGCGCCGCAGCGAGGCGCTGCAGGTCCTGCCGTCCCGCCGCGCGCGCCTCGGGCTCGTCGGCGCGCGGCGCGGGCGGATCGATGTCCTCCAGCTCAACCACGCGCAAGCCCCGCTTGCGCCAGTGGTCGGTCAGCCGGTTGTGCGCGATGGTGTACAGCCAGGTGGTGAACTTGGCCCGCACCTCGTAGCGGCCCCGCGCCTCGATCACGCGCATCCAGATCTCCTGGAACAGCTCCTCGGCCTGGCCCCGCTCGCGCACCGCGCGCAGCACGAACCGGTACAGCGGCCCCTTGTGCCGCGCGTAGAGCGTCTCGAAGGCCCCGGAGTCGCCTTGCCGGTAGGCGAGCATGAGCTGTTCGTCCGGGGCCTCCACCCCGCCGAGTTTACGCGTCGGGCACGAAGCCCGGAAACGCCCGTGGGCGCGCGCGCGGCGCCTGGATCACGCCCATCGCCACCAGGTTGCGGTAGCTGTCGTAGCGGATCGTGAGGGTCTCCACCGGCTCGCGGGTGGCGCGCTCGAAAGCCACGTGCCGCGCGTAGGAGGTCTCGCTGCGCCCGTGGCCGGTGCCGAGGGAGGACTCCGCGCGGGCCGAGTCCTCCATCGACCGGGGGGCGCGGGCGCGTCCCGCGTCTTCGCGCGGCGCGACGCCGCTCCAGGGCTCGGGCGCGTACGCCTTGCGCCGGAACAGCGCCACGCCGATCACGCCGACGTCCTCGGGCCGGCCGGTGCGCGCCGCGTAGGAATCGTCCAGCTCGGTGAAGTAGAAGGCCGCGGTGCGCGCCAGGCTCTTCCGCCAGCCGTCCACGGCAAGGCTTTCGCGGGGTGCGATGACGTAGCCGCTCTGCGCCGGGTGCGCGCTCTCGCCCGTGATGACGTTCACGCCGTCCACCGACATGACCGCCAGCAGGTCGCCGCCTTCGCGGTTGCGCACCTGGATGCGGTACTCGGCGCCCGGCTTGCCGACCACGTAGGCCTGGCCGTCATGCCAATGCACCGGCAGGGTGCGCCCACTCGCCCGGTCGATGACGTTCACGTCCACCATGCCGCCCACGGCCCCGGCCTGCGCCGCGACGGCCAGCGCGATCGCCGCCACGGCGAATTGGATTGCCCTCATTGGAGCTCCTTTCGATCGTACGGCGGGCCAAGACGGTCCGCCTGGGACATGAAACGATGCGCGCAGGCAAACGGGTTACGCTAAGATGCGCGCCTTCATGACGAAGCCCTGCTACGACTGCGGCAAATGCCCCGCCTACTGCTGCAGTTATCCCGAGATCGAGGTCTCCAAGGCGGACATCGCACGGCTGGCACGGCATTTCGGCCTCACCGAGGCGGCCGCGAAGGAGCGTTTCACCAAGCTGCAGCGCGAGGAGAACGTGCGCATCCTCCGGCACCGCGACGACGAGCACTTCACGTCGGTGTGCATGTTCCTCGACCGCAAGACCCGGCGCTGCACCGTCTACGAGGCGCGCCCGCACACCTGCCGCAGCTACCCCTACGGCGCGCGCTGCGGCTACTACGAGTTCCTCAAGTTCGAGCGCGAGCACCAGGACGACGACAAGTTCATCGCCGTCACCTGAGCGCGGCTACTTGCGGCGCTCGAGCGCTTTCTGGCGGATCGCCGAGAGGGTCGTCGACGTGGTGATCGCCTCGGGATCGATGCGCAGCTCGATCACCGCGGGCTGGCCCGAGGCGCGCGCCCGCTCGAACGCCGGCGCGAACTGATCGGTCGTCTCGACGAGCTCGCCGTGCCCGCCGAAGGCGCGGGCGAAGGCCGCGAAGTCCGGGTTCTTCAGCTCGGTGCCCGAGATGCGGCCCGGGTATTCGCGCTCCTGGTGCATGCGGATCGTCCCGTACATGCCGTTGTTCACCACCAGCGTGATCACCGCCGCGCCGTACTGCACCGCCGTCGCGAGCTCCTGCCCGGTCATCAGGAAGTCGCCGTCCCCGGTGACCGCCA
>DASUFW010000044.1:0-7722 GCA_036274335.1 Burkholderiales bacterium | reverse complement strand
GGCGAGACCAGCGGATTCCGGAACATGCCCTGATAGGCGGTGCCCGCGGCGGCGAGCGCCGCGCCGACGAGCAGCGCGGACAGGATGCGCGGCCCGCGCACCTGCAGCACCACGGTTTCCGCGGTCTGGGGAACGGGGTAGCCGGCCCCGAACAGCTTGTTGGCGGCGATGGCGAAGAGCTCCCCGACCGAAAGCGGAAAGCGCCCGGCCGCGAAGGCGATCAGGGTCAGGGCCGCGAGGACGGCTGCGGCGATCGCATAGGCGGCGAGCGGGCGGCGCGTCATTTCGCGAGCACGCCGGGCTCTCCAAGCAGCGCGTCGAGTTGCGCCTGGTCAGGCTCGCGGTGGTAGAAGAGGCGGTAGAACTCGGCCGTCTTCGCACGCAGATCCTCGGGAAACAGATCCGGGTAGAGCAGCTTGCCCGCCCAGTACAGGCCGATGATGCGGTTGGCGCCGGGCGGGAAGTCGAACCAGCCAAAGGGCAGGTGCGGGGAGAGGTGGACGCGTCTTGCCCGTACCGCCGCGACCGCCGCCCAGCGCGGGTCGGTCCAGACCGCTTGGTAGAAGTTCGGATCGCTGGTGAAGACCACTTCCGGATTCCACGCGAGCACTTGCTCGAGCGATACGATTGCCAGGCCGCCACGCGCCGCCCCGGCGACGTTGCGCGCGCCGAGGTACTCCATGACCTGCACGTTGATCGATCCCGCGAGCCCGGTCTGCAGGCCGCGCGGGCCGCGGCCATAGTAGGCGCGCGGTCGCCGGTCGACCGGCACCTTCGCCACGCGCTCTGCGACTTCGCGCAGCGCCTGGTCGCAGTACGCGGCGAGGCGCTCCGCCGCCGCGGTGTCACCCATGGCATGTCCGAGGGCGCGCAGGGTGGCGGGGATCGCCTCGAAGCGCCCGTCGAAGAGCAGATAGGGAAGCCCCGTCTGCTGCTGCACGCGCGCGGCGAGCTCGGCGAAGACCGGCGCCGTGGCGCCGACGTCGACGACGAGGTCCGGGCGTGCTTTCAGCAGCACTTCGACATTCGCGGTGTTGCCGCGGCCGGTCAGGCGGCCGACTTCGGGGAGGTCGCGGTACTTCTCCGGCAGGAACTTCGCTTCGTCGGGGCGGAAGGCGCGCGTCCAGCCGAGGAGCTTGTCCGGGTCGATCGCGAAGACGAGCACGCTGGCCGGCGGACCCGCCGCGTACACCCTCTCGACCTTCGCCGGGACCACCACGTAGCGGCCGGCGTCGTCCAGCATTTCGCGCTGGGCGAGCGCCGGGCCGGGCAGGAGCGCGAGCGCGAGCAGCGCCGCGCGCATTACATGGTCGCGCCGACGACCCAGGGAGCGAACTCGTCCTCGCCGAAGCCGAGCGCCTCGCTCTTCGTGCGCCGCCCCGAGGCGGTCTCGAGGATCAGCCTGAAGATGCGCTCGCCGACCTGCTCCACGCTCTCCGTGCCGTCCACCACGGTGCCGCAGTTGACGTCCATGTCGTCCTCCATGTGGGCATAGAGGCGCGAGTTCGTGGCGAGCTTGAGCGAGGGCGAAGGCTTGCAGCCGAACACCGAGCCGCGGCCGGTGGTGAAGCAGACGACGTTCGCGCCGCCCGCCACGTGGCCGGTGACGGAAACCGGGTCGTAGCCCGGCGTATCCATGAAGACGAAGCCCTTGGCCGTCACCTTCTCGGCGAACTCGTAGACGTCCACGAGGTTCATGGTGCCGCCCTTGGCCGCGGCGCCGAGCGACTTCTCGAGGATGGTGGTCAGTCCGCCCGCCTTGTTGCCGGGCGAGGGGTTGTTGTTCATCTCGTTTCCGTTGCGGCGCGTGTAGTCCTCCCACCAGCGGATGCGCGCGAGGAGCTTTTCGCCCACCTCGCGGGTCACCGCGCGGCGCGTGAGCAGGTGCTCGGCGCCATAGATCTCCGGCGTCTCGGAGAGGATCGGCGTGCCGCCGTGGCGCACGAGGAGGTCGGCGGCCGCGCCGAGCGCCGGATTCGCGCTGATGCCGGAGTAGCCGTCCGAGCCGCCGCATTCCAGCCCCAGGATCAGGTGGCTCGCGGGCACGGGGGTGCGCTGCACCTTGTTCGCCTCCGGCAGCAGCGCCTTGATGCGCGCGATGCCGTCCTTGACCGCCTTGGTGGTGCCGCCCTTTTCCTGGATGGTGAAGGCCTGCAGCTTCTCGTTGATCTTCAGCTTCGCGCTGCCCATCCAGGTGCCGAGCTGGTTCGCCTCGCACCCCAGGCCGATGCTCACCACGGCATGGAAGTTCGGGTGCTGCGCGTAGCCGGTGAGCGTACGGCGCAGGAGTTCCATGCCCTCGCCCTCGGAGGCCATGCCGCAGCCGGTCTTGTGCGTGAGCGCCACCACGCCGTCCACGTTCGGGTAGTCGGCAAGGTTGTTCCGGAAATGGTCGGCCACCATGCGCGCGACCGTCGCCGAGCAGTTCACGCTCGTCAGGATGCCGATGTAGTTGCGCGTGGCGACGCGGCCGTCGGCGCGCACGATGCCCTGGAAGGTGGCCGGCGGATTCACGTAGTCCACCGGCTTCACGTTCGCGCAGAACGCGTAATCGCGCTCGAAGTCGCCCATGGCGAGGTTGTGCACGTGCACGTGGTCGCCGGGCCTGATCGGCTGCGTGGCGAACCCGATGATCTGGTTGTAGCGGCGCACGGGCTTGCCGGGCTCGACCGCGCGCGTGGCGAGCTTGTGGCCGGCGGGGATCATGGCGGCGGCGCGCACGTTCTCGCGCTGCACGAGCGTGCCCGAGGGGACCTCGACCCGTGCGATCACGACGTCGTCCTCGGGGTGCAGGCGGATCGTCAGCTCGGCGGCTTGCAGCATGCGCGCCTCCTTCAGTGATTGTCCCGCGGCACGAAGCTGCCGCTCTTCCCGGCGAGGAAGTCGAGGTCGGCGCCTTCGTGGGCCTGCAGGACGTGATCGAAATACAGCTTCCAGTAGCCGCGCTCGAGCGGGGCTTTCGGCTTCTTCCATCTTGCGCGGCGCTTCGCCAGCTCTCGCGGCGAAACCAGCAGCTGCAGCCGGCGCTTCGCGACGTCGAGCTCGATCAGGTCGCCGTTCTCGACCAGCGCAAGCGTGCCGCCTGCCGCGGCCTCGGGAGAGATGTGCAGGACGACGGTGCCGTACGCCGTGCCGCTCATGCGCGCATCCGAGATGCGCACCATGTCGGTGATGCCCCTCTTCAGGATCTTCGGCGGCAGCGGCATGTTGCCGACCTCGGCCATGCCGGGATAGCCCTTCGGGCCGCAGTTCTTCAGCACCATGACGCACTTCGCGTCGATATCCAGGTCCGGGTCGTCGATGCGCGCGTGGAAGTCTTCGATGTTCTCGAACACCACCGCGCGCGCCTTGTGCTTGAGGAGCTTCGGGGTGGCCGCCGAGGGCTTGATGATGGCGCCGTCGGGGCAAAGGTTGCCGCGCAGCACCGCGATGCCCGTATCCTTCTTGAAGGGCCTCTTGAACGTATGGATGACGTCGCGGTTCCAGCAGGGTGCGTCCTGGTTGTTCTCCCAGAGCGACTTGCCGTTCGCGGTGATCGCCCCCTTGTGGAGCTTGCCCGCCTCGCCCAGCTCGCGGATCACGGCGGGGAGCCCCCCGGCGTAATAGAAATCCTCCATCAGGTACTTGCCGTTCGGCATGAGGTTGACGAGCGTGTGGATGCCGCGCCCGAACCGGTCCCAGTCCGCGAGCTTGAGGTCCACGCCGATGCGCTTGGCGATCGCGATGAGGTGGATCACCGCGTTGGTGGAGCCGCCGATCGCGGCGTTCACGCGGATCGCGTTCTCGAACGCCTGGCGGGTGAGGATCTTCGAGAGGTTGAGCTTCTCCTTCACCATCTCCACCGCGCGCCGTCCGGCCATGCGCGCGATGATGTTGCGGCGCGCGTCGACCGCGGGGATCGCGGCGTTGCCCGGCATGCCCACGCCGAGCGCCTCGACCATCGAGGCCATGGTGGAGGCCGTGCCCATGGTCATGCAGTGCCCGTGCGAGCGGTGCATGCAGGATTCGGCCTCGTGGAACTCTTCCAGCGAGATCTTGCCGGCGCGCAGGTCCTCCGACATCGACCAGACGTTGGTGCCGGATCCGATGTCCGTGCCGCGGTACTTGCCCGAGAGCATGGGGCCGCCGGAAACGCCGACGGTGGGCAGGTCGACGCTCGCCGCGCCCATGAGGAGCGAGGGCGTGGTCTTGTCGCAGCCCATGAGGAGCACCACGCCGTCCAGCGGGTTCGCGCGGATCGACTCCTCGACGTCCATGCTCGCGAGATTGCGGTAGAGCATGGCGGTAGGACGAAGCAGCGTCTCGCCGAGCGACATTACCGGGAATTCGAGCGGGAACCCACCCGCTTCGAGCACGCCGGCCTTCACGTGCTCGGCGATCGTGCGGAAGTGCGAATTGCACGGCACGAGCTCGGAGTAGGTGTTGCAGATGCCGATCACCGGCCGGCCGTCGAACTGGTCCTGCGGGATGCCGCGGTTCTTGGTCCAGCTGCGGTAGATGAAGCCGTAGATGTCCTGGCGCCCGAACCACTGGACGCTGCGCAGCGGGATGGTCTTCGGGGTCTTCTTCTTCGCCGCCATGTCAGTACGTCGCCCGGCCGCCGGAGATGTCGAACACGCCGCCCGTGGAGAACGAGCAGTCCTCGGTGGCGAGCCAGCAGGCCATGGCGGCGATCTCTTCCACCTTCACGAAGCGACCCATCGGGATCTTGGAGAGCATGAACTGCGCGAATTCCGGGGTCACCTGGTCGAGGATGGCGGTCTGCGCCGCGGCCGGCGTCACGCAGTTGACGAGCACGCCCGTCTTGGCGAGCTCCTTGCCGAGTGCCTTGGTGAAGGCGATGAGCCCGCCCTTGGCGGCAGCGTACGCCGCGGCGTTGGGATTGCCTTCCTTGCCGGCGATGGAGGCGATGTTCACGATGCGGCCGAAGCCCGCCTTCACCATGTGCGGTACCACCGCACGGCAGCACAGGAACGGCCCGTTCAGGTCGATGTCGATCACTTTCTTCCAGTCCGCGACCGGATAGTCCACCACCGGGACGGTCGGGCCCGCGATGCCCGCGTTGTTGACCAGCACATCGATGCGGCCCAGATCGGCAATCGCCTTCGCCGTGGCGCGCTCGACGGAGGCCTGGTCGGCGACGTCCACGGGATTCGACTTGTCGCCCACGTCCCAGATGCGGACCTTGGCGCCCGAGGACTCCAGGCGCTTCACGATGGCCGCGCCGATGCCGATCAATCCCCCGGTCACGACCGCGGTGCGGCCCTTGAAATCGAGCTGGTTCATTCCTTCACGGCTCCCGTCATGGCGGACACGTAGTGCTCCACGAAAAAGGCATATAGAACCACGAGTGGGAGCGACCCGACCAGTGCCCCGGCCATCAGCGACCCCCAGCGGTACTGGTCGCCATCGGTGAACGCCGTGACGATCGCCACGGGGACGGTCTTCTTGTCGGTCGTGTTGATGAAGGTGAGGGCGTAGATGAACTCGTTCCAGCACAGCGTCAGGCAGAAGATCGCCGCCGAGATCAGCCCGGGAATCGCGAGCGGCAGCACGATCTTCACCAGGATCTGCCAGCGCGAGGCGCCGTCGATCAGCGCGCACTCCTCGAGCTCGTAGGGAATGGTCTTGAAGTACCCCATGAGGAGCCACGTGGAGAACGGGATGAGGATGGTCGGGTAGGTGAGGATGAGCGCGAACGGCGTGTCGAACAGGCCGTACTGGAACACCACGGTCGAGAGCGGGATGAACAGGATCGACGGCGGCACCAGGTAGGCGAGGAAGATCAGCCCGCCGGCGGTCTGCGCGCCGCGGTAGCGGATGCGCACGATGGCGTAGGCCGCGAGCACGCTGGCGATGAGCGACAGGATGGTCGCGGACACCGCGATGAACATGGTGTTCCACAGCCACAGCGGGTAATCGGTCTTGAACAGCAGGTCGTTGATGTGCTCGAGCGTCGGGCTGAGCGTCCAGAACGGGTTGTACGCGTCGAGATCGAGCAGGTGCTGCTTGGGCTTCACCGCCGTCACCACCATCCAGTAGAACGGGAACAGCAGCACCAGCACGATGAGAGAAAGGGGCAGGTAGAGTGTCACGAGACGCTGCGGCAGCGTCGACAGGTAGCTCATGCCCTCCGATGCGTCGCCGCCAGCCCCGGTGCTCTGCGGGTCAGTCATTGCCTTCCCCCTGCTGCCACTTGCGGCGCTGCAGGCCGAACCACGAGACCATGATCGCGGCGAGCAGGAACGGCACCATGGCCGTCGACACCGCCGCGCCCTCGCCGATGCGCGAGCCGAGGATCGCCGTGTTGTAGGACATCGTGGCCATCAGCTCGGTGGCGCCGGCCGGGCCGCCGTTGGTCAGCACCTTGATGAGCTGGAAGTCCGTGAAGGTGAACAGCACCGAGAAGGTCATGACCACGGCGATGATCGGCGTGAGCAGCGGATAGGTGATGCGCCGGAACATCTGCCAGCGCGTCGCGCCATCGAGCGTGGCGGCCTCGTAGAGGGAGGGCGGCACGGTCTGCAGGCCGGCCAGCAGCGAAATCGCGATGAACGGAACGCCGCGCCAGACGTTGGCGAAGATCACGCTCCAGCGCGCGTTCCACGGGTCGCCGAGGAAGTTGATGTTGCCGTCGATCCAGCCGAGGTGCCGCAGGGACCAGGACAGGATCGAGAACTGCGGGTCGAAGATCCACCAGAACGCGATCGCCGAGAGCACCGTCGGCACGATGAACGGGATCAGGATGATTGCCCGGACGATCGCCTTGAACGGCATGTTCTCGTTCAGGAGCAGCGCCAGGTACAGGCCGACGGCGAACTTCACGGCGCTCGCCACCACCGTGTAGAAGATCGTGAAGAACACCGCGGTCTGGAACTTCGAGTCGCCGATGATCCACTCGTAGTTCTCCAGGCCGATGAACTTGCCGGGCGTGCCGATGCGCGCATCCGTGAACGACAGCCAGATGCCCAGGCCGAGCGGGTAGACGAGAAACGCGATCAGGAACGCCGCCGCGGGCAGCATGAACCAGAAGCCGAGCCAGTTGCGGTTGCTGCTCAGCTCGGTCCAGTTCAGGTTCATGGCTGCCCGCCGCGTCGCGCGCTAGCGGTAGATACGCCGCGCCTGCCGCTCGGCGACCGAGATCGCGTCCTTGACCGAGGCCCGGTCGGTGCACACCGACGCGAACATGTCGAGGACCACGAAGTCGGCGAGCGCGGAGGCCGCCTTCTCACCCACCGAGCCGAGGCCGCCCGCCGTGAGCGTGCGCTTCGCGCAGTCGCGCACGATGGTGAGCTTGGGATCGGACGTCCACACCGGGTTGGCGTCGTAGGCATTGAGCGGATGCGTGATGTAGCCGACCGCGGCCTCGAGCCAGGGGTTGTAGTTCGGCGCCTCCATGGCGAAGTCCATGAACGCCTTGCACGCCTGCGGATACTTCGTGTACTTCATGGCCAGCATCGGGTAGCAGATGTGGAACTCGGTCGGCTTGCCGACCGGGCCGATCGGCCACAGCGAGTGGTTCATGTCGTCCATGATCTCCTTCATCTTGGCGTCGCCCTTGGCGGCGCCGGCCTTGGCGGCGGCATAGATCGAGACGCCGTTGTTGGTCAGCGAGATCTCGCCGGACAGGAACGCCTTGTTGTTGAAGGAGTCGTTCCAGGCCGCGGTGCCCGGCACGAAATGCTTGGACAGCTCCTTGGCGTACTCGAGCGCCTTTGCGGT
>DASUFW010000043.1:0-44621 GCA_036274335.1 Burkholderiales bacterium | reverse complement strand
GAGGTTCTCGCGGAAGACGATCCCTTCCTCGAGCGCCTTGGCCACCTCTTCGTGGTTCAGCGTGTACGACGGGCTGTCGACCAGTCGCCGCCGGTAGGCAATCGTGGACCCGCCCCAGGATTGCAGCAGGCCGAGGCGCGCCTCGGGCTTCGCCGCGCGCAGGGCGCGCGCGTGGGCGATGAACTCGTCGGCGATGATGCGCTCCTCCGGCGTCCAGGCGGGCTTTTCCGCGAGCGCCTCCCAGCGGGCGAGGAACTTCTCCACCTGCACGGCGTAGTAGGCGAGCGACTCGGTGGCGGTGTCGATCGCCGTAAGTCCGCCGCCGATGACCACGATGGGCAGGCGGATCTGCAGGTTGGCGATGGAGTCCCGCTTCGCCGCGCCGGTGAGCTGCAGCGCCATGAGGAAGTCGGAGGCCGCCCGCACGCCGCGCGCGAATCCGTTCGGAATGCTGTCCAGCACCGTGGGCCGGCCCGCTCCGGCGCACAGCGCGATGTGGTCGAAACCGGCCGCGAAGGCTTCGTCGATGTTGAGGGTTCCGCCGAAGCGCACCCCACCGAACATCGCGAACTGGCGGCGGCGCTCGAGCAGCAGCCGGATGATCTTGAGGAAGTTCTTGTCCCAGCGCACCGTGATGCCGTACTCGGCGACGCCGCCGAAGCCCGCCATCGCGCGCTCGTCGAGCGGCTCGTGCAGCTCGCCGACCTCCCGCACCGGGCGGAAAGGCACCCGCCGGCCGAGTGCGTCGACGCCCGAAAGGGCACCCTCCAGCGGCTCGATCTTGAGCCCGTCGATGCCCACCACGGTGTGGCCGTCGTTCATGAGGTGGTGCGCGATCGAGAACCCGGCCGGCCCGAGGCCGACGACCAGCACGCGCCGCCCGCTCGGGGCCTTCGGCAGCGGCCGGCGCAGGTCGAGCGGGTTCCAGCGCGTCAGCAGCGAGTAGATCTCGAACCCCCAGGGCAGCGCCAGCACGTCCTTCAGGGTGCGGGTTTCCGCCTGCGGGATGTCGACCGGGTCCTGCTTTTGATAGATGCAGGCTTTCATGCAGTCGTTGCAGATGCGGTGGCCGGTCGCTGCGGCGAGCGGGTTGTCCACGGCGATCACGGCGAGCGCGCCGATCGGCTGGCCCCGGGTCTTGACCAGGTGGAACTCGGAGATCTTTTCTTCCAGCGGGCACCCGGCCAGCTCCACGCCGAACACCGTCTTCTTGAAGCCCGCCGCCGGCGCCTTTTCCTTCAACCCCTTCGAGCAGGAATCCTTGCCCTGCTCGTGGCACCAGATGCAGTAGTTGGCCTGGTCGAGCGCACCGGTCAGATCCGTGCCGGCATCCGTCAGGGCGAACCCCTGCCGGTGCCGGATCTCGGTCTCCACGGGGATGAGCCGCATGAAGTCGAGCTTGTGCGGCGCCTTGAACAGCACGCCGGACCGGTGCCTGGCGCGTCCCTCGGGCGTCGTCGCGGCCCAGGCCGCGTAGCGCGCCGCCGCCTCGAGCTGCGGTGCGTGCGAAGCCTCGTCCTTCTGCCACTCGGTGACTTGCCGCGCGAATTCGAGCTCCGTGGTGAACGCATAGCCGTCCGGGCTGGCGTCCTCGGCCTTCACCTTGTGCAGCGCCCGGCGCTGCACGAACAGGCGCTTGACGGAATAGAGCGGCGCGAGCTCGTGGTGGCGCGCGGCGAGCGCCTGCGCTTCGGCCTCGATCCCGAACAGGCGCGCCAGGAAATCCTCGACATGCGGCGCCAGGGCGATGAGCAGCTCGGACTCGTCCTTGCCGGTCAGGGGCGCCGCCCGCGCCGCCTCGAGCCGGGCGCGCAGCCCGTCGTCGATGTCGGCAAGAAACTGCAGGAACGCGGCATCGAGCCGCAGCAGGCCTTCCCTGTCGTAGAGATCTTCGAAGGCGAGACCGTAGGCGAGCCGCAGCGTCATCGGGCGCGTGAATTATAATCGCGCCTCTTCGGGACTCGAGGCGCATATGCAAATCAAGAACAGCGTATTCCTGGTGACCGGCGGGGCCTCCGGGCTCGGTGCGGCCACCGCGCGCATGGCTGCCGAGAACGGCGGCAAGGTCGTGATCGCCGACATGCAGGCGGAAGCGGGCGAAAAGCTCGCCAAGGAGCTGGGCGGCCGGTTCGTGAAGTGCGACGTGACCGCGGAGGCCGACGGCAAGGCCGCGGTAGCGCTGGCGCTGAAGGAGTTCGGGGGGCTGCAGGTGCTCGTCAATTGCGCGGGCATCGCGCTCGCCGAGCGCACCGTCGGCAAGGAGGCGCCGCACGACCTCGGGCGCTTTGCGCGCGTCATTACCGTCAACCTGATCGGCACCTTCAACATGATCCGGCTCGCTGCGGATGCCATGTGCAAAGCCGGGCCGAACGCCGCCGGCGAGCGCGGCGTGATCATCAACACGGCGTCGGTGGCCGCGTACGACGGGCAGATCGGCCAGGCGGCCTACTCGGCCTCCAAGGGCGGGGTCGTCGGCATGACGCTGCCCGTGGCCCGCGACCTGTCGCGCAACGGCATTCGCGTATGCACGATCGCGCCCGGCATCTTCGAGACGCCGATGCTGCTGGGACTGCCGAAGGAGGCGCAGGACTCGCTCGGCAAGCAGGTGCCGTTTCCGTCCCGGCTGGGCAAGCCCGCGGAGTACGCGCAGCTGGCGCGCGCCATCATCGAAAACGAGATGCTGAATGGCGAGACCATCCGACTGGATGGCGCCATCCGCATGGCGCCCAAGTAGCGGCCTAGCGGGCCGAGGGCGGCAGCGGCTGCTCCCGGAGCTCCGCCTTGTAGCGCCGCGCGCGCTCCACGTAACCGTCGGCGATGCGCAGGATGTTGGCACGCTCCTCGGGCTTGAGCTCGCGCACGATGCGGCCCGGCGATCCGACCACCAGCACGCCCTCCGGAATTTCCTTGCCCTCCGGGATGAGGGCGTTGGCGCCGATCAGCGCGCCGCGGCCGATCTTCGCGCCGTTCAGCACCACGCTGTTGATGCCGATCAGCGCGCCGTCCCCCACCGTGCAACCATGCAGCATGACCTTGTGGCCGATCGTGACGCGGGCGCCGAGGGCGAGGGGATAGCCGGGGTCGACATGCAGTACCGAGCCGTCCTGGATGTTGGTGCCTTCCCCGATGCGCACCGTGTCGTTCTCGGCCCGGATCACCACCTTGAACCAGACGTTGGCGCCCGCGTGCAGCGTGATCGCGCCGACCAGCGTCGCGTCGTGCGCGATGAAATGGCTGTCGCCGAGAAGTTCGACGCGCTTGTCGCCGAGAGCGTAGAGGGGCATCGCAGGCGCCTATGATAACGGGGCACGACGCTTCATGAGGATCGCGGTGCTTGGCGCGGGTGTGGTCGGCGTCACGAGCGCGTGGTATCTCGCGCGCGCGGGCCACGAGGTGACGCTGCTCGACCGGCAGCCGGATGTCGCGCTGGAGACCTCTTTTGCCAACGGCGGACAGATCTCCGCCGGGCACGCCGAGCCCTGGGCCAAGCCGTCCGTGGTGCCCAAGATCCTGCGCTGGCTCGGTCGCGAAGATGCGCCGCTGCTCTTCCGTCCGCGCGCGGACCTGCGCCAGTGGCTCTGGGGCCTGCGCTTCGCGCGGGAGTGCCTGCCGGGGCGGTTCGAGCGCAACACGCGGCTGCTCGCCGGGCTCGCGGGCTACAGTCACGAATGCCTGAAGGCGCTGCAGGCGGAACTGCGGCTCGACTACCACCGCGTCGCCAGGGGGATCCTGCACTTCTGCGACTCGCAGGCCGACTTCGACGCACTGGCGGCGCATGCGACAACGATGCGCGGGCTGGGCATCCGCCGCGACGTGAAGTCCGCGGCAGAGTGCCTCGCGCTCGAGCCGGCGTTGCGGGACTCGGAGGTCCGGGTCGTCGGCGGCGTGCACACCCCGGACGACGAGTCGGGCGATGCGCGGGAGTTCACCGTGCAGCTCGCTGCTCGCCTGGAGTCGCTCGGGGTCGAGGTGCGCAAGGACACCGAGGTGACGGGCCTCGAGGTCGAGCGGGGCGCGGTGCACGCCGTGCGGACCGCGAGCGGTCCGGTGGCGGTGGACGCGGCCGTCGTCTCCCTCGGCAGCTACAGCCCCCTGTTTCTCGCGCGTTATGGAATCTCCATCCCGGTATATCCGATGAAGGGCTATTCGGTGACCCTCTCCATTCCGACGGACATGCTCGCCCAGGCGCCGACCCTCAGCCTGACCGATGAAGGGCACAAGCTCGTCATTTCACGCTTCGGAGACCGCCTGCGCTGCGCGGGGACGGCGGAGCTGGCCGGCTACGACACGTCGATCAACACCGTCCGCTGCGAGGCCATCGTGCGCCGTCTGCGGCGGCTCTTCCCGCGCCTGTCGGGCGCCGGGGCGCCGGCGTACTGGACGGGGCTGCGCCCGGCGACGCCGAACAACGTTCCCGTCATCGGGCGTGCGCGGTTTCCCAATCTCTACCTGAATACCGGGCACGGCACGCTGGGATGGACGCTCGCCGCGGGCTCGGCGCGCGCGCTGGCGGACCTGGTCGCCGGCCGCCGGCCCGAAGTCGATTTCGAGTTCGTCGCCTCATGAAGCCGAGCGAGTCCCTCTACTACGACGTCCGCGGCCTGCGCTATCACGTGCGCCATTGGCCGGGCGACCCGGACCGCCGGATCGTGCTCCTGCACGGCTGGATGGACGTGTCCGCCTCGTTCCAGTTCATGGTCGACGCGCTCGCGGGGGAGTGGGACGTGTATGCGCCCGATTGGCGCGGATACGGGCTCACCGACTGGGGGAAGTCCGATTGCTACTGGTTCCCGGACTACGTCGCCGACCTCGACACGGTCCTCGAGCGCATGCACGCGGAATCGCCCGTCAACCTGGTCGGGCACAGCCTGGGCGGGAACGTCGCCTGCCTCTACGCCGGGATCCGTCCGTCGCGCGTGCGCCGCCTCGTGAACCTCGAGGGGTTCGGTATGGCGGTCTCGCGTCCGGAGCAGGCGCCCGTGCGCTACGCACGCTGGCTCGACGAGCTGCACCAGGCGAGCGGGTTCCGGCCCTACCCGGACTTCGCGGCGCTCGCCGACCGGCTGCAGAAGAACAACCCCCGCCTGCCGCGCGAGCGCGCGGAGTTCCTCGCACGCTTCTGGGGCCGCGAAACGGCGGACGGGCGCGTGCTGTTGCGGGGCGACCCGGCGCACAAGATCATCTATCCCGTCCTCTACCGATTCGAGGAGGCGCGCGCCTGCTGGCAGCAGGTGCGTGCGCCGGTGCTGTGGGTGGACGCGGCTGAGTCGGAAACCCTGAAGCGCGTCGGCCTCAGCGAGACGCAGCACGCCGAGCGGCGCGCGGCGTTCCGCGACCTGCGCTACGCTACCGTCCCGAACGCCGGCCACATGCTGCACCATGACCAGCCCGAGCACGTGGCGCGCCTGATCGAGGAGTTCCTGTCCGCGCCATGAACGTCGACCTCCACTGCCACTCGAACATGTCGGACGGTGCGCTGCCCCCCGCGGAGGTCGCGCGGCGAGCCGCACGCGCCGGCGTGCAAGTCTGGGCGCTGACCGACCACGATGAGCTGGGCGGTCTGGAGGAGGCGCGCGACGCGGCGATCACCGAGGGCATGCGGTTCGTCGCCGGCGTGGAGATCTCGGTCACGTGGCGAGGCGGGACCATCCACATCGTGGGCTTGCGCATCGACCCGGGCAACGCAGCGCTGACCGCCGGCCTGGCGCAGGTGCGCGGGGGGCGCCTCGCGCGCGCGCGGGCAATCGCGGAGGATCTGGCGCGCTCGGGCGTGGACGGTTCGCTGGAAGGCGCTTTGGCACGCGCCGAGAATCCGGCGATGGTGGGACGCACGCACTTCGCGCGCTATCTGGTGGAGCAGGGCCATGTCGCGGACACGCGCGATGCGTTTCGCCGCTATCTGGTGCCGGGCAAGCCCGGCTACGTCCCGCATCAGTGGGCGGTCTTGGGAGACGCCGTGCGCTGGATCCGGGCGGCCGGCGGCCAGGCGGTGCTCGCCCACCCGGGACGCTACGGGTACTCCGCCGGCGCGCTCGACAGCCTGCTGCAGGCGTTTCGCGAGGCCGGGGGCGAGGCGATCGAGGTCGTGACCGGCAGCCACTCCACGGAGCAGGCGCGGCTGTTCGCAGCCGTTGCGCACCAATACGATCTCCTGGCGTCGCGCGGCTCTGATTTCCACGGGCCGGAGGAGGGCGCCGAATTCGGCACGCTGCCTCCCCTCGACCCTGCGCTGCGGCCGGTGTGGCGGCACTGGGGCCTGTAGGCGCCGCAGTCGCGCCGCGACAGTGGCCCAGTACTTCTCCATCCATCCCACGCATCCGCAGGTCCGGCTCGTCCGCCAGGCCGCGGAGATCGTGCGGCGTGGCGGCCTGATCGCCTACCCGACCGATTCCTGCTACGCACTGGGCTGTCACCTGGGCGACGCGCCGGCGCAGCAGCGCCTGCGCCACGCTCGCGGCATGGACGAGCGCCATCACCTGACGCTCATGTGTCGCGACCTGTCCGAGATCGCGACTTACGCGATCGTCGACAACGTGCAGTACCGGATCCTGCGTGCCGCCACGCCGGGCGCGTACACGTTCATCCTGCGCGCCACGCGCGAAGTGCCGCGTCGGCTCATGCATCCGCGGCGCCGGACCATCGGCGTGCGGGTGCCGGCGCACGCGGCGGCGCGCGCGCTGCTCGAAGTGCTCGGGGAGCCCATGCTGTCGGCCACGCTGCAGCTGCCCGGGGCGGATGCGCCGCTCGCGGACGCGATGGAGATCCGCCGGATGCTGGCGCACGAGCTCGATCTGGTCATCGACAGCGGGCCCTGCGGCATCGAGCCGAGCACGGTCATCGATCTCACCGGCGAGGCGCCGGTCGTCCTGCGCGAGGGAAAGGGATCCCTCGACGTGCTGGGCCAGCGCGTCTGATAGACTTCGCGGCTGCCCGATGGACGTCTCCTCACTCGTACAGACGGTCGCGATCTACGCGCTTCCGGTGCTCTTCGCGATCACGCTCCACGAGGCGGCGCACGGCTACGTGGCGCGTCATTTCGGCGACATGACCGCGCATGCGCAGGGCCGCATCAGCCTCAATCCCCTGCGCCACATCGACATGGTCGGCACGCTGCTGGTCCCGATCCTGATCCTGGTCATGAGCAAGCTGGCCGGCGGCGCGGGATTCCTGTTCGGCTGGGCGAAGCCCGTGCCGGTCAACTATTCGGCGCTGCGCAGCCCGAAGCGGAACATGCTGTGGGTGGCCGCCGCCGGTCCCGCCGCCAACCTGGTCATGGCGCTGGGCTGGGCGCTGCTCTTCAAGGGGTCCGAGGCGTTCTCGGTCAATGCGTGGACGGTGCCCCTGCACCGGATCTGCGTCGCCGGCATCGAGGTCAACGTCGTCCTGATGGTGCTCAACCTGCTGCCGATCCTGCCGCTCGACGGCGGGCGCATCGTGGCGAGCCTGCTGCCGCGCCGCATGGCCTGGCAGTACGCGCGGCTCGAGCCGTGGGGCTTTCCGATCCTGCTCCTGCTGCTGTTCTCCGGCTACCTCGGCGTGCTGCTGCGGCCGATGGTGGATGCCTCCTTCCAGGTCATCGGCACGGTGTTCCAGCTCTGACCATGTTCGAGATCCGCGTCCTCTCCGGCATGCGCCCGACCGGCGCCCTGCACCTGGGCCACTACCACGGCGTGCTGAAGAACTGGGTGCGCCTGCAGAGCGAATATCCGTGCCTGTTCTTCGTCGCTGACTGGCACGCGCTCACTACCGACTACGAGCACCCGGGGCGCGTGGAGCAGAACGCCTGGGAGATGGTGGTGGACTGGCTGGCCGCCGGGGTAGACCCGAACCAGGCCATCCTGTTCGTGCAGTCCCACATCCAGGAGCACGCCGAGCTGCACCTGCTGCTGTCCATGATTACCCCGCTGGGCTGGCTGGAGCGCGTGCCGACCTACAAGGACCAGATGGAGAAGCTGAGGGACCGCGACCTCGCGACCTACGGGTTCCTCGGCTACCCGCTGCTGCAGTCGGCCGACATCCTCATCTACCGCGCGCGCTACGTGCCGGTGGGCGAGGACCAGGTGCCGCACGTCGAGATGACGCGCGAGATCGCGCGGCGCTTCAATCACCTGTACGGTCGCGAGGACGGCTTCGAGGACAAGGCCAAGGCGGCGGTCAAGAAGATGGGCAGCAAGAAGGCGCGCCTGCTGAACGAGCTGCGCACCAAGTTCCTGGAGTCCGGCGACGCCGACGCGCTCAAGCGTGCGCAGGCGCTGCTCGACGAGCAGCAGAACCTGCCGCGCGGCGACCGCGAGCGCCTCTACGGCTGGCTGGAGGGCGGCGGGCGCAAGATCCTCGTCGAGCCCGAGGCGCTGCTCACCGAGGCGGCGCGCCTGCCGGGACTGGACGGGCAGAAGATGTCGAAGTCCTACGGCAATGCCATCGGCCTGCGCGAGTCGCCCGAGTCGGTCGCCAAGAAGATCCGCACCATGCCGACGGATCCGGCGCGGGTGAAGCGCAGCGACCCGGGCAACCCGGAGAAGTGCCCGGTCTGGCCCTTGCACCAGGTGTACTCGGACGCCGCGCGCCAGGCGTGGGTGCAGCAGGGCTGCACCACGGCGGGCATCGGCTGCCTCGAATGCAAGCAGCCCGTGATCGACGCGGTGCTCGCGGAGCTCAAGCCCATGCGCGAGCGCGCGCAGACCTACCTCGATGATCCGACGCTGGTCAAGAACATCATCGCCGACGGCTGCGACAAGGCGCGCAAGCTGGCGCTGGAGACCATGCGCGACGTGCGCGAGGCCATGGGGCTCACGTACTCCTGATGGCCGACGCCGCGCCCCTGACCGCGCCCGTGGCCCGCCTGTACGGCGAGCCCCTGATCGAGATCCCGCGCGACCTGTACATCCCGCCCGACGCGCTGGAGGTGATCCTCGAGGCGTTCGAGGGACCGCTCGACCTGCTGCTCTACCTCATCCGGCGCGAGAACCTGGACATCCTCGACATCCCGATGGCGCCGCTCACGCGCCAGTACCTCGAGTACGTCGAGGCCATGCGCACGAAGAACCTGGAGCTGGCCGCGGAGTATCTCGTCATGGCGGCCACGCTCATGGAAATCAAGTCGCGGCTGCTGCTGCCGCGCCCGCCGGCCGCGGCGGCGACGGAAGAGGACCCGCGTGCCGAGCTCGTGCGCCGCCTGCTCGAGTACGAGCGGATCAAGAAGGCGGCGCAGGCGCTGGACGAGCTGCCGCAGATGGGCCGCGACGTGCTGGCGGTCTCGGTGTGGGTCGAGCGCGTGGTCGCCGAGCAGCTGCCCGGCGTCGAGCCGCGCGATCTCGCCGAGGCCTGGCGCGCGCTGCTGCATCGCGCCCGGCTCTCGGCCCACCATCGCGTCTCCCGCGAGCAGCTATCGGTGCGCGAGCACATGAGCGGCATCCTGCGCCGCCTGCAGGAACGGCGCGTGCTCGAGTTCGCCGAGCTGTTCGACCCCGCGCAGGGCGTCGCGGTGCTGGTCGTCACGCTGCTGGCGGTGCTGGAGCTGGCCCGCGAATCGCTGCTCGAACTCACGCAATCCGAGAGCTTCGCCCCGATCTACGTAAAATTGGCCCATGCAACCCAGTGAGGCAAAGCGCATCCTCGAGGCGGCCCTGCTCTCGGCGCAGGAGCCGCTGTCCGTCGCCGCCCTGCGGCAACTGTTCGACGACCAGCTCGGCGCCGACACGCTGAAGAAGCTGCTCGCCGAGCTGCGCGAGGAGTGGAGCGGGCGCGCGGTGGAGCTGGCGAGCCTGGCGAGCGGCTGGCGCTTCCAGACCCGCCCCGAGTTCCGGCCGTTCGCGGAGAAGCTGCAGCCGGAAAAGCCGCCGCGCTATTCGCGCGCGGTGCTCGAGACGCTGGCGATCATCGCCTACCGCCAGCCGGTCACGCGCGGGGACATCGAGGACATCCGCGGCGTGGGCGTGTCCACGCAGATCATCCAGGCGCTCGAGGCCCGCGGCTGGATCGACGTGGTCGGCCATCGCGAAACGCCCGGCCGCCCTGCGCTCTACGCGACGACCAAGACCTTCCTCGACGAGCTCGGTCTGCGCTCGCTGCAGGAGCTGCCGCCCCTGGAGGAGATCGCGAAGACGGTGCAGCTTGACCCCGCGCCGGCCGGCCCCATCCCCGAAGCCGCCAACGAGCCCGCTGCCGGCTGAGCGGCTGCAAAAGCGGCTGGCCGCGGCCGGCTACGGCTCGCGGCGCGAGATCGAGGGCTGGATCCGCGCCGGTCGCGTGCGCGTCAATGGAGAGCCCGCACAGCTCGGGATGCGGGCGGGGCCCGCCGACCGGGTGGAGCTGGATGGCCGACCTCTCGAACTCGGCGCCGGCGTCCGCGAGCCGCGCGTACTCCTCTACCACAAGCCGGAGGGTGAGCTGGTCACGCGAGCGGACCCGGCGGGGCGGCCTACCGTGTTCGAGCGCCTGCCCCCGATACCGGGCGGGAAGTGGGTCGCCGTCGGACGGCTGGACGTCAACACTTCCGGCCTGCTCCTGCTGACCGATTCGGGGGAACTGGCCAACCGCCTCATGCACCCGAGGTACGAAGTCGAGCGCGAGTACCTTGCCCGGGTGCGGGGCCCTTTGACTTCGGCTGAAAGCACCCGACTTTTGTCGGGTGTGGACCTGGTGGACGGCAGGGGGAGGTTCGATCGGCTGTCCGCGGAGGGTCCGCCCGAAGGCGCCAACCGCTGGTACCGGGTGGTGCTGCGCGAAGGCCGCAACCGGGAGGTCCGGCGGCTGTTCGAAGCGGTCGGTCATCCGGTGAGCCGGCTGCTGCGGGTGCGCTACGGCCCGGTCGCCTTGCCGCGCGATCTGCGGCCCGGCCGGTGGGTGGAACTTGGCGGCGAATCGCGCGCGGAGATTGTGAATACGGCAAAAAGCGGTTAAACTTCAAGCTGTTTCAGGTAGATGGGCTTCGGCCCATTTTTTGTTTGTAGCGAGCGAATCGTGGCGAGCGCACTGGAAGCCATGCTGGAGCCGACCCTGGCGGGCATGGGGTTTGAACTGGTGGACCTTCAGGTGTCCAACCGGGGCAGATTCCTGCGTGTTTTCATGGACAAGCCGGGCGGCATCACGGTCGATGACTGCGCGGACGTGAGCCGGCAACTGTCGCGCCTGCTCGAGGTCGAAGGCGTGGACTACGACCGGCTGGAAGTGTCGTCGCCGGGGCTGGACCGCCCGCTGCGGCGGGCCGCGGACTTCGAACGCTTCGCCGGCCACCGCATCGACGTGCGGATGCGCCTGGCGGACGAACAGGGACGCCGGCGCTACGTAGGACTGCTGCGGGGCGTGGAAGCGGGCGCGGCCACGATGGAGGTCGACGGCACGCCGGTGACGCTGCCGCTGGACGGCATGGAGCGGGCGCGGCTCGTTCCGGAACTTTAGGAGCTTTGGAGCACAGGCGATGAGCCGGGAAATTCTGCTGCTGGTGGACGCGCTGGCGCGCGAGAAGAACGTCAACCGGGACACGGTGTTCGGCGCGCTGGAGCTCGCGCTCGCCTCGGCCACCAAGAAGCGATTCACCGAGGATGTCGACGTGCGCGTCGCCATCGACCGCAACACGGGCGACTACGAGGCGTTCCGGCGCTGGCACGTGGTCCCGGACGATACCCCCGAGTGGAATACGGCGCAGATGCTCTCGCTCGAGGAAGCGCAGGACCGCAAGCCCGACGCCGTGATGGACGAGTACCTCGAGCAGCCGATCGAGAAGATCCCGTTCGGGCGCATCGGCGCGCAGACCGCGAAGCAGGTGATCCTGCAGCGCATCCGCGATGCCGAGCGCGAGCAGATCCTGAACGACTTCCTGTCGCGGGGAGACGAGCTGGTGACCGGCTCGGTCAAGCGCATGGAGCGGGGCAACGCCATCGTCGAGTCGGGGCGCCTGGAGGCGCTGCTGCCGCGCGAGCACATGATCCCGAAGGAGAACCTGAGGGTCGGCGACCGCGTGCGCGCCTGGGTGATGAAGATCGACCGCGGCGCGCGCGGCCCGCAGCTGGTGCTGTCGCGCACGGCGCCGCAGTTCATCATGAAGCTGTTCGAGCTCGAGGTGCCGGAGATCGAGGAAGGGCTGCTCGAGATCAAGTCGGCGGCGCGCGATCCCGGGGTGCGGGCCAAGATCGCGGTGCACACCAACGACCGGCGCATCGATCCGATCGGCACCTGCGTCGGCATGCGCGGCTCGCGCGTGCAGGCGGTGACCCAGGAACTCGCCGGGGAGCGCGTCGACATCGTGCTGTGGTCGGCCGACCCGGCGCAATTCGTGATCGGCGCGCTGGCACCGGCCGAAGTCAGCTCGATCCTGGTCGACGAGGAAAAGCACGCCATGGACGTGGTGGTGGACGAGGAGAACCTCGCCATCGCGATCGGCCGCAGCGGGCAGAACGTGCGCCTCGCCTCCGAGCTGACGGGCTGGACCATCAACCTGATGACCGAGGAAGAATCCAAGAAGAAGCAGGAGGAGGAGTCCTCGCAGACGCGCGGGCTCTTCATGCAGCGCCTCGACGTGGACGAGGAAGTCGCCGACATCCTCATCCAGGAGGGCTTTTCGACGCTCGAGGAGATCGCCTACGTGCCGATCAACGAGCTGATGGAGATCGACGCGTTCGACGAGAACACGGTCAACGAGCTGCGCACGCGCGCGCGCAATGCGCTGCTGGTGCAGGCGATCGCCAGCGAGGAGAGCATCGAAGGGGTCGATCAGAACCTGCTGCAGCTCGAGGGCATGGACAACGCGCTGGCCGCGAAGCTCGCCGCCGGCGGCGTGAAGACGCGCGACGACCTCGCCGACCTGGCGGTCGACGAGCTGTCCGAGATGACCGGGATCGAGGAAGAGCGCGCCAAGAACCTGATCATGGCGGCGCGCGCGCACTGGTTCGCGCAGGACGAGGCGTCGCCGGCCAAGGAGGCCCAGTAGCGTGGCCGCCACCAACGTCGCCCAGTTCGCCAGCGAGCTGAAGGTCCCCCCATCGGTGCTGCTCGAGCAGCTTCGCGCGGCGGGCGTCGACAAGCGCGCGCCGGATGACGCGCTGTCGGAGAGCGACAAGTCGCGGCTGCTGGAGTACCTGCGGCGCGCGCACGGCTCCGCGGAGCCGAAGAACAAGATCACGCTGACGCGCAAGCAGACCAGCGAGATCATCAAGAAGTCCGATACCTCCGGCAAGGCGCGCACCATCCAGGTCGAGGTGCGCAAGAAGCGCGTGTTCGTGAAGCGCGACCCCGCCGAGCTGGCCGCGCAGGGCGCGGCGGAAGCGCCCGCGCCGGTCGAAGCGGCACCGGAGGCGCCCGTGGCACCGGTGGCCCCGGTCGCGCCGGCGCTGGATGCGCGCGAGCGCGAGCTGCGCGAGGACGAGGCGCGGCGCCAGGCGCAGCTCTCGGCGCTGCAGGCCGCGGAGCTCAAGGAAAAGCAGGAACGCGAACGGCGCGAGGCGGAGCAGCGCGCGGCGGAGCGCGAGGCGCAAGTCGCGATCGAGAAGGCGCAGGGCCCGCAAGCGGCCGCCGCGCCCGTCGAGGGCACGCTGCACGCCCCGAAGACCGCCGACACGAAGCCCGACAAGAAGCCGAAGAAGGCCAAGCCCACGACCACCATGCGCGACGACTCGGTGCGCCGGCGCACGATCAAGACGCGCGGCGACATGGGCGGCGGGGTCGCGGGCTGGCACGCTCGCGGCGGGGCGCGGCACCGGGGCGCGCCCGCTGCCGAACAGCAGGCTTTTACGCAGCCGACCGAGCCAGTGACGCGGGAGATCGCGGTGCCGGAGACGATTGCGGTGGGCGAGCTTGCGCACCGCATGTCGGTGAAGGCGGCGGAGGTGATCAAGGCGCTGATGAAGCTCGGCACCATGGCGACCATCAACCAGGTCCTCGACCAGGAGACGGCGATGATCGTCGTCGAGGAGATGGGGCACAAGGCCAGGGCCTCCAAGCTGGAGGATCCGGAGGCCTACCTGGCGGAAGCGCCAGGCGAAACGGAGGTGGCCAGCGAGCCGCGCCCGCCGGTGGTGACTGTGATGGGCCATGTCGACCACGGCAAGACCTCTCTGCTGGACTATATCCGCCGCACCAAGGTGGCCGCGGGCGAGGCGGGTGGCATCACGCAGCACATCGGCGCCTACCACGTGGAGACGCCGCGCGGGGTCATCACCTTCCTCGATACGCCGGGCCACGAAGCGTTCACCGCGATGCGCGCGCGCGGCGCCAAGGTCACCGACCTGGTCATCCTCGTGATCGCTGCGGACGACGGCGTGATGCCGCAGACGCTGGAGGCGATCAACCACGCCAAGGCGGGCAACGTGCCGCTGGTGGTGGCGGTCAACAAGATCGACAAGCCGGAAGCCAACCCCGAGAAGGTCAAGCAGGAGCTGCTGCAGCACGGCGTGGTGCCGGAAGACCTGGGCGGTGATGCGCCGTTCGTCCCGGTCTCGGCCAAGACCGGCGAGGGCGTCGATTCGCTCCTGGAGAACGTGCTGCTGCAGGCGGAGGTGCTGGAGCTCAAGGCGCCGGTGGAGGCGCCCGGGAAGGGCGTCGTCATCGAGGCGCGGCTCGACAAGGGGCGCGGCCCGGTCGCCACGGTGCTGGTCCAGTCGGGAACGCTGAATCGCGGCGACGTGGTGCTGATCGGACCCGTCTATGGCCGGGTGCGTGCCATGCTGGACGAGAGCGGGCGGGCAATCGCGTCGGCCGGACCGTCGATCCCGGTGGAGATCCAGGGATTGTCGGAGGTGCCGAACGCGGGCGAGGAGCTCGCGGTGCTTCCCGACGAGCGCAAGGCGCGCGAGATCGCGCTGTTCCGCCAGGGCAAGTTCCGCGAGGTGAAGCTGGCGCGCCAGCAGGCGGCCAAGCTCGAGAACGTCTTCGAGCAGATGGGCGAAGGCGAGAAGAAGGTCCTGTCGCTGGTCATCAAGGCCGACGTGCAGGGGTCGCAGGAGGCCCTGGTGCACGCGCTGACCAAGCTTTCCACGGACGAGGTGAAGGTGAGCGTGGTGCACGCCGCGGTCGGCGGCATCACGGAGTCGGACGTCAACCTGGCGCTCGCTTCGCGCGCCGTGGTCATCGGCTTCAATACGCGCGCCGACGCGACGGCCCGCAAGCTGCTCGAGTCGACCGGCATCCAGGTGCGCTACTACAACATCATTTACGAGGCGGTCGAGGAGATCAAGGCGGCGCTGTCCGGGCTGCTGGCGCCCGAGCGCAAGGAGCAGGTGCTCGGCCTGGTGGAAGTGCGCCAGGTCTTCCGCATCTCGAAGGTCGGGACGGTGGCGGGTTGCTACGTCGTGGACGGGCTGGTGCGCCGCAATGCCCAGGTGCGCGTCCTGCGCGACAACGTGGTCATCCACACCGGCGAGATCGACTCGCTCAAGCGCTTCAAGGACGATGCCCGCGAGGTCAAGGCGGGCTTCGAGTGCGGCATGTCGCTCAAGAACTTCTCGGAGGTCAAGGAAGGCGACCAGTTCGAGGTGTTCGAAGTCCTCGAGGTGGCGCGCACGCTGTGATGCCGGGAACGGGCGCACCGTGACCCGGGGACGGCCGCAGAAGGTCGCCGACCAGATCCAGCGCGACCTGTCCGCGATCCTGCTGCGCGACATGCGCGACCCCAGGCTCGCGCTGGTGACCCTCACGGCCGTCGACGTGGCGCCGGATCTCTCTCACGCGGTGGTGTTCTATACCTGCCTCGACGCCGGCCAGGTGGAGGCAGCGGGCGAGGCGCTGCGCCGCTCCGCGGGCCACTTGCGCTCCCTGCTCGCGCGGCGCCTCAAGCTCTACACGACCCCTGAGCTGCGCTTCCGCTACGACGAGTCGGTGGAGCGGGGCGCCCGGCTCTCGCAGCTGATCGACAGCGTCCGGCCCAAGCGGTGAAGGGTCGCAGGCTCGACGGCGTCCTGCTGCTGGACAAGGCGGTCGGCATGGCTTCGAACGGCGCGCTGCAGTCGGCCAAGCGCCTGTTCGGCGCGGCAAAGGCGGGTCACGCGGGCACGCTCGATCCGCTGGCCTCGGGCCTGCTGCCGATCCTGTTCGGCGAGGCCACCAAGCTCTCCCAGCTCGCGCTCGACGCTGACAAGGAGTACGTGGCGCAGGCCTTGCTGGGGGTGACGACCTCCACCGGCGACGCGGAAGGCGAGGTGCTCGAGCGGCGACCCTGCGAGGTGCGCGCAGATGCGCTCGAGCCGGTGCTGGCGCGGTTTCGGGGGGACATCGATCAGGTGCCGCCGATGCACTCGGCGCTCAAGCACGAGGGCCGGCCTCTCTACGCCCTGGCGCGCGAGGGGCGCGAGGTGCCGCGGGCGCCGCGGCGCGTGCGCATCTACGAGCTCGAGGCCGGCCGGCTCGAGGGCGACCGGCTGGCGCTCCGCGTCCGCTGCAGCAAGGGCACCTACATCCGCACGCTGGTGGCTGACCTCGGCGAGGCGCTGGGCTGCGGCGCGCACCTGGCGGCCTTGCGAAGAACCGCGGCGGGGGGCTTCCGGGTCGAAGCCGCGGCGACGCTCGAGGCGCTCCATGCGCTATCCCCGGAGGGGCGCGACCGGCTGCTGCTGCCGCTGCAGTCGCTGCTCGCCGGTCTGCCGAAGGTGGACCTTCCCGGCGACCTCGCCGAGCGGTTCAGGCGCGGGCAGATCCTGCACCTTTCGGAGACGCCGGAAGGGGCTTGCAGCGTCTACGCGGACCACGGCCTGCTGCTCGGGCTCGCCGAAGGCCGGGCCCACGGGGAGCTGCGTCCCCGACGCCTCATTAACTACGCAAATAGCTGAAATTCATCGTGAAAAGCTTGTGGACGGCGGGTCGCCTCGGCTACAATCCGCGCCTTACATCAGGAGAAGAAGCGTATGGCTTTGCAGGTTGCGCAGAAAGCGCAGGTCGTCCAGCAATACCAGCGGTCCGGGAAGGACACCGGCTCGCCCGAAGTCCAGATTGCGCTCCTGACGGAGCGGATCAACAGCCTCACCGAGCATTTCAAGGCCCACGTCAAGGATTTCCACTCCCGTCGCGGCCTGCTGAAGCTGGTGTCGCAGCGGCGCAAGCTGCTCGACTACCTGCGGCGCAAGGACGCCGACAAGTACCGCTCGGTGGTCGAGCGGCTCAGCCTGCGAAAGTAGGCGTCACGCATGCCGCGATTGCCGTCGCTCGTTGGACGAGGGACGGCGATCGCCTGCACCTAACTGTCGAGGTATTCCTTTGAATCCGATCAAGAAGACATTCACGCTGGGCAGCCACCAGGTCACTTTCGAGACCGGGGAAATCGCCCGCCAGGCCCACGGCGCCGTGGTTTGCACCATCGACGACACGGTCGTGCTCGCGGCCGTGACGGCGGCCAAGGAAGCGCGCGCCAGCCAGGACTTCTTTCCGCTGACCGTGGACTACGCCGAGCGCACTTACGCGGCGGGCAAGATTCCGGGCGGGTTCTTCAAGCGCGAAGGCCGGCCATCGGAGAAGGAGACCCTTACTTCGCGCCTCATCGACCGCCCGATCCGGCCGCTGTTTCCGGACGGCTTCTTCAATGAAGTGCAGGTCGTGGCGCAGGTCCTCTCGCTCAACCCGGAAGTGGACTCGGATATCCCGGCGATGCTCGCGGTGTCTGCGGCGCTGACCCTGTCCGGCATCCCCTTCAACGGTCCGATCGGCGCCTGCCGCGTCGGCTACGTCGACGGCCAGTACGTGCTCAACCCGACGGCGACGCAGCTCAAGGACTCGAAGCTCAACCTGGTGGTGGCGGGGACGGAGCAGGGCGTGATGATGGTCGAGTCCGAGGCCCAGGAGCTGCCGGAGGACGTGATGCTCGGCGGCGTGGTGTTCGGCCACGAGCAGATGCAGGCGGCCATCCAGGCGATCCATGAGCTGGCCGAGGTGGCGGGCAAGCCGGCCTGGGAATGGAAGGCGCCCGAGACGGACCAGGCGCTGATCGCGCGCGTGGCGGAGCTGGCCGAGGCCGACCTGCGGGCTGCCTTCGCCATGCGCCAGAAGCAGGCGCGCAACACGCGCCTGGGCGAGATCCGCAAGGCGACCGTCGCGAAGCTGGAGGAGGAAGCGGCGGCCGCCGGCAAGACGCTCGATGCGCGCGCCCTCAAGGACCGGCTTTTCGACCTCGAATCGAAGATCGTGCGCACCCAGATCCTCGACGGCGAGCCGCGCATCGACGGCCGCGACACGCGCACCGTCCGGCCGATCAACGTGCGGGTGGGCGTGCTGCCGCGCACGCACGGCTCGGCGCTGTTCACGCGCGGCGAGACCCAGGCGCTGGTCAGCGTGACGCTCGGCACCGGGCGCGACGAGCAGATCATCGACGCGCTGGCGGGGGAGTACCGCGAGCGCTTCATGTTCCACTACAACATGCCGCCCTATGCGACCGGCGAGACCGGGCGCTTCGGCTTCACCAAGCGGCGCGAGATCGGCCACGGCCGCCTCGCCAAGCGCGCGCTGGTGGCGATGCTGCCGGGGGCGGAAGACTTCGGCTATTCGCTCCGGGTGGTCTCGGAAATCACGGAATCGAACGGCTCCTCGTCGATGGCGTCGGTGTGCGGCGGCAGCCTGGCGCTGATGGACGCGGGCGTGCCGATCAAGACGCACGTCGCCGGCATCGCCATGGGCCTGATCAAGGAAGGCAACCGCTTCGCGGTGCTGTCCGACATCCTCGGCGACGAGGATCACCTCGGCGACATGGACTTCAAGGTCGCGGGCACCGAGACGGGCGTGACCGCGCTGCAGATGGACCTGAAGATCGAGTCGATCAACAAGAGCATCATGCAGATCGCGCTGGCGCAGGCGCGCGAGGCGCGCCTGCAGATCCTGCAGATCATGAAGCAGGCGATCGAGGGCTCGCGCACCGAGCTCTCGACCTACGCGCCGCGCATCATCAAGATCAAGATCAATCCCGACAAGATCCGCGACGTGATCGGCAAGGGCGGCGTGGTGATCCGCGGCATCCAGGAGGAAACCGGCACCACCATCGAGATCGAGGACGACGGCACCATCTCCATCGCCTGCGTCTCGGCGGAGGGCGGCGAAGCGGCCAGAAAGCGCATCCAGGAGCTCACGGCGGACGTGGAGGTCGGCAAGATCTACGAAGGCACCGTGCTGCGCCTGCTCGACTTCGGCGCCATCGTGCAGCTGCTGCCCGGCCGCGACGGCCTGCTGCACATCTCGCAGATCAGCCACGAGCGCGTCAACGCCGTGTCGGACCACCTCAAGGAAGGACAGTCCGTGAAGGTGAAGGTGCTGGAGGCGGACGACAAGGGCCGCGTGCGGCTGTCCATGAAGGCGGTCGGGGCGCCGGAAGCAGCGAAGCAGGCCTAAACGAAAAAGGGCGCCGCGCGGGCGCCCTTCCTGTCAGGCACGGTGGCGCGGACTACTTCGCCACCTGCTTCTCGCGCATCTCGTCCAGCGTCTTGCAGTCGATGCACAGCGTGGCCGTCGGCCGCGCCTCCAGGCGCTTCAGCCCGATCTCGAC
The DNA here is from genome assembly GCA_036274335.1 of Burkholderiales bacterium. Classification (GTDB taxonomy): domain Bacteria; phylum Pseudomonadota; class Gammaproteobacteria; order Burkholderiales; family SG8-39; genus JAABQT01. The sequence goes on along the minus strand of DASUFW010000043.1, from coordinate 25,171 downwards.
GCCGCAGCTGTCGCAATAGCCGTACTCGTTCGCGTCGATGCGACCGATGGTCTCGTCGATCTTCTTGATCAGCTTTCTCTCGCGGTCGCGGTTGCGCAGCTCGAGCGCCATGTCGGACTCCTGGCTGGCGCGGTCGTTGGGATCCGCGAAGACGGTGGCCTCGTCCTGCATGGTGTGCACGGTCCGGTCGATCTCCTCCGAGAGCTCGGCCTTCAGCTGCTCGAGCATCTTGCGGAAGTGCGTGCGCATGCGCGCATTCATGTAGTCCTCGCCCTTCTTCGGCGCGAAGGGCGTGAAATTCTTGCGCGTCAGTTCCAAAGCCATCGTAACCTGCTCATCCGGCAAAAAAAGTGAGGCGCCTTTTTAGCAGAAAAGCCCCCCTGCGGCAAGCCGAAATCGGAGTATCATGCCCCCCTTTCCGGGGTGTGGCGCAGCCTGGTAGCGCGCTTGCTTTGGGAGCAAGATGTCGGGAGTTCAAATCTCTCCACCCCGACCAGGTTTTGCCCGGCGGCTGCCCGTAGCTCAACCGGATAGAGCACCAGCCTTCTAAGCTGGGGGTTGTGGGTTCGACTCCCGCCGGGCAGGCCAACAGCGCAGTTCAGCGGTGACCGTAGCTCAAAGGTAGAGTCCCGGATTGTGATTCCGGTTGTTGTGGGTTCGAGTCCCATCGGTCACCCCAATTCCTCCCGGGTCAGCAGAAATACAGTTCCTTCCTGCACCCAGGTGAACGGCAGGCGCGGATAGGCGCGACGCAGCGCCGCGCGTCCGGCGCCGACTTCGCAGACGAGCAGACCGCGCGACCCGAGATGGGCGCGCGCCTGCCTCAGCAAACGCCTCACGAAGTCCAGTCCGTCACGGCCGCTCGCAAGCGCCATGGCCGGCTCGTGCCGGTACTCCGGCGGCAGCGCGCGCATGGATGCCGCCGTCACATAAGGCGGATTGCAGAGGATCAGGTCGTAGCGCACATCCTGCAGGCCGGCGAACAGGTCGGAACGGACCAGACGCACCCGGCCGGACAGACGGTGCCGAGTCACGTTGCGACGGGCGACCGCCAGCGCGCCGGACGACAGGTCGGACGCGTCGACGCGCGCGCGCGGCCACGCTTTCGCGGCGAGCACGGCCAGGCAACCGGAGCCCGTGCAGAGATCAAGCACGCGCCGCGGCGAGCGCGTGAGCCAGGGCTGCAAGCGCTCCGCGAGCAGCCCGGCGATGTGCGAGCGCGGGACGATGACGCGCCGGTCGACGTAGAAGGGCTCGTCCGCCAGCCAGGCCTCGTGGAGCAGATACGCGACCGGGACGCGCTCGCATATGCGCCGTTCAAGCAGGCGCGCGACGCGAGCGTACTCGCGGGCGGACACCGGCCGGTCGGCCGGCGCATCGAACGGCAGCCGCAGCCCGCGCAGGACGAGGAACGCAGCCTCGTCGCGCGCATTGGACGTGCCATGGCCGTACCGGAGGGGCGCGCGCCGCAGGCGTGCCGCCGCCTCGCTGACCAGGCGGCGCAGCGTCAAGGCAGCAGGGCGCGCAGCGTGTCGAGGTAGATGCGCGGAAGCACGGTCAGCTCCTCGAGCGCGATGTTCTCGTTCAACTTGTGGATCGTGGCGTTGACCGGTCCGAATTCCACCACCTCGGGGCAGATGTCGATGATGAAGCGCCCGTCGGACGTGCCGCCCGCGGTCGACAGCTCCGGCGTGCGCCCGGTATGCGTGCGCACGGCGTGGCGTACGGTCTCGATCAGCCGACCCTTGCCGCTCAGGAAGGGGCGCCCGCCGAGCTTCCAGGCGATGCTGTAGTCGAGCTTGTGCCGGCGCAGGATGGCTTCGAACCGTTCCCGCAGCGAGGCCTCGGTGCTGGCCGTCGAAAAGCGGAAATTGCACATGACCTCCACCGTGCCGGGCGCGATGTTCTCCACGCCGGTCCCGGCGTGAACGTTCGACACCTGGAAGCTGGTCGGCGGGAAGGCGTCGTTACCGCGGTCCCATTCGGTGGCGGTGATCTCCGCGAGGGCCGGGGCGAGCAGGTGCACGGCATTGCGCACCTGGTCCGGATACGCGACATGCCCCTGCACGCCGCGTATCGTGAGCGTCGCCGACAGGGAACCCCGGCGACCGACGCGCAGCGTGTCGCCGAGCGCGCGGGACGAGGAGGGCTCGCAGACGATGCAGTAGTCGAGGTCCTCGCCGCGCTGGCGGAGCCGGTCGACCACCTTCGCCGTGCCGTCGACCGAGGGGCCCTCCTCGTCGGAGGTCAACAGCACCGCGATCGATCCGGCGTGCTGCGGCCGCTCGGCGACGAATTGCTCGATCGCGACCATGAACGACGCGATGGAGGACTTCATGTCCGCGGCGCCGCGGCCGTACAGGCGCCCGTCGCGCTCCACCGGGGCGAAGGGATCGCTGTTCCACTGCTCGAGGGGGCCGGGCGGCACCGTGTCGGTGTGGCCGGCAAAGCAGACCAGGGGCTTCGCCGTTCCACGGCGCGCCCAGAGGTTGGTCACCCCGTTGATGCTGGCGTCCTCGCAGCGGAATCCGGCTGCGGACAGCCGCGCCGCCAGCAGCGACTGGCAGCCGCCATCTTCCGGTGTCACCGACCTGCGGGCGATCAGCTCCCGGGTGAGGGAGAGGGCCGGCTCCACCTCAGTTGGTCATGTCGATCTTGATGCCGTCGAACTGCGCGCCGGCGCCCGTGAGCAGCCCTTCCTTCTTGTCGCCCGCGCCGGCCGTCGGCACCGACGGAATCGAAACCTGCCCGGAAGTGATGGTCCCGGCCGTGGCCTGGTTGATCAGCCACAGCATGTTGGTCGCGGAATCGGCGTTGAGCATGGCCTCGTCCTGCGTGATGTCGCCGGAGCCGAACAGCTTGAACAGCGCCTGCTCGAAGGTCTGCGAGCCGGGGGCCATGCTCTTCTCCATCGCTTCCTTCATCTCGTTGATCTCGCCCTTCTCGATCAGCTCGGAGATGTGGCGCGTGTTGAGCATCACCTCGCAGGCCGGCTTGCGCACGCCGGCCTTGGTGCGCACCAGGCGCTGCGAAACGATGGCCTGCAGCGAGGCCGACAGGTCGAGCAGCAGGGTCGGGCGGTTTTCCAGCGGATAGAAACTGATGATCCGGTTGAGCGCGTGGTAGCTGTTGTTGGCGTGCAGCGTGGCCATGCACAGGTGGCCCGACTGGGCGTACTGCAGCGCCATCGACATCGTGTCGCGGTCGCGGATCTCGCCGATCAGGATGACGTCGGGGGCCTGGCGCAGCGCGTTGCGCAGGGCGACGGGGAACGCCTTCGTGTCGGTGCCGATCTCGCGCTGGTTGACGATCGACTTGCGGTTCTTGAAGATGAACTCGACCGGGTCCTCGAGCGTCAGGATGTGGCCCGAGCGCTCCGCGTTGCGGAAGTCGATCATCGCCGCGAGCGAGGTCGACTTGCCGGAGCCGGTCGCGCCCACCATGAGAATGAGCCCGCGCTTCTGCATCACCACTTCCTTCAGCACGGGCGGCAGGTGCAGCGAATCCAGCGGCGGGACCGTGCCCGGGATGTAGCGCACCACGACCGCCGGCGTTCCCTTCTGCCGGAACGCGCTGATCCGGAAGGTGCCCACGCCCTCCATCGTGTAGGCGGTGTTGAGCTCCAGCTCCTCCTCGAACTCGCGCACCTGGTGCTCGTTCAGCACCTCGTAGAGCAGCGTCTGCACCGCGCTCGACGTGAGGATCGTCTGGTTGACCGGCATCGCGACGCCGTTGATCTTGATGTTGATCGGCGCGCCGATGGACAGAAAGATATCCGAGGCCCTCTTATCGGCCATCAGCTGGAACAGGCGTTTCATTGCCGACATAGCAGTCCTCCCGGGAATCCGCTTCCCGCTGGTCTAGGGCGCTAGTTTAATCCCCTCGCAGCAGATCGTTCAGGCTGGTCTTGGCGCGGGTGCGCGCATCAACCTTTTTGACGATTACCGCACAGTACAGGGCGCAGCTGCGGTCGCCCGAGGGCAGGGTCCCGGGGACCACCACCGAGCCGGCCGGAACGCGCCCGTAGAGGACCTCGCCGGTCTCCCGGTCGAAGATCTTGGTGCTCTGGCCGATGAACACCCCCATCGAGATGACGCTGTTTTCCTCGACGATGACGCCCTCCACGACCTCGGAGCGCGCGCCGATGAAGCAGTTGTCCTCGATGATCACGGGGTTGGCCTGGACGGGCTCCAGCACCCCGCCGATGCCGACGCCGCCCGACAGGTGCACGTTCTTGCCGATCTGTGCGCACGAGCCTACGGTCGCCCACGTGTCGACCATGGTGCCCTCGTCGACGTAGGCGCCGATATTCACGTAGGAGGGCATCAGGACCACGTTCTTCGCCAGATAGCAGCCGCGCCGCGCCATGGCGGGCGGCACGACCCGGAATCCGCCGCGGCCGAAGGCGCCGGCATCGTACGCCGCGAACTTTCCGGGCACCTTGTCGTAGTACTGCGTGAACCCGGCGGGCATGACCGCGTTATCGGCCAGGCGGAAGGACAGCAGCACCGCCTTCTTCAGCCACTGGTGGGTGACCCACTGCGCGCCGCGTTTTTCCGCGACGCGCAGCGTGCCTGCGTCCAGGCCCTGAAGCGCGAATTCGATCGCCTCGCGCAGGGCGGCGGGCGCCTTGCCGGGGGCGAGGGAGGCGCGTGCTTCCCACGCCTGGTCGATGGTGGCCTGCGCCTGGTTCATGGGTCCCCTAGAGTCGTCGAGCGAAAGCGTCGATGCGCCGCACCGCCTCCACGCATTCCTCGAGCGGGGCGACCAGCGCGATGCGCACCTGCTGCCGACCGGGATTCTCGCCATGCGCGTCTCGCGCGAGGAAGCTCCCGGGAAGCACCAGCACATTATATTGACGCAGCAGTTCGCGGGCGAACTCGGCGTCGTCGATGGGCGTGCGCACCCACAGATAGAAGCCGCCCTCGGGCATCGAGGTGGACAGCGGCGCGCCCACGAGCGGGAGCACGGCGCGGTACTTCTCGGCGTAGCGCTGGCGGTTGGTGCGGACATGCGCTTCGTCGCCCCAGGCGGCGATCGAGGCCTGCTGCACGGGCAGGCTCATGGCCGAGCCGTGGTAGGTGCGGTAGAGGAGGAACTGCTTGAGCAGCGCCGCGTCGCCCGCGACGAACCCCGAGCGCATGCCCGGCGCGTTGGAGCGCTTGGACAGGCTGGAGAACGCCGCCAGCCGCGCGAAGCCCGCGCGGCCCAGGCGGTGCGCGGCCTGCAGGCCGCCGAGCGGCGGGCGCATCTCGTCGTAGTAGAGCTCCGAATAGCATTCGTCGGAGGCGATGACGAAGCCATGCCGGTCCGAGAGCGCGAACAGGCGCGCCCAGTCGTCGAGCCCCAGCACCCGCCCGGTCGGATTGCCCGGCGAGCAGACGTAGGCGAGCTGCACGCCGCTCCAGTCGAGGGCCTCGAAGGGCATGCCGTCGTTCAGGTACACGGGCTGCGCGCCCGCGAGCAGGGCGGCGCCCTCGTAGATCTGATAGAACGGATTCGGGCAGCACACGCGGGCGCCGCCGCCCGAGGGATCGATCACGGTCTGCGCGAACGCGAACAGCGCCTCGCGCGAACCATTCACGGGCAGTACCTGCGTGGCGGGGTCGACGGCGGGCAGTGCGTAGCGCCGCTGAAGCCACCCGGCAATCGCCTCGCGCAGGGCCGGGGTTCCCGCCGTGGCTGGATAGGCGGCCAGGCCGCCGAGCGCGCCGGTCAGTGCCTCGGTGACCAGCGCGGGCGTCGGATGCTTGGGCTCGCCGATCGACAGGTTGATCGCCGAATGCGAGGCGCTGGGCGTGACCCCGGCCAGCAGGGCGCGCAGCTTCTCGAAGGGGTAGGGCTGGAGCCGCCCGAGCAGCGGGTTCAAGCGGCGGGCTTCCAGCCGCGCTTGCGGTGCTCGACGACGACGCTGGTGGCGATTCCGCCGCGCACGTTGAAGCGCGCCGCGAGGCGCATGAAGCGGGGCCGCACCGCGCGCACCAGGTCCTCGAGGATGCGGTTGGTGACCGCCTCGTGGAACGCCCCCTCGTTCCGGTACGACCATACGTAGAGCTTCAGCGACTTGAGCTCCACGCACAGGCGGTCCGGCACGTACTCGAGCTCGAGCACCGCGAAGTCGGGCTGCCCGGTGAGCGGGCACAGGCACGTGAATTCCGGGATCGACATCTGGATCCGGTAGTCGCGCGCCGGCGACGGATTGCGGAACGTCTGCAGGCGCTTGCTGGGGCGCGAAGGCATCGGAAAATTGCGGCGGCGCGCGTCGGGAAACGGGCGCGCAGATGGTATCATTTTCGAAACGAGAACAGGCTCCGTGCGACTCACTCAGATCCGGCTCTCCGGCTTCAAGTCCTTCGTCGATCCCACCACGATCCACTTCCCCGGGCAGCTGGTCGGCATCGTCGGTCCCAACGGCTGCGGCAAATCCAATGTCATCGATGCCGTGCGCTGGGTGCTGGGCGAAACGCGTGCCTCGGCGCTGCGCGGCGACTCCATGCAGGACGTCATCTTCAACGGCTCCGGCGACCGCAAGCCCATGGCGCGCGCCAGCGTCGAGCTGCATTTCGACAACTCGCTCGGCCGCGCGGGCGGGCAGTGGGGTCAGTACGCCGAGATCGCCGTGAAGCGGGTCCTGCAGCGCGACGGCGATTCCTCCTACCACATCAACGGCCAGCACGTGCGCCGGCGGGACGTCACCGACATGTTCCTCGGCACGGGGCTCGGTCCGCGCGCCTACGCGATCATCGAGCAGGGCATGATCTCGCGGGTCATCGAAGCGAAGCCCGAGGAGCTCCGCGTCTTCCTCGAGGAGGCAGCGGGCGTCTCGCGCTACAAGGAGCGCCGCCGGGAGACCGAAAACCGGCTGAGCGACACGCGCGAGAACCTGTCCCGGGTCAACGACATCCGGCTCGAGCTCGGCGCGCAGATCGAAAAGCTCGAGTCGCAGGCCGAGGTGGCGACGCGCTACCAGCAGATCCAGGGCGAGCTGCAGCTCAAGCAGCACCTCCTGTGGTTCGTGCGGCGGCGGGACGCGGCGGCGGAACGCGACCGGCACGCGCAGGAGATCGAGCGCAGCAGCACCGCGCTCGAGGCGGAAACCGCGACGCTGCGCGAGGTGGAGAGCCGCGTGGAGGCCTCGCGCGCCGCGCACTACACCGCGGGCGATGCGATGAATGCGGCGCAGGCGGCGCTCTACGAGGCCAATGCCGAGGTGGCGCGGCTGGAGTCCGAGCTGCGCTACGCGGAAGAAACGCGCCAGCGCCTCGAGTACCAGCATGCCGAGCGTCGCGCCCAGCTTGCCTCGTGGCGCGAGCAGCGCGCGCAGCTCACGCAGGCGCTGCACCTGTGGGCGGGGCGCTCGGAGGGCGCCCGGCGCCGCGTCGAGGAAGCGCGGGCTCGCCTGGCGGGCGAAGCCGGCAAGCTGCCGGTGGCGGAGCGCGAGTTCCGTACGACGCAGGAGCAGCTGAGCGAAGCACGGGCGCGGCTGACGGCGGCCGAAGGCCGGCTGCAGGTCGAGCGGACCCACCTCGATCACGTGCAGCGCGCCCTCGAAGCGCTCGCGCAGCGCGGGGCCCGGTTGAGCACCGAGCGCTCGGGACTGGCCCGACCCGACGCCGAGGCGCTCGACGCGCAAGCGCGCCGGCGGGCGGAAGGCGACACGGCGATCGAGGAGGCCGAGTCCGCTCTCTCGGCGTTGCAGGAGGAATGCGACGGCCTCGAGGCGGCGCGCGTCGCCACGGCGGAACGGTATTCCCAGGCGTCGCACGAGCTCGCCGCCGCCCAGGCGCAGCGGGCCACGCTCGAGCAGATCCAGGCGGCCGCGGAAGACAACGCGCCGCTGCAGGAATGGCTGGAACGCAACGGGCTCGCGGCGCTGCCGCGCCTCTGGCAGCGGGTGCGCATCGACCCCGGCTGGGAAGCGGCGGTCGAGTCGGTGCTGCGCGAGCGGCTGCACGCCATCGACCTCGGCGACGCGTCCCGCATGGCCGCGGTGACGGCCGACGTGCCGCCCGTGAAGGCGAGCCTCTTCACGTACGGCGCCGGCCGCGAGACGGCGGCCCCGGCGGGCTTCGAGCGGCTGTCGGCGAAGATCCACGCGACCGAAGAGGCGCTGGGCGGGGCACTCTCGGACTGGCTCGCCCAGGCCTTCGTGTGCGAGGGGGTGCCCTCGGCATCGGAGCTCGAGCGCCTTCCGACGGGTGCGGTACTGGTCAACCGCGAGGGACACCAGTTCACGCGCCATACGGTGGCCTTCCATGCGCCCGATGCCTCGGATGCCGGGCTGCTCGCCCGCCAGGCGGAGATCGACGGTCTCCAGCTGAGGGTCGACGAGTTGATGCACCAGGTGGCCGAGGCGAAGGCGGGCGACGAGCGTGCCGCCGCGGCGGTGCAGTCCCGGCAGCTGGCCCTGGAAGCGGCGCGGGACCGGGTTGCCGAGCTGCAGCAGACCCGCCACGAAGCGCACATCGCCTTACTGAGGCTGCAGCAGGCGGATGAGCGGTTTCGCGAGCGCAGCGCGCAGATCGACAGCGAGCTGGCAGCGATCGCGCAGGACCGGGAGCGCGACGAGGCCCGGCGTGCCCAGGTGCGCGAGGCGGGTACGGCGATCGAAGCCGAGATCGCGCACGCGCGCACGCGCCTCGACGCACTCCAGGCGGCGCACACGGCGGCCGAGGCGGCGCTGGCCGGGCAGCGGCAGGCGCTGCAGCAGGCGGAGCGGGAGGCGCAGGACGCGGCGTTCGGCGAGCGCGAGTGCGGCGCGAAGATCGCCGAGATCGACGGCTCGGTGCGGCTCATCGACCAGCAGATCGAGCGCGCGGAAGGCGAGCTCGGCAAGCTCACGGAGGAGCTGTCGGTGGATCCCGTCCCCGGGGTGCGCGCGCAGCTCGAAGGCGCCGTCGAGACGCGGATCGGTCGCGAAAAGTCGCTGGCGCAGGCGCGCGACGCGGTGGAGGCGGCGGCCGGCGCGTTGCGGACGCTCGAGGAAGAGCGCCTGGGGTCGGAGGCGCGGCTGGCCCCGATCCGCGAGCGCATCGGCGAGCTGCGACTCAAGGAGCAGGCGGCGCAGATCAACCGGGACCAGTTCGACGGCCAGCTGCGCGAGGCGGGGGCCGACGATGGGCGCCTGGCAGAGGAAGCGCAGTCGGCGCCGCGCCCGTCCAGCCTGCAGGGCGAGATCACGCGCCTGACGCAGTCGCTCTCGGAGCTCGGGGCGGTGAACCTGGCGGCGCCCGGCGAGCTGCAGTCGAGCCGCGAGCGCAAGGGATTCCTGGACGCGCAGTCGGCCGACCTCGAGGAAGCGGTGCAGACGCTCGAGGACGCGATCCGGCGCATCGATCGCGAGACCCGCGAGCTGCTGCGCGAGACCTTCGACGTGGTGAACCGCCACTTCGCGTCGCTCTTCCCGGTGCTGTTCGGCGGCGGTGAGGCGAAGCTCCTGATGACCGGGGAAGAGATCCTCGATGCCGGGGTGCAGGTCATGGCGCACCCGCCGGGCAAGCGCAACAGCAGCATCCACCTGCTGTCCGGCGGCGAGAAGGCGCTCACCGCCATCGCGCTGGTGTTCGCGATGTTCCAGCTCAATCCCGCGCCGTTCTGCCTGCTCGACGAGGTCGACGCGCCGCTCGATGACTCCAACACCGAGCGCTTCTGCGACCTGGTGCGCCGCATGTCGGCGCAGACCCAGTTCCTCTTCATCAGCCACAACAAGATCACCATGGAAATGGCCGCGCAGCTGATCGGCGTGACCATGCCGGTGTCGGGCGTCTCGCGCGTCGTCGCCGTGGACATCGAGGAGGCCCTGCGCATCCGGGAGGAGCTCGCCGCCTGATCGCGGCGGGCCGGCCTTCCCTGCGGCCATGAGCGACCTGCAGATCGGTCTGCTGGCGGTCGGGATCCTGGTGGTGGCGCTGGTGCTCGTCTACAACGCGCTGCAGGAGCGCAAGGCCCGGCGGCAGGCCGAGCGGGCGTTCGGCTCGAGGCACGCCGACGTGCTGATGGAAGGCGGCGGGACGCGCCAGGAGCCGCGGTTCGATCCGCCCATGCGGCGGGCGGCCGCCGCCGCCAGCGCCTTGCCCGATCCGCGCCTCGACTACCTCATCGAGCTGACGCTCCGGCAACCGGCGCCGGCCGCGCAGGTCATGGCGCAATGGGCCGCGCACGAACACCGCTTCGCCGGCCAGGCACGGCTGGCGGGCAGCGCGGACCGCTCGGCATGGCGAGCCCTGGAGGGTCCCGAGCCCTGCGGCTGGGTGCGCGCCGGCCTGCAGCTGGCGAGCCGGGCAGGACCGGCGAACGAGGCGCGCCTCATCGAGTTCCGGGCGGCGCTGGACTCGCTGGCGGCGCAGCTCGGCGCGAGTGTCTCGGCGAGCGATATCCGGCAGGCGGTCGAGGCTGCGCGCACGCTGGATGCGCTGTGCGCGGAAAGCGATATCCAGGTCGTTCTGCACGTCGTTCCGCCGCCCGGCGGCGAGTTTCGCGAGGACGCGGCTGCGCCTGCGGAGTCGCCCTTCTCGGTGACGCGCGGCGAGCGCGGCAGCTACGTGCTGGCGCTCGAGGTGCCGAGGGTCGCCGACGTGCGCCGCGGCTACGAAGCGATGGTGCTGCATGCGCGCGACCTGGGCGCCCGGCTGGGCGGCACGATCGCAGACGACAACGCCCGCGCGCTGGACGAACGCGCGCTGGCGGCGATCGCGGGGCAGCTCGACGAAGTCTGCCGCAAGCTCGAGTCCCAGGGCATCGAGCCCGGCGGGCCGGCGGCGCTGCGGCTGTTCGCCTAGCGGCATGGCGACTGGCGAGTCCGCTCGCTCGCGCGCGGCGACGCTGCGCCGCGAGCTCGATCGGCACATCCGCCTGTATTACGTCGAAGACGCGCCGGAAATCACCGATGCGGAGTACGACCGGATGTTCCGCGAGCTGCAGGCGATCGAGGCGCAGCATCCGGAGCTCGCGACCCCTGACTCGCCCACGCAGCGCGTCGGCGCGCCGCCGCTCGCGGCCTTCCCCGAGGTCCGGCACCGTACGCCGATGCTGTCGCTCGCCAATGCCTTCTCCGAAGACGAGGTGCGCGCCTTCGACCGGCGCATCCGCGAAGGCCTGGCGCAGGAGGAGGTGGAGTATGCCGTCGAGCCCAAGTTCGACGGACTGGCCGTCAGCCTGCTGTATCGCGACGGCGTGCTCGTCCAGGGCGCCACGCGGGGCGACGGCACGCGGGGCGAGGACGTGACGCCGAATCTGCGCACGGTGGGGGCGATCCCGCTCCGGCTGCCGCCGCCCGGCGACCGCGGTGAGCTGGAAGTCCGGGGCGAGGTGCTCATGTTCCGCGCGGACTTCGACGCGCTCAATGCGCGCCAGCGGGCCGCGGATCAGAAGGAATTCGTCAACCCGCGCAACGCGGCGGCGGGCAGCCTGCGGCAGCTCGATTCGCGCATCACCGCGCAGCGCACGCTGCGCTTCTTCGCTTACGGCGTCGGCGAGCTTCCTGGCCCGGACTGGCAAACCCAGGCGGGCATCCTGGATCGCCTGCGCGCGCTCGGCTTCCCGGTGGTCGCCGACCGCGCCGTGGTGCGCGGATGCGACGGGCTGCTGCAGTACTACGGGCGCATCGGGGAGGCGCGGGGAAAGCTCCCTTACGCCATCGATGGCGTCGTCTACAAGGTCAACCGGCTCGACTGGCAGGAGCAGCTGGGCTACGTGGCGCGCGCGCCCCGTTTCGCGCTGGCCCACAAGTACCCTGCGGAGGAGCAGAGCACGGAAGTGGTGGGCATCGACGTGCAGGTCGGCCGGACCGGCGTGCTGACGCCGGTGGCCCGGCTCAAGCCGGTCTTCGTCGGGGGCGTCACGGTGACCAACGCGACGCTGCACAACGAAGACGAGCTCCACCGGAAGGACGTGCGCGTCGGAGACACCGTGGTCGTGCGGCGCGCAGGCGACGTGATCCCCGAAGTGGTCTCGGTACAGCTCGAGCGCCGACCGCCCGGCGCCGCGCCGTTCCGCATGCCGACGCGCTGCCCCGTGTGCGATTCCCCGGTGGTGCGCCTGCCCGGCGAGGCCGCCACGCGCTGTACGGGCGGACTGGTGTGCCGCGCACAGCGCGTGCAGTCGCTGCTGCATTTCAAGGGGCGCCGGGCGATGGACATCGAAGGGCTCGGCGACAAGCTCGCCGAGCAGCTCGTCGAGCAGGAGATGGTGGCGAGCGCCGCCGACCTGTACTCGCTCGATCCCGCGGCGCTGGCCGCCCTGGAGCGCATGGGCGAGAAGTCCGCGCGCCGCGTGCTCGACAGCGTCGAGCGTTCGCGCGATGCAACGCTCGCCCGCTTCGTGTTCGCGCTCGGCATGCCGGGCGTGGGCGAGGAAGTCGCGAAAATCCTGGCGCAGCACTTTGGCACCCTGGAGGTGCTGCTGGCGGCGGACTGGGAGCGGCTGGCGCTCGAGAAGGAAGAGGTGCGCAAGGAAAACGCCCGGCGCAAGCGGCGCGGCGAGCCCCTGGAGAAGGTGCCGCTGGAGGGCATCGGGCCGGAGATCATGGAGAGCGTCCGGCGCTTCCTCGGCGAGCGCCACAACCGTGAGGTCATCCATCGGCTCGTCGACCCGAAGCGCGGCGTGCGACTGCGCGCGGCGGCGCCGAGCGGTCCAGCGGCGGACGCGAAGACGTTCGTGCTGACCGGAACGCTGCCGTCGCTGTCGCGCGACGAGGCCAAATCGCTGATAGAGTCCAAGGGACACAAGGTGGCGGGCTCGGTGTCGAAGAACACCGATTACGTGGTGGCGGGCGAGGATGCGGGCAGCAAGCTCGAGCGGGCTCGCGCGCTCGGCATCCGGATCCTGGACGAGGCGGCGCTGAAGAAGCTGCTGGAGGCGGACTGAGGGCATGGCGAAACCTCTCAAGAAGGCGGTCTTCCCGGTCGCGGGCTTCGGCAGCCGCTTCCTGCCGGCCACCAAGGCCAGCCCCAAGGAGATGCTGCCGATCGTCGACAAGCCGCTCATCCAGTACGCGGTCGAAGAGGCGGCCGCCGCCGGCATTACCGACATGATCTTCATTACCGGCCGCCACAAGCGCGCCATCGAGGACCACTTTGACAAGGCCTATGAGATCGAGTCCGACCTCGAGGCCAAGGGCAAGCGTGGCCTGCTCGAGGTGGTGCAGAACGTGCTGCCCGCGGGCTGCCGCTGCATCTACATCCGCCAGCCGGAGCCGCTCGGCCTGGGGCATGCGGTCCTGTGCGCCCAGCCGGTGGTGGGCGACGAGCCCTTTGCGGTGCTGCTGGCGGACGACCTGATCGATGCGCAGCCGCCCGTCACGGCGCAGATGGCCGAGCGCTTCGCGCAGACCGGGTGCTCGATCCTGGGCGTGATGGAAGTGCCGCGCGAGCAGACCGCGAGCTACGGCATCGTCAGCTCGGTGCCGCAGAACGCCGAGCTGAGCGAAGTGCGCGCGCTGGTCGAGAAGCCCTTGCCGTCGCAGGCGCCGTCCACGCTGGCCGTCGTGGGACGCTACGTCCTCACGCCGCGCATCTTTGAGCGGCTGGCGGCTGCGCAGCCGGGCAGCGGAGGCGAGATCCAGCTGACCGACGCCATCGCGAGCCTGCTGAGCGAGGAGCGCGTCATGGCCTACCGGTTTTCCGGACGCCGCTTCGACTGCGGCTCGAAGCTGGGGTACCTGCAGGCGACCGTGGAGCTGGGGTTGAAGCACGCCGAGGTTGGCGCGCCCTTCGCGCGGTACCTAGAGGAGCGCTCACGTGCCTGACCTCGCGCGCGCCTGGCGCTTCCTGGAGCAGTCGGACCTGGTGTGCGGCGAGCACGAGGTCCAGGGGGCCATCGCGCGGGTCGCGGCGCAGATCGAGGCGCGGCTGCGCGACAGCTACCCCCTCGTGCTGGTGGTGATGGGGGGCGCGGTCGTGTTCGCGGGGCAGCTGCTGCCCCGACTCCGTTTCCCCCTCGACCTCGACTACGTGCATGCGACGCGCTACGGCCCACAAACGACGGGAGGTGGGCTCACGTGGCGCGTCAGCCCGCCGCAGGAGGCGCGCGACCGCACGGTGCTGCTGCTGGACGACATTCTCGACCACGGCCAGACCCTCTGGGCGATCCGGGACCAGCTGCGGGCGCAGGGCGCCGCGCAGGTGCTGTGCGCGGTCCTGGTGGAGAAGACGCTGCCCGCGCCCAAGCCGATCGAAGCCGATTTCGTCGGCCTGCAGATCCCCGATCGCTTCGTGTTCGGCTGCGGTATGGACGCGAAGGGCTATTGGCGCAATCTCCCCGAGATCCGCGCCATGCGGGGCAGCTGATGCTCGCGGTGATCGGCGGAAGCGGGCTGTCGCAGCTGGCGAGCCTCGAGGTGACCGAGCGCAAGGTGGTGCGCACGCCCTATGGCGAGCCCTCCGGCGCGCTGACCTTCGGCCGGATCCGCGGCAAAGCGATGGTGTTCCTCGCCCGGCACGGCTACGGACACACAGTGGCGCCCCACGAGGTCAACTACCGTGCCAACGTTTGGGCCCTGAAGGAAGCGGGCGTGGAGGGCATCGTGTCGGTGGCGTCGGTGGGCGGCATTCGCCGGGACATCGCGCCCGGCCTCCTGCTGGTCCCCGACCAGATCATCGACTACACCTGGGGACGGCGCTCCACCTACTTCGAAGGGGCGGGCACCCCCGTGACCCACGTCGACTTCACCGAGCCGTATACGGCGGAGTTGCGCGAGCGGATCCTCGCGGCCGCTCGCGAGTGCGGCGAGGCAATCCTCGACGGGGGCACCTATGCGGCGACGCAGGGGCCGAGGCTGGAGAGCGCCGCGGAGATCAACCGCCTGGAGCGCGATGGCGCGGATATCGTCGGCATGACCGGCATGCCGGAGGCCGCGCTCGCGCGCGAGCTCGGCCTGCCTTATGCGGCGATCGCCGTGAGCGCCAATTTCGCGGCCGGGCGGGCGGAGAGCGAGCACGCCATTCCCATGGAACGGATCGAGGCGGTGCTCGCCGAGGCGATGGGGCGCGTGCGGCGCATCATCGAGCAGCTGGTGCTCGCGTGATCCGCGAGGTGCTGCGCATGGGGGATCCGCGGCTGCTCGAGAAGGCAATGCCGGTCGAGCGGTTCGGCACCCCGGAGCTTGCGGCGCTGCTGGCTGACATGCGCGACACCATGGCTCACCTGAGCGGCGCGGGCCTCGCGGCGCCGCAGATCGGCGTGGGCCTGCGGGTGGTGATCTTCGGGGTGCGGGCCAATCCGCGCTATCCGCAAGCCGGGGAAGTGCCCGATACCGTGCTCATCAATCCGACCCTCGAGCCGCTGGCCGCCGATCAGGAGGAGGACTGGGAAGGCTGTCTCTCGGTCCCGGGCATGCGCGGCATGGTGCCGCGCTACCGTCATCTTCGTTATTCGGGATTCGACGAGCAGGGGGCGCGCTTCGAGCGCATGGTCGAAGGCTTCCACGCGCGCGTCGTGCAGCACGAGTGCGACCATCTCGACGGCGTGCTGTACCCGATGCGCGTGCGGGATTTCCGGCGCTTCGGCTTCATCGACGCGCTGTTCCCCGGGCAGGACCTGCCGCCCGAGGACTAGACCTGCAGCTCGCGCAGCAGCTCCTGCTCGAGCTGCAGCGCCTGGCGGGGATTGGACAGGGCCTCGCCCGACACAAGGAAAACATCCTCCGCGCGGTCGCCCAGGGTGTTGATCTTCGCGCTCTGCAGGCTGACGCCGTGCTGCGCGAGGCTGCGCGCAACCGCGTACAGCAGGCCCGGGCGGTCGCTGGCGACGATCGACAGCACCTGGTAGGCGCCGCGCTCGTCGGGGCGCAGGTCGACCACCGGCGAGACCGGAAAGTGCCGCGCGCGGCGTGACAGGCGGGCGCCGCGGGGCGGGGCCAGTGCGGCATCGGACTGCAGCTCGTCGGCGAGCTCTTTCTCGATCTGCAGCAGCATGTCGCGGTAGTGGGCGCCCGGCCCCTGGCCCATCAGCTGGAAGGTGTCCAGTGCGTAGCCGTGCCGCGTGGTGTGCACCTTCGCCTCCACGATGTTGAAGCCGGCCCGGTCGAAATAACCGCAGATGCGCGCGAACAGGCCCTTGCGGTCCGGCGTGTAGACCATGACCTGGATGCCCTCGCCGATCGGTGCCAGGCGAGCCTTCACGACGGGCACCGTCGCGTCGACGCGGTAGTGCAGGTTGCGCGTCTGCCACGCGATGTCCTGGGCGTCGTGGCGCAGGAAGTAGGGGGTGTCCAGCTGGTGCCAGAAGCGGTCCTGTACGTGATCGGACAGGGCGTACAGCCGCAGGAGCCGCGCCGCTTCGGCCTGCTTCTCCGCGATCGCGGCGTCGAGCGGCAGCGCGTCGCCGGTCAGCACGCGGCGTACGGCCCGGAACAGGTCCTCGAGCAGCTTCGCTTTCCAGGCGTTCCACACCTTGGGGCTGGTGCCGCGCACGTCGGCCACCGTGAGGAGGTAGAGTGCCACCAGCCGGCGCTCGCTGCCGACCAGGGCGGCGAATTCGCGTACCACCTCGGGGTCGTAGACGTCCTCCTTCTGCGCCGTACCCGACATGCGCAGGTGGTGCTGCACGAGGAACGCGACCAGGTCGGCGTCCTCCCGGGAGATCCGGTGCCGCCGGCAGAACGCGCGCACATCGTGCGCCCCGAGCTCGGAATGGTCGCCGCCGCGACCCTTCGCGATGTCGTGGTACAGCGCGGCGACGTACAGCAGCCAGCGGCGCTCGAAGCCGCGCATCAACTGGCTGCACAGCGGGAACTCGTGCGCGAACTCGGGCATCGCGAAACGCCGCAGGTTGCGGATCACCATCAGGATGTGCTGGTCCACGGTGTAGACGTGGAACAAGTCATGCTGCATCTGCCCGACGATGCGGCCGAACTCCGGCAGGTAGCGCCCGAGGATGCCGTACTGGTTCATGCGGCGGAACTCGTGCACGATGCCGCGCGGCTGCTGCAGGAAGTGGAGGAACAGCAGCTGGGCGGACGGGTCGCGCCGCAGGCGCGCGTCGATGCGGAACCGCGCGCGCCACAGGGCGCGCAGCGTCTCCGCGGTCATCCCGCGCAGCGCCTGGTGCTGTTGCATCAGCACGAAGCTCTCCAGGATCGCGCGCGGCTCGCGCTCGAACAGGCCTTCGTCGCAGGCTTCGAGCCGCTCACCGCGCACCCGGAAGCGCTCGTTGAGGGCGCGCGGGCTCCCTTCGGGCTCGCCGCCGAGGCGCGATTCGAGGTTCTGCAGCAGGATCGTGTTGAGCTGCCGGATCGCCTTGGCGTTGGTGTAGTAGCGCTGCATGAGCTGCTCGCTGGCCCGGCGCGTGGGCGTCCCGCGGAACCCGCATTGCTCGGCGAGCGGCGTCTGGTAGTCGAAGACGATGCGGTCCTCGCGCCGGCCGGCGAGGTAATGCAGCCGGATGCGCAGGTCCTGGAGCACGTGCTCGCGCCGGGCCAGCTGGATCGCCTCCTCGCGCAGCAGCAGGCCATGGCGCTCGAGGTCGCGCCAGCGGGCGCCCAGGCCGCTCGCGCGCGCGATCCACTGCACGGTCTGCAGGTCGCGCAGGCCGCCCGGCGCCTCCTTGAGGTTGGGCTCCAGGGCGTACGGCGTGTCCTGATGCTTGGCATGGCGCTGCTCCTGCTCGAGCCGCTTGTCCTTGAAGAACGCGGCCGCGTCCACGGTCAGCGCCATGGCCTCGGTCAACCGGCGGAACAGGGCGCGGCTCCCGGCGAGCAGCCGGGTTTCCAGGAGCGCCGTCTGCACCGTGATGTCGGCGCGGGCCACGCGCACACACTCCTCGACGGTGCGCACGCTGTGGCCGACTTCCAGGCCGACGTCCCAGAACATGCCGATCAGCCGCTCGAGCCGCGCCTGCTCGCGCCCGTCGGGGTCGCGCGCGAGCAGCACCAGCACGTCGATATCGGAATGCGGATACAGCGCGCCCCGCCCGTAGCCGCCCGTGGCGACCAGCGCGGCGGTGGCGCCGGGCCCGAGCTCGCGCCACAACTCGCGCATCACGCCGTCGATGAGCCGGCTGTGCGCATGGAGCAGGCGGGTCGGATTGGGCTGCCGAAGGTAGGTCGACCGCAGGGCATCCCGACCCGCGAGCAGCGCGGCGCGCCGCTCTTCCGTGGGGACAGGGACTGCGCTCATCTCAGCCGGGGGCGGGTGCCTCGGGGGGCGGCGGCGCTCCGGGGGAGAGCGTCAACACCTCTACGCCGTTCTCCGTCACCAGCACCGTATGCTCCCATTGGGCGGACAGGCTGTGGTCCTTCGTGACGATCGTCCAGCCGTCGGCCAGCTCGCGGATGGCGGCTTTGCCGGCATTGATCATGGGTTCCACGGTAAAGGTCATCCCGGGCTCGAGCCGCATCCCGGTCCCGGCCTTTCCGTAGTGCAGGATCTGCGGGTCCTCGTGGAAGCGTCGCCCGATGCCGTGGCCGCAGAATTCGCGCACCACGGCATAACCGTGTCCTTCCGCGTGCGCCTGGATGGCGGCTCCCAGGTCCCCGAGCTGGGCCCCCGCGCGCACCTGACGGATACCCGCCCACATGCACTCGTAGGTGACTTCCACAAGGCGCCGCGCCTGGATGCTGGGCTCGCCGACGAAGTACATCCGGCTGCTGTCGCCGTGGAAACCATCCTTGATCACGGTAACGTCGATGTTCAGGATGTCGCCCGGCTTGAGCACCCGTTCCCCGGGGATGCCGTGGCAGACCTGGTGGTTGACCGAGGTGCAGATGGATTTCGGAAACGGCTTGTAGCCCGGCGGCGCATAGTTGAGCGGCGCCGGCACGGTTCCCTGCACCTCGACCATGTAGCGATGGCAGAGGTCGTTCAGCGCGCCCGTCGTCACGCCCGGCCGCACGTGGGGCGCGACGTAATCGAGCACCTCCGCGGCGAGGCGGCCGGCCGTGCGCATGCGCGCGGCCTCCTCGGATGTCTTCAGGGTTACCGCCATGGGATGGGAAAAAGCCTGATTATGCTAGAATTTCGGGCTGGCTCGCGGCTTGCCGCAGCCAAATTTCCCGCCCCGGCCGGTTAGGGTGCCCGCAAGGGTTTTCAGTTGGCTGCGGCGGCAGAACCCAACCCTAAGGAGCGCTTCACGTGTCAGCAACCATGCGTCAAATGCTGGAGGCCGGGGTCCATTTCGGACATCAGACCCGGTACTGGAATCCGAAGATGGCGCCGTACATCTTCGGGCACCGCAACAAGATCCACATCATCAACCTCGAGAAGACCCTGGTCATGTACCAGGAAGCGGCACGCTACGTGCGCCAGCTGACGGCCAACCGCGGCACCCTCCTGTTCGTCGGCACCAAGCGACAGGCCCGCGAGATCGTGCGCGAGGAGGCCCTGCGCTGCGCGATGCCGTTCGTGGACCATCGCTGGCTCGGCGGGATGCTGACGAACTTCAAGACCGTCAAGCAGTCCATCAAGCGGCTGAAGGAGATGGAGCAGATGTCCGAGGACGGAACCTTCGACGGCATGGCCAAGAAGGAGGCGCTGGGGCTGCAGCGGGAGCTTGCCAAGCTGCAGCGCTCGCTGGGCGGCTTCAAGGACCTGGCCGGCCTGCCCGATGCCCTGTTCGTGATCGACGTCGGCTACCAGAAGGGCGCGATCGCCGAGGCCGTGAAGCTCGGCATTCCCGTGGTGGGCGTGGTCGACACGAACCATTCGCCGGACGGCATCAGCTACGTGATTCCCGGCAACGACGACTCGAGCCGGGCGATCCGGCTGTACGCGCGCGGCATCGCCGATGCCGTGATCGAGGGCCGCTCGCAGGCCGTCGAGGAAGTCGCCGCGGCCGCGCGCGACGAGTTCGTCGAGGTTGACGAGGAGGGCGCCGACTGAGCCGGCGCCCGGCGGCGGAATGCGGGGGCCTCGGGCCCCTTTTTTTGACATGCGGAGCGTGACGCAATGGCGGAGATCAGTGCAAGCCTGGTGAAGGAGCTGCGCGAGCTCACCGGGCTCGGAATGATGGAATGCAAGAAGGCCCTCGCGGAAGCGGGGGGCGACCTCAAGAAGGCCGAGGAGCTGCTGCGCATCAAGAGCGGGGCCAAGGCGAGCAAGGCGGCCGGCCGCGTCGCGGCCGAGGGCGTGATCGGCGCCTGGCTGTCGCCCGACGCCAGGCTCGGCGCGCTGGTCGAGCTGAACTGCGAGACCGACTTCGTGGCGAAGAACGAGGACTTCCTCGCCTTCGCCCGCGAGCTGGCGGAGACCGTGGCGAAGACCGACCCCGCCGACGTCGCGGCGCTGGCGGCCTTCGAGGACCGGCGCAAGGCCTTGGTGCAGAAGATCGGCGAGAACATCTCGATCCGGCGGTTCGCGCGCCTGCAGGCGCGCGGCAAGCTCGCGCTCTACCTCCACGGCGCGAAGATCGGCGTGCTCGTGGACCTCGAGGGACCCGACGACCTCGGCAAGGACCTCGCGATGCACGTCGCGGCGTTCAAGCCGAAGTTTGCGGCGCGCTCTGAAGTTCCGGTCGACGAGGTGGCGCGCGAGCGTGATATCGCGACCGCGCGGGCGAAGGAGTCGGGCAAGCCGCCCGAGATCGTCGCCAAGATGGTCGAGGGTGCGGTCAACAAGGTGCTCAACGAGATGACCCTGCTGGGTCAGCCGTTTGTGAAGGACGACAAGCAGACCGTCGAGAAGCTGCTCGCCGCGAAGAAGGCGAAGCTGCATGCGTACCGTCTGCTGGTGGTGGGGGAGGGAATCGAAAGGAAGTCCAGTGACTTCGCCGCCGAGGTGATGGCCACCGCGGGGGCGGCGAGGTAGGGGCGGCGAGAATGAAACCCCGCGAGGCAGCGGTCGGCGCGAAGTACAAGCGCATCCTGCTCAAGCTCTCGGGCGAGGCGCTCATGGGCGAGGACGCCTACGGCATCAATCGGCAGACGATCGAGTCGATCGTCCAGGAAATCGCCGCGGTGGCGCGCATGGGCGTGGAGATCGGCGTGGTCATCGGCGGGGGCAACATCTTCCGCGGGGTCGCGCCCGGCGCGGCCGGCATGGACCGGGCCACTGCCGACTACATGGGCATGCTCGCCACGGTGATGAACGCGCTCGCGCTGCAGGACGCCATGCGCCGCGCGGGGCTCGACTGCCGCGTGCAGTCGGCGCTGAACATCGAGCAGGTGGTCGAGCCCTACATCCGTGGCAAGGCGATCCGCTACCTCGAGGAAGGGCGCGTGGTGGTCTTCGCGGCGGGCACCGGCAACCCCTTCTTCACCACGGACACGGCGGCCGCGCTGCGCGCGAGCGAGGTCGGCGCCGAGATCGTGCTCAAGGCGACGAAGGTGGACGGCGTGTACACCGCCGACCCCAAGACGGACCGCGCCGCCCGCCGCTACGACCGCCTCAGCTTCGACGAGGCGATCCAGCGCAATCTCAAGGTCATGGACGCGACCGCGCTCACCCTGTGCCGCGACCAGAAACTGCCGGTCAACGTGTTCAGCATCTTCAAGAAGAACGCGTTGACGCGCGTGGTGTCCGGGGAAGACGAAGGCACGCTCGTGCACGTCTGAGGAGGAGGAACATGCTGGCCGAAGTCAGGAAGAACACCGAGCAGAAGATGCACAAGAGCGTCGAGGCCTTCAAGACGGACCTCTCCAAGGTGCGCACGGGGCGCGCGCACACGGGGCTGCTCGACCACATCATGGTCGACTACTACGGCGCGCCCACGCCCCTGAACCAGGTGGCGAAAGTGACGCTGCTCGATGCCCGCACCATCGGGGTGGCGCCGTTCGAGAAGAAGCTGGTGCAGGCGGTGGAGAAGGCGATCCGGGACTCCGACCTCGGCCTCAATCCCGCCTCGATGGGCGAGACGGTGCGCGTGCCGATGCCGCCCCTCACCGAAGAGCGCCGCAAGGAGCTGATCAAGGTGGTGCGCCACGAAGCCGAAAACGCGCGGGTGGCGGTCCGCAACCTGCGGCGCGACGCCAATCACCACCTCAAGGAAGCCCTCAAGAAGAAGGAAGTGTCGGAGAACGACGAGCGCCGGGCGCAGGACGACGTGCAGAAGCTGACCGACCGCTCGATCGCGGAGATCGACAAACTGCTGCAACAGAAGGAAGCCGAGCTCCTGGCGGTCTAGCGTGACGCACGAGAGCTCCACACAGCAGGTCCCCGCGCACGGCCAGGTGCCCCGGCACGTGGCCATCATCATGGACGGCAACGGCCGCTGGGCGAAGCGGCGGCACCTGCCGCGCATCGCAGGACACAAGCGCGGCGTCGAGGCGGTGCGGGGCACCGTCCAGGCCTGCGCCGAGCGAGGGGTGCGCTTCCTGACGATGTTCGCCTTCAGCTCGGAGAACTGGCGGCGTCCGGCGGAAGAGGTGTCGCTCCTCATGCAGTTGTTCCGCGGCGCGCTGACCCATGAAGCCACCCGTCTGCACCGCAACGGCATCCGCCTGCGGGTCATCGGCGATCTGGGCCGTTTCGATGGCCGCCTGCGCGAGCTGATCGCCGGCGCGGAGCGCATGACGGAAGGCAACGACCGGCTCACGCTGACCATCGCCGCCAACTACGGCGGACGCTGGGACATCCTGCAGGCGCTGAACCGGCTGCTCCGCGAGCATCCGGAGGCCGCGCAGGCCGAGCTGGACGAGGCGCGCCTGGCCCCGTACCTCGCGATGCACTACGCGCCGGAGCCCGACCTGTTCATCCGCACGGGCGGCGAGCAGCGCGTCAGCAACTTCCTGCTGTGGCAGCTGGCCTACACCGAGCTGTACTTCACGGATGTGCTGTGGCCCGATTTCGACGCTGCGGCGCTGGATGCGGCGATCACGTGGTATGGCGCGCGCGAGCGCCGATTCGGGCGCACCAGCGAGCAGCTCGAGGAAGCGCAACGGGCCCCTTCGCCGGCGACCGGTGCGCTCGCCTGAGGGCCTGGCGCGCAGGGTGGTCACGGCGCTGGCGCTGCTGGGCGTCTTCCTCGCCATCCTCTTCCTGCTCGACGCCCGGGTGCTTGCCCTGGCGGTCGCGGGGGTCCTCGGCCTCGCCGCCCATGAATGGACACGCCTCGCGGGCGTCAGCGCCGGCGCGGCAAGCGCCTGGGGCGGGAGCTTTGCGGTCCTCTTCGCCGCGGTCGCCCTGACGAGCCCGGCGGATGCGCCGTGGCGCACGCCGCTGTTCCTCGCCGCGGCCGCTTTCTGGGTGATTGCAGCACCCGTGTGGCTGGCCGCTCGTGCCGGCCGGGCACCGCGCGGCGTACTGGTCGCGTGCGGGGCGGCCCTCCTGGCCAGCGCCGGGCTCGCCGCGCTGTCGATCTCGCCCCTGACGCTCTTCCTGGCGCTGGGGCTGGTGTGGATCGCCGATACGGCGGCCTACTTTGCCGGAAACGCCTTCGGCCGCCGGCGGCTCGCGCCCAGCCTCAGCCCCGGCAAGACCTGGGAAGGCGTGGCAGGCGCGGTCGCCGCGACGCTGGCCTACGCTATCATTTTCGCCATGCCGGGCGCGCCGCTCGAAGGGTATGCGCGGCAGGCCGGGTGGCCGGCCTACCTGGCCGCCGCCGTGCTCCTGTGCGCGGTCAGCATCGTCGGTGACCTGTTCGAGTCGGCCCTGAAGCGGCAGGCCGGCGCGAAGGACAGCGGGACGCTGCTCCCGGGCCACGGCGGCGTGCTGGACCGGCTGGACAGCGCGCTGGCGGCGCTGCCGGTGGCAGCGGCTCTGTTGCACGGGATTTCGACGGCATGACAGCGAACTCGATATCGTCGCGTCCTTCCGCTCTGGCGGTGCTGGGCGCCACCGGCTCGATCGGTGCGAGTACGCTCGACGTGGCGGGCCGCCACCCGGATCGCTATCGAATCTGGGCCTTGACGGCCCGGGATTCGGCGGAGCCCCTGCTTGCGCTTTGCCAGCGGCACCGGCCGAGCTACGCGGTGCTTTCCGAGCGCGCCGAAGACGAGGCGCTGCGGGCCCGGTTCGCCGAGGCCGGCTGCACGCTGCTGTTCGGGAGGCAGGCCCTGGAACGCGTCGCCGCGGATCCGGCCTGCGATGTCGTCATGGCCGCGATCGTCGGCGCCGCGGGCCTGCCCGCGAGCCTGGCGGCCGCGCAGGCGGGCAAGCGGGTCATGCTCGCGAACAAGGAAGCGCTCGTGATGGCCGGACCCCTGTTCATGAGCGCGGCGCGGGAGGCGGGCGCGGTGCTGCTGCCCATCGACAGCGAGCACAACGCAGTGTTCCAGTGCCTGCCCCGGGCCGGCGAGGGGGTGAGCCTGGCGGGCGTGCGGCGCATCCAGCTGACCGCCTCGGGCGGCCCGTTCCGCTCGACACCCGTGGAACGGCTCAATGCCGTGACCCCGGATGAGGCCTGCGCGCATCCCAACTGGGTCATGGGCCGGAAGATCTCGGTGGATTCGGCCACGATGATGAACAAGGGCCTCGAAGTCATCGAGGCCTGCTGGCTGTTCGGTGTGGACGCGAGCCGAATCGACGTCCTGATCCACCCGCAGAGCGTGATCCACTCGCTCGTCGAGTACGAGGACGGCTCGGTGATCGCGCAGCTCTCGCACCCCGACATGCGTGTGCCGATCGCGCATGCGCTTGGCTTCCCGGAGCGCATCGACTCGGGCGCGCGGCAGCTCGACCTGGCCGCGCTGGGGTCGCTTTCCTTCGAGCGTCCGGATGGGGCCCGTTTTCCGTGCCTGCGCCTGGCCTATGCGGCCCTGCAGGCGGGAGGCGCTTCGCCCGCGATCCTGAACGCCGCCAACGAGGTGGCGGTGGAAGCCTTTCTGGCGGGCCGGTTGCGGTTCACGGCGATCGCCACCGTGATCGAGGAGACGATGTCGCGCGTGGCGGGCGGGCCCGCCGAATCGCTCGCTGCGGTGATGCACGCCGACGCCCGGGGCCGCCACGCGGCGCGCACCGCCGTCAGCCACCTCATGGACCGCGCGGCGTGAGCTTGCTGCATACGGCGGTCGCGTTCATCGTCGCACTCGGCGTGCTCATCGTCGTCCATGAGTACGGCCACTATCTGGTGGCTCGCCTGTGCGGCGTGAAGGTCCTTCGCTTCTCGGTGGGTTTCGGGCGGGCGCTCGCCACCTGGCGCGTGGGGCGCGACCGCACC
Source organism: Burkholderiales bacterium (assembly GCA_036274335.1). Classification (GTDB taxonomy): domain Bacteria; phylum Pseudomonadota; class Gammaproteobacteria; order Burkholderiales; family SG8-39; genus JAABQT01. The sequence goes on along the minus strand of DASUFW010000043.1, from coordinate 145 downwards.
GAGTGGGTGCTGGCGGCCATCCCCTTCGGGGGCTACGTGAAGATGCTGGACGAACGGGAGGCCCCGGTGCCCGCGGACGAGGTGCACCGCGCGTTCAATCGCCAGGGCGTGCTGCGCCGGCTGCTGATCGTGATCGCCGGTCCGG
>DASUFW010000042.1:0-19910 GCA_036274335.1 Burkholderiales bacterium | reverse complement strand
CCGCCGACGTTCATCAGGTTGGCCGCCAGCAGGTAGAACGGCACCGCCAGCAGGATGAACGAGTTGTAGCCGTTGAAGGTCTCCTGCATCAGCGCCATGCTGTCCAGGCGCGGCTCGATGGCGAGGATCGGCAGGCAGGCGAGGCCGAGCGCGAAGGCCACCGGCACGCGCAGGAACAGCAACCCGAAGAACGTGCCGAACAGGATGATCGCCGCGAGCGACGGCGACAGCGCCGCGCCGGTCACGGCGCGCGCCCGAGCGCGATGCGCGCGTCGTCCCAGGCCTTCTCGCCCAGGAACACGATCCAGGTGGCGCCGGTGATCGGCCAGGCCACGTGGATCACCCAAAGCGGCAGCTCGGCGAGCTCCGAGATGCGGTTGAACGCGAAGCGCGTGAAGTCGATGCCCGCCCAGATGAACACCAGGGCGAACGCCAGGACGGCGAGCGCGGCCACGAGCCGCAGCATGGCCTGCGCACGCGCGTTCATGCGCGGCCAGAGGTCGACCTCGAAATGCGCGCCTTCGCGCACCCCGACCATCGCGCCGATCATGATCATCCAGATGAACAGGAACCTCGCCATCTCCTCGGTCCAGATGTAGTGCGGGATCAGCCGGGTGAAGCGCGAGAAGATCTGCATGCTCACCGGCACGATGAGGATCGCCACCGAGCCGACCAGCAGCCAGTTGAGCAGCGCGGCATAGGCGCGCGTGAAGCGGCGCCAGGCGCTCATGCCGCGCACCGCGGGCAAAAAAGCGGCGCCGCCGGGCGGCGCCGCGCTGGGGACCTGCGCACCCTACTTGATGGCGTTGATCTGCGCGAGGATGCGGTCGGCGCCGATTTCCTTGGCGTATTCCGCCATCACCGGATCGACCAGCTTCTTCATCTGCGCGCGGTCGGCGAACGCAAGGCGCTTGAGCTTGCCCGCCTTCTCCATCGCCTCGAGCTTCGCCGCGTCCTCCGAGGACTCGATTCTCCGGCCATAGGCCCCGGCCTCCTTGCCGGCCTTGAGGATCGCCGCCTGCAGCGCCTTGTCCAGCTTCTTGAACGTCTTGCCCGAGAAGCACAGCGGCCGGATGGTGATCGCGTGCTGCGTCATGGCGAGGTTCGGCCCGACCTCGTAGAACTTCATCTGCTCGACGCCGGCCGCCTCGTTCTCGCCGGCGGAGATGACGCCGTTCTGGATCGCGTTGTAGACCTCGTTGTAGGCGATGACCGTCGGCGCCATGCCGGTCGCAGCGAAGGTCTTCGACCAGATCGGCGCGCCCTGCACGCGGATCTTGAGGTCCTTGAGGTCGGCCAGATTGTGCAGCGGCTTGTTGGCGAAGATGTTGCGCGTGCCGCCGCCGGCGTAGCCGATCAGCATCACGTCGGCCTTCTGCGCGATCTCGTCGGCGACGGGCTTCAGCACGTTGCGGTCGAGCACCTTGTTCCAGTGGTCGAGGTCGCGGAACAGGAACGGCGCGTCGATGAACGGCGCGGCCTTGGAGAACGTCGACATGTGCGCCGGCGACACGACCGCGTAGTCCACCGCCTTGCCCTGCGCCATGTACTCGAAATACTGCTTTTCCAGCCCGAGCTCGGAATTCTTGTGCAGCACGAAGTTCACCGGCTTGCCGTAGTACTTCTTCACCAGCTCCTCGAACTTCACCATCGCCTTGGTGAACGCGTGGTCGTCGTTGAACTGCGAGGCGCCGTGCAGGGTGACGGTTTCCGCGGCGGCCGGCAGCGCGAAGGCGGCTGCCACGGCGGCGGCGGCGATGCGTGAGACGAACTGTCTGCGTTTCATGATCCTCCCTCCTGGGGTGAGTGACCTTGACTGCGGGTGTAATGCCTACCGGGCAGCGCTCAGTGCGGCGGCGCGGGTCCCGACTCCTTGACGGTGATTCGCCACAGCGTGCGGGCGTCGCTCGGGTCGGTGAGCGTCGCCGAATGCAGCAGCGAGGCGTTGTCCCAGATCACCACGTCGCCGACGCCGTATTTCAAGCGAACCTGGTACTTCTCCTGGGTAGCGTGATGCTTCAGCTCGTCGAGCAGCGCCACCGCCTCGTCGTCCGGCATGCCTTCGATCCGAAACGAGCTGCCGGATACGGCATAGAGCGCCTTGCGGCCGGTCACCGGATGCGGGCGCGCAATCCGGTGGCGCACCCATTGCATCTTCTGCTCCTGCTTCTCGTTCAGCACCGAGGCGACGGTGCGCGAATGCCGGTCGAGGTCGTCGCGGTTGCCGTAGTGGTGCAGCGCGACCAGCGGCTCGAGGGTCTTCTTCATGCCCGTGGGCAGATCATCGTACGCCGCGTACTGGTTCGCGAACAGCGTATCGCCGCCGCGCTTCGGCACCTCGATCGAGTAGAGCAGCGTGGCGCGCGCCGGCACGTCGAGGTACGAGTAGTCGGTGTGGAAGTAGGTGCCGGCGTCCGCCAGGCCGATGGGCTGCCCGTCCCGGGTGACGTTGGACAGGATCAGGATATCCGCAATCTCGGGGTGGTGGAACTGGTCGATCACGTGCGGCTCGGGCGGGCCGAGCCGGCGCGCGAACGCATGGAACTGCCGGGCGGTGAGCTTCTGGCCGCGCAGCACCAGGACCTGGCCGGCGAAGAACGCCCGGCAAAGCTCGCCGAATCCGGCTTCATCGAGCGGGCCCGAAAGGTCGATCCCCCGGCTCTCCAGGCCGAATCCTTCGCACAGCTTGCCGAACTCCGCCATGGACGCCCTATCCCCGGGCCGCTGCGAACTGGCGGAGCGCCCCGCGGTTCACCTCGAGTCCCAATCCCGGCCCTTCGGGAAGGGCAAGCCAGCCGTCGCGATGGCGCAGCGGCTGGTCGATCAGCGATTCGCGGAACGGGTGCGAGGAGCAGTCGTACTCGAAGATCGGCTCGTCGGCGAACAGCGAAGGGTTGGCGAGCGGCAGCGCGGCGATGAGATGCAGCGACGCCACCTGCCCGACGGACGATCCCCACACGTGCGGATTCACCTGCACGCCGTGCGCGAGCGCGAGCGCCGAGATGTGCCGGCAGGCGGTGAAGCCGCCGGCGGCGCACACGTCGGGCTGCGCGATGTCCACCGCGCGCGCCTCGAACAGGCTCCGGAACCCCCACGCGGCGAACTCGTTCTCGCCGCCGGCGATCGGGACGTCCAGCTTCCCGCGCAGCTCGCGATAGCCCGCGTGGTCCTCCGCGGCCACCGGCTCCTCGTACCAGCGCAGGTCGTGCGGCGCGAGCGCGCGCCCGAGGCGCGCCGCATCCGCCACGCCGTACGCGTGGTTGGTATCGATCATCATGCGCAGGCCCTTGCCCTCGATGGCCCGTGACACCGCCCGCATCACCTCGAGGTCGTCGGCAACGCCGAAGCCGAGCTTGATCTTGAGATACCGGAAGCCTTCGCCGGCGCGCTGCGCCGCCTCGTCGGCGAGGCGCGGCGCCTCGCCCTGCCCTTTGACCCGGTAGAACCCGGTCGCGTAGATCTGGACGCGCTCCCGGTGCGCGCCGCCCAGCAGCCGCCACACGGGCTGGCCGAGCGCCTTCCCGGCGAGGTCCCAGAGCGCGATGTCCACGCCGCTGATCGCGGCGAGCACGGCGCCCTTCATGCCGTAGTCGCGCGTGCGCATGTACATCCGCTGCCAGAGCGGCTCGGTCTGCAGCGGGTCCTCGCCGACCAGCAGCGGCGCAAGGGCGGACTCGATCGCCGCGGCGGCGATCTGCGGCGGCTGCAGTCCCTGGCAGAGCGCCTCGCCCCAGCCCGTCGCCCCCTCGTCGGTCTGGACTTCCACCAGGCAGGCGCCGCGCGCCTTCACCCAGCCCTGCGAGAAGGCAAACGGCGTCTGCAGCGCGCTCGACAGGCAGTGCGCCCGGACGCCGGTAATCTTCACGAATCGATGCCGTGCAGGACGAGCAGCTGCCGCATGCGCGCGCAAGCGAGCGGCGGGTCGGCGAGCAGCCCGGCGGCGTCCGCGAGCCGGAAGAGCTCCGCGAAGTGCAGGATGTGCCGCGCGCTCTGCTGCCCGCCCACCATGACGAAGTGGTCCTGGTGGCCGTTCAGCCACGCCATGAACACCACGCCCGTCTTGTAGAAGCGCGTGGGCGCCCGGAAGATGTGACGCGAGAGCGCTACGGTCGGCGCGAAGACCTCGTGGTAGGCCTTGCGATCCCCCGCGGCGAGCGCGCTGAGCGCCGCGGACGCCGCCGGCGCGATCGAGTCGAAGATGCCGAGCAGCGCGTCCGAATATCCTTCCGCGTCGCCTTCGATCAGCTCGGCGAAGTTGAAGTCGTCGCCCGTGTACATGCGCACGCCCGCGGGCAGGCGGCGGCGCAATGCGACTTCCTTGTCCTTGGCGAGGAGCGAGATCTTGATGCCGTCGACCTTCTTCGCGTTGCGCCGGATCAGGTCGGCGCACACGTCCATCGCCGCGTAATGATCCTTCGCGCCCCAATAGCCTTCCAGCGCCGGGTCGAACATCTCGCCCAGCCAGTGGAGGATGACGGGCGCCTTCACCTGGCCGAGGATGCGGTCGTACACCCGCGCGTAGTCGTCGGGCGATCTTGCGCTCGCCGCGAGCGCGCGGCTCGCCATGAGGATGAGGCGCCCGCCCAGCTTCTCGATCGCTGCGCACTGCTCCTCGTAGGCCGCGATCACGCCGGCGATGTCGGCCTGCGGCACGTGGTCGGTGCCTGCGCCGGAGAAGACGACTGCGCCTTTGACGTCCTTCGCCGCGTCGAGCGTGCGGCCGATCAGCTCGAGGGAATTCTTCCAGTCGAGGCCCATGCCGCGCTGCGCGGTGTCCATCGCTTCGGCGAGGCCCAGCCCCCAGGACCACAGATGCCGGCGGTAGGCGATCGTCGCGTCCCAGTCGACCGCGGGCTCGAGCCAGGGCTCCTTCCTCGAGCGCGGATCCGCGACCACGTGCGCCGCCGCGAGCGCGATGCGGGTGAAGGGCTTCTCCGGCCGCGCGAAGCGCCGCGGTCCGAGCAGGCGGTAGGTTTCCAGCCCGCCGTCCGCGGCGGGCAGCTTGAGGCTCAGGCCTTGAGCTTCGGGATGTCGATCCATTTCTTCTGCCTCCAGCTCTTCAGTCCCGCTTCGGCGAGCTGCACGCCTTTCGCGCCCTCGAGCAGCCCCCAGCGGAACGGCCCCTCCCCCGCCACGTGGCGAAGGAACAGCTCCCACTGCGCCTTGAAGGCGTTGTCGGACGGCTCGTCCGGCACTTCCTTCCAGCCCGCGAAGAAGTCGATCGGCTGCGGGATGTCCGGATTCCACACGGGCTTGGGCGTGTCGGCATAGGACTGCACGCGGCAGCCGCGCAGCCCCGCCACCGCGCTGCCTTCGGTGCCATCCACCTGCAGCGTGAGCAGGTCGTCGCGGCGCACGCGCACCGTCCACGACGAATTGAAGTGCGCGATCACGCCGCCCGCGAGCTGAAAGGTCGCGTAGGCGGCGTCATCGGCGGTGGCCTTGTACTTCCTCCCGCCCTCGTCCCAGCGATGCGGGATGTGCGTCGCGCCGAGGCACGACACGGCCTTGACGTCGCCGAAGAGGTTGTCCAGCACGTAGCGCCAGTGGCACAGCATGTCGAGGATGATGCCGCCGCCGTCCTGCTTGCGGTAGTTCCAGGAGGGCCGCTGCGCCGCCGGGCGCCCGGCCTGCGCATCGCCCTCGAAGACCCAGTAGCCGAACTCGCCGCGCACCGAGAGGAGGCGGCCGAAGAAGCCCTCCTCGCGCAGCTTCTTCAGCTTGAGCAGCCCCGGCAGCCACAGCTTGTCCTGCACCACGCCGTGCTTCACCTTCGCCTTGTTCGCCGCACGATACAGGTCCATCGCCTCGGCGAGCGTGGTGGACACCGGCTTCTCGCAGTAGACGTGCTTGCCGGCGCGGATCGCGCGCTTGAGGAGCGTCGGCCGGAGCTGCGTGGACGCGGCATCGAAGAACACGCTGTCCTCGCGCGAGGCGAGCGCCGCGTCGAGGTCGGTCGTCCACCGGTGAATGCCGTGCGCGCGCGCAAGCGCCTCGACCTTGGCGGCATTGCGGCCCACGAGGAGCGGCTCGGGCATCAGGCGCGTGCCGTCCCTGAGCGCCACGCCGCCCTGCGCCCGGATCGCGACGATGGAGCGCACGAGGTGCTGATTGGTGCCCATGCGCCCGGTGACGCCGTGCATGACGATGCCGATGCGCCGTTCGCTCACCGGCGGGTGCTCACGAGACCGAAGCCCATGTCATCTCCCTCATTGCGGTCCAGTCCGGCAGGGCGCGGCTTGCGTAGCCCGCGCAGCCCAGCGAGCCGATCGCGATTTCTCCCCCGGCGATGCGCAGGCGCGCCGCGCCGTGGCTGCGCTCGTACAGGTCCGGGTGGCCGGCCAGGAACGCCGCCTGCTCCGCCGCCGGCAATCCTGCCATGCCGTTCACGTAATGGTGGCCGTTTCTTTCGACGTGCGTGAGGCCCAGCAGCGAAACAAGCGCCAGGTCCTGCTGCAGCGCGAGGCCGGCCTGGATCGTGAGGTCCTCGCCCGACATGAAATAAATGGGGACTGTCCCCATTTGCGCGTTCCACGCGGCGCAGCGCGCGCCGTTCAGCAGCGACTTGTAGAGGCCCTTGCAGGTCTTGGACGACACGCCCCGGTAGCCGAGCGCACGGGCGCGCGGAAAGGCGTCCAGGGCGTCGTCGGATTCGTCGATGATCACCGGCCGCGCCAGCCCGGCCACGGGCGCGGACAGCGCCTTCTGCCGCTTCACCGGCTGCTCGATGAACAGGATGGCCTCCATCAGGCGCGACAACCGCGCCTCGCCCTTCATGCGCGCCCAGAGCTCCGCCACGCCCTGCATGTCCTCGTACTGCTCGTTGCCGTCGAGCGTGACCCGGTATTCCGGCAGGCGGTCGAGGACCGCAGCGATCGCGCCGAGGCGCTCCACGTCGGCGCGCGCGTCCCCGCCCACCTTGAGCTTGAAGTAGCGATGGCCGTAGCGCGACACGACCTCCTCGAGCGTCTCGGGCAGCCCGTCGCCCACCCGCTCGCGCACGTCTGACGAGGTGATCGGATCCACGAGCCCCACCGTATGGCGTGCCGCAATGCGCGCCGCAGGCGCGAGCGTCGCGAACCAGGCGCCGAGGTCGATGCCCTCCGTCTTCGGCGCACCCACGAGGTTCGCGCGAATCGCATCGGGAAAGGACGCGCCGATCGCCCGGCACAGGGCGTCGAGCAGCGCGCGGTCGAGGAGCGCCGGCCCGAAGTTCTCCACCAGCCCGCGCGCCGGCGAAGCGTGCTCCCAAGCGCTGCGCGCCTCGTGCGCGAGGTAGGCTTCGCGCGCCTGCGCCAGCGAGCGCCGCAGCTGCTCGAAGTTGTCGGCGTTGGAGAGCGCCGGGTCCTTGTCGAACCATTTCGGCGCGAGCAGCTCCGCCGCCCCGCCCTCGGCCTCGCGGCCGTCCTCGGTGCGGATGCGCGCCCGCGCGAAGGCCTGCGGGGCTGCGGTGAGCGTCACGACGCCGAAGCGGAAAGGCATGCGCAAGACGACGTCGCGCTCGAGAAGATCGAGCGCGAGCACGCGAAAGCGCGGGGCCGCGGGACGCAAGGCGCGCGCCGCCCGTGCTCAGCGCACCAGGTTGAGAACGGTCAGGCCGATCACCGCGAGCGCGAGCACGCCCAGCACCACGAGCGGCCCGATGGCCCAGGATTGCCCGTCGCGCGCGCCCGGGTACCCCCCGCCGCCGCGGGGAATGGCCGGGACGGCTCGCGCCGGCCCGGTCGAGGCAGCCGGGTCCGGGGCCGGCGGTGCCGCACGCTCGTCGACCTGGCCCTGGTAGGCACGCATCTTCTGCGTCTGCGAGATGTAGCCCCGGAATTCGACCGTCTGCTGGGTGAGCGCGGCGAGCCGCACGGTCGCGCCGAACGAATCGAACTGGGTGGCCAGCTTGAGGGGCACGGCGGCGTCCTCGCCGGCGGGATCCTGCTGATAGCGCCCCGAGATCGTGGCGGCTTCCGCGGCCGCGGGCCGCGGCGGGAGCACGACCGGACCGCTGCCCCTGGGCGCCTGGCGGCCGATCTCGCGCAGGTCGAGCGCCAGCTCGCGCATCGAGGGATAGCGGTCGTCGAGCGACTTGGCGAGCGCCTTGGCGACGATCAGGTCGAGCATGCGCGGCACCGCCGCGTTGCGCGCCGAGGGCGGCTCGGGCTGCACGTTGGCCGTGGCGTGCATGATGGCCGTGAGGTTCTCGCCGTCGAAGGGCGCGACGCCGGTCAGCGTCTCGTACAGCACGACCCCGAGCGAGAACACGTCCGAGCGCGCGTCGAGCGGCCGGCCGACCACCTGCTCGGGCGACATGTAGCGCGGCGAGCCGAGCACGATGCCGGTCATCGTCTTGACCGCGGAGCCGGGCATGCGCGCGATGCCGAAGTCGGTGATCTTCGCGAGCACGCCGTTCGGCAGCTCGATGACCATGATGTTCGAGGGCTTGACGTCGCGGTGCACGATGCCGTGCTCGTGCGCGAACGCGAGGCCATCCGCGACCTGCGCGAGCAGCTCCACCGCCGTCGCCACCTCCAGCCGCTGCCCGCCCGCCAGCAGGTCCTTGAGCTCGCGCCCGTTGAGGAACTCCATCGCCATGTAGGCCAGCTCGTCCGTGCGGCCCACGTCGTAGACGGTGACGATGTTGGGATGGCTGAAGCGGCCGGCCGCCTTGATCTCCTGCTGGAAGCGCGCCTCGTACTCGGAGAGCTCTTCCGGATTGAGCGACAGGTTGATGGTCTTGATCGCGACCACGCGGTCGATCGCCGGGTCGACCGCCTTGTAGACCACGCCCATCGCGCCGCGCCCGATCACCTCGAGCACCTTGTAGCGGCCCAGCGTTTCCGGCATGACGGCGGCCATCGGCGCTCGCCCGCCTATTTCTTCCCGCCCGCCTGCGCTCGCCGCCGGGCACTTTCGTAGGTGCGGTGCCACGACGGGTGCCCGGACTCGGCAGCCGTCAGCGCGAACGTCGGGTCGATTTCATAGATCCGGTTGAATGCGGACCGGCACTGCGAGAACTTGCTCAGCAGGCAGTACGAAAACGCCGCATGCTTGAGCGCCATCACCTGCTCGCCCTTGTCCGCGAGGCCCGTCTTCACCGCCTTCTCCAGCGTCGCGGCAGCTCCCGCATAATCGCCGCCGTTGTACTTCGCCAGGCCCTCGTCCAGCAGCTGCTGTGCGGGGTTGCGCGGCGCCTTGGCCGGCTCGGGCGGCGGCCGCAGCTTCGCGTTCACGCCCGCGTAGACCGGCCCCCAGATCGGGTGGCCCGATTCCGCGGGCGACAGGTCGAAGCCCGGGTCGATCTCGATCGCCTTGCGGAACTCGTCGCGGCAGTCCGCCTCGTGGCCCTGCATGCAATAGATGAACGCGAGGTGCTTGCGCGCCGTGGACTGCTCGCTCTTGGTGAGCAGGCCGTGGTCCAGCGATCCCGACAGGTCGCGGCGCGCGGCGTCGAACTCGCCCTGCTGGTATTCGCGCATGCCCTCCGCCAGCTGCTCGTGGGCCCGGTTGCGCAGGTCCGCCTCGGTGATGCGCGGTGCCTGCGCCTCGGGCTTCTCGGCCAGCGGGGCGCAGGCCGCCAGCCAGAAACCGGCCGCGGCGGCCGCCAGGAGCGCGTGCCGGGGTGGGGCCGTCCGCCTCATTTGAAGACGTGCTTGACGGTGACGCGGCCGCCCGATTTCACCTCGACCACGGCCACGTGCGGCTTGAACGTCGTGTTGCGGATCTCGATCGTGTGGCGCCCGGGCGGGAGCTTCAGGGTCTTCATCGGCGGGCTCACGCCGCGCGAGCGCCCGTCGACCAGCACCTCGCCCCAGGGCGCGATCGACAGGCTCACGCGGCCGGGCACTGCGGCCGGCTCGGCCGGCGCGTTCTTGTCCTGCTTCGCTTCGGCCACACGCGGCGCGGCAGGCGCCGCCGCCGGGGCGGTCGCGGGCCTCGCGGCGGCCGCCTTGGCCGCATCGGGTGCAGGCGCCTTGGCCGCTTCGTCGGCCGCGTCCTGCGCCTTCTCGGCGACCGGCCCGGCGGGCGCGGCGCTCGGCAGCGCGGCGGCGGCCGGCGGCGCGGCGGCCGCCGTGGGCCGCGGCGCCGGCGAGCGCAACGCGAGCGTCGCCGCGAGCAGCAGCACCAGCCCGCCCAGGACCCCGCCCGCGAGGGTGACCTTCCTCCGGTCGCGCAGAAACTCGTTCAGCCGCACGAGTGCCGCCTGCCAGGCGGCCGCCGGCGCCGCCATCCGGCCGGTGCCCGAGGCGGCGCGCAGCTGCGGGTGCGTGGCGCGGCTCGCCATTCCGGTCTTGGCGTGCTCGTAGGCGCTCGCGGACTGGCCGACGACGTACACCTCGTGCTCGCGCACGTGCTTGTCGGTGCGCGAGCCCTCGTACGAGAACAGGCGCGCGTACTCGTCCGACAGGCACGACACCACGTCGAAGTACGAGCGAGACGCGAGGATCTGGCCCGGGTCCGCGAAGCTCATGATGCGCTGCGCGACGTTGATGCCGTCGCCGACGATGTTGGGATGGCCGTTGATGTCCTTGACCAGCCGCACCGGCCCGAGGTTGATGCCGACCCGGATCGAGCCCGCCTGGCGGTCGCGCAGGCTCATGCCGACGAACAGCGCGTCCTCCGGGTCGCCCAGGAAGCTCATCGCCGCGCCGTCGCCCGTATCCAGGACGATGCGGTCGTTGACCGGGATGTCCTTCAGCGCCTCGGCGATCAGCTCGGTGAAGCGGTCCTTGATCGCCAGCTGCTCGGCGACCGACTTGCGCGTGTACTCCACGAGGTCGACGAACACCACGCTGCAGATGACGTTGCGGCCGGTCTGCTCGATGGCGATGCGGGAGGACATGGGCCGATTAGTGTAACTCCGGCCTCAGGCAGGGACCGAAAGCCTGGCGCGCTGCCGCCCCCCGGGGTCGAAGTTGGCCGGCTCGAGCCAGCGTTCGTAGGCCTCGCGCAGCCGCGGCCAGTCCCGGTCCAGCATGGCGAACCAGGCGGTATCGCGGTTTTCTCCCTTCGTCCACATGTGCTGCCGGAAGACGCCCTCGAACGCGAACCCGAACCGGCGCGCCGCGCGCTTCGAGGGCTCGTTGCGGTCGTTGCACTTCCACTCGAAGCGCCGGTAGCCCAGCTCGTCGAAGACGTAGCGCGCGGCGAGGTACAGCGCCTCGGTCGCGACGCGCGTGCGCGCGATGGCGGGGCCCCACAGGATGTTGCCGATCTCGATCACGCCGTGCTCCGGGGTGATGCGCATCAGGGTCTGGCGCCCGCCGGCCAGTCCGGTCGCCTTGTCGATCACGGTCTGGAACAGCGGATCTTCCAGGGCCGCCTTCTCGCGGATGTAGGCCTTGAGGTCCTCGAGGTCCGTGGGCGGCACGTCGAACAGGTAGTCGAAGCTCGCGGCATTGGCCGAGGCGGCCAGCAGCGCTTCGGCGTGCGCGAGCGACAGCGGTTCGAGCCGCGCGTAGCGGCCCTCGAGTACCACGCGGCCGGGTCTTGGGCGGGGTAGCTTCATGCCGGGGATCCATTGTCGCCGCCGCGCCCGATCCGGTCGAGCCGGCCGGCCGGCCGCGATGGACTGGACAAGGGGCGCAAATTTCCAGAGACTGATGCTCCCCTGGAGGGGGAGCATCGACCCGTAGCGCCTACTGAGGAGGAGGGACCCATGATTGGCCGTAGAACATTCGGCCTCGCCGCGGCGCTTGCCGCCGGCCTGGCTGCGACGTCCGCCCTGGCGGCGGACCCCGTGCGCATCGCGTTCATCGACCCGCTGTCCGGACCGTTCGCCGCGGTCGGCACGAGCGGGCTGCGCCAGTTCCAGTTCACCGCCGACGAGATCAACAAGGCGGGGGGCGTGCTGGGCGGGCGCAAGCTCGAGGTCATCGGCTTCGACAACAAGGTCTCGCCGGCGGAAAGCCTGATCCAGCTGAAGCGCGTGATCGGCGAGGGCATCCAGTTCATCGTGCAGGGCAACTCCTCGGGCGTCGCGAACGCGCTCATCGACGCGGTCGCCAAGCACAACGAGCGCGAGCCCGACAAGCGCGTGCTGTACCTGAACTATTCGGCGGTGGACCCGAGCCTGACCAACGAGAAGTGCAGCTACTGGCACTTCCGCTTCGATGCCAACGCCGACATGAAGATGAACGCGCTGACCGACGTCATCGCGAACAACAAGAAGATGACGTCGATCTACGTCATCGGCCAGGACTATTCCTTCGGCAAGGCCGTCGCCGAGGCCGCCGTGCGCGACCTCGGGCTGAAGCGGCCGGACATCAAGATCGTGGGCAACGAGCTGCACCCGATCGGCAAGGTCAAGGATTTCTCGCCCTACATCGCCAAGATCAAGGCCTCGGGCGCGCAGGCCGTGATCACCGGCAACTGGGGCGCCGACATGCTCGGCCTCGCCAAGGCGGCCAATGACGCCGGCCTCGACATCCCGTTCTACACGTACTACGCGGCCGGCAACGGGATCACCAAGGCGATCGGCGCGGGCGGCGTCGGCAAGGTGCGCCTGGTCGGCGAAGGCCCCGGCAACGGCCCGAGCAACGCGGCCAACCTCGACATCCTCAAGCGCTACAAGAAGAAGTGGCCGGACGAGGACTGGACGCAGCCGCGCACCCTGACCACGCTGCACATGCTCGCGAACGCGATCAACAAGGCGAAGAGCACCGAGCCGGCCAAGGTGGCGGCCGCGCTCGAAGGCATGACCTACACGGCGCCGTGGGGCGACATCGACACGATGCGCGCGTCGGACCACCAGCTGCAGATGCCGGTCCGCATCTTCGTGCACACCAACAAGGGCCTCGAGACCGACCTGGACAACTCGGGATTCGGCCTGGTGACCGAGTCGACGGTCAGCGCGCACGCGGCGTCCACGCCCACGACCTGCAAGATGCAGCGCCCGTAGCGGCGCCCGCATGAGCCCCGTCGCGCCCGACGCTCCCTGGAGCGCCGGGCGCGCGCCGGGCGCATGCGCCTTTGGGCCGCCGTCCCGCGCCCCGCGCCGTCCGCCCCCGCGCGTTCCGTGCTTGAGCTGACCGTCTTCTCGCTGCTGAACGGCCTGGTCTACGGGCTGCTGCTGTTCATGCTCTCGAGCGGCCTGACGCTCATCTTCTCCATGATGGGCGTGCTCAACTTCGCGCACGCGAGCTTCTACATGCTGGGCGCGTACCTGGCCTACTCGATCTCCACCAAGGTCGGCTTCTGGCCGGGGCTGCTCCTCGCCCCGCCGCTGGTCGGCGTCGTGGGCGCGCTGGTCGAGCGCTACGGCCTGCGCCACGTGCACCGCTACGGGCACGTGGCCGAGCTGATCTTCACCTTCGGCGTCGCCTTCCTCATCCAGGAGTCCGTGGTGCTGATCTGGGGCAAGCAGACGCTGGACTACCGCGAGCCCGCGATCCTTTCCTTTCCGCTGTTCAGCCTGTGGGGCACGGATTTCCCGGCCTACAAGGCGTTCATGCTCGCGATCTCGATCGGCATCTTCATCGCGCTGTTCGCGGTGCTCACGCGATCGCGCGTCGGGCTCATCATCCAGGCCGCGATCACCCATCCGAACCAGGTGGCCATGCTGGGGCACAACGTGCCGATGGTGTTCACCGGCGTGTTCGGTGTGGGCTCGGCGCTCGCGGGACTCGCCGGCGTGATCGCCGGCCCGGTCCTCACCACCTTCCCGGGCATGGCGGCCGTGCTCGGCAGCATCGTCTTCGTCGTGATCGTCGTCGGCGGCCTGGGGTCGCTCGCCGGCGCGTTCATCGCGTCGCTGCTGATCGGCCTGCTGCAGACCTTCGCGGTGGCGGTCGACTACTCCCTCAAGGACCTGTTCGCCGCCCTCGGGATCCAGACCAGCCGCGCCAGCGCGTTGAGCGATCTCTACTCGGTGACGGTCGCCCAGATCGGGCCGATCCTGCCGTACCTGCTGCTGGTGCTGATCCTGATCTTCCGGCCGACCGGGCTGCTCGGAAAGCGCGAGGTATGAACGCGTTCACGGGACGCCACGCGATCTGGTGGGGGGCGCTGCTGCTCGTCGCCCTGCTGCCGCAGGTGGCCCGCTCGGGCACCAGCATCGCGGTGCTCAACCAGATGTGCATCATGGTCATCTTCTCCCTGTCCTACAACATGCTGCTCGGCCAGGGCGGCATGCTTTCGTTCGGCCACGCCGTGTACTTCGGCCTCGGCGGCTACCTGGCGATCCATTTCATGAAGATCGCGGGCGCCGGCTACTTCCTGCCGCTGCCGCTGGTGCCGCTCATCGGCGGCCTGGCGGGCCTGTTCTTCGGCCTGGTGATCGGCAGCTTCTCGACCAACCGCTCGGGCACCGTATTCGCGATGATCTCGCTCGGCATCGGCGAGCTGATCGCGGCTTCCTCGCTCATCTTCGTCAAGTTCTCCGGCGGCGAGGAAGGCATCACCGCGGACCGCACCGACCTCACCTCGTTCTTCGGCATCCAGTTCCGCAGCGAGGTCGCGGTCTACTACCTGATCGCCGCATGGATGCTGCTCTCGGCCTGGCTGATGTACCGGTTCTCGCGCACGCCCCTCGGGCGCATGGCGAACGCGGTGCGCGACAATCCGGAGCGCGCCGAGTTCGTCGGCTACTCGCAAAAGCAGGTCCGCCTGCTGTCCTTCATGGCCGCCGGCTTCTTCGCCGGCGTCGCGGGCGGCCTCTTCGCGCTGAACTACGAGATCGTCACCGAGGAGGCCGTGAACCTCAACACCTCCGGCGTGGTGCTGCTGCAGGCCTTCATCGGCGGCGTCGGCTTCTTCATCGGGCCGATCGTCGGCGCGGTCGTCTACACGCTCCTGCAGACGCTGCTCTCCAACTACACCGAGATCTGGGCGTTCTACGTCGGGCTCATCTTCGTGGCCACGGTGATGTACGCCCCGACGGGCCTGACCGGGCTGATCATGATGCACCTGCCGATCGCGCGCGCCGGGCGGCTGCGCTCGCTCGCCCTCCCCTACCTGCAGGTGGGGCTGCCCGCGCTGTGCAGCGCGGTCGGCGTGATCGGGCTGCTCGAGCTGCTGCACTTCCTCAGCGTGCGCGCCTCGGGCCAGGCGGTGAAGCGCCTGTTCTGGATTCGATTCGACGTCGACCAGCCGCTGCCATGGCTGGTCTTCGGTGGGCTCGCGCTCGGCGGGTTTCTGCTCGCGCACCGGCTCGCGCCGCGGCTGGCGGCCGCCTGGGACGAAGCCGGCCCGCGCGCCCCCGGGGGGCACGGGCGATGAGCGCCGCGATCGAGCTGCTCGACCTGCACAAGAGCTTCGGCTCGACGGCCGTGATCCGCGGTGTCACGCTCGACATCGCGGCGGGCGAGCGCCACGCCATCATCGGCCCGAACGGCGCGGGCAAGTCGACGCTGTACAACCTGATCACGGCGAAGTACGCGCCCACCTCGGGCCACATCCGGCTGCACGGCCGGGACATCACCGCACGCAAGCCCTACGAGATCAACCGCCTGGGGCTGGCGCGCAGCTTCCAGGTGACCAACATCTTCCCGCGCATGAGCGTGTTCGAGAACGTGCGCTGCGGCACCCTGTGGTCGATGAACTACCGGTACTCGTTCTGGCACGACGTGGACCGGCTCGACGACGCCAATGCGCGCAGCCGCCAGATCCTGGCGGACATCGGCCTCGCCGCGCGCGCCGACGTCCCCGCCGGCGTGCTGTCCTATGCCGAGCAGCGCGCGCTCGAGATCGGCATCACGATCGCGGGCGGCGCCGAGGTCATCCTGCTGGACGAGCCGACCGCGGGCATGAACCGCTCCGAGACCAGCCAGACCGTCGACCTGGTACGGCGCATGACGGAAGGCAAGACGCTGCTCATGGTCGAGCACGACATGAGCGTCGTCTTCGGACTCGCCGACCGCATCTCGGTGCTGGTGTACGGGGAGATCATCGCGAGCGGCCCGCCCGACGACATCCGCGGCAACGCGGCGGTGCGCGAGGCGTATCTCGGCGAGGAGGCGGCCTGAGCCATGCTGGAAGTCCGCGACCTGCACGCGTACTACGGCAAGAGCCACATCCTGCACGGCGTGTCCTTCGACGTGGCCGACGGCGAGATCGTCAGCCTGCTCGGCCGCAACGGCGTCGGGCGCTCGACCACCTGCAAGGCGATCATGGGCGACGTGGCGCCGGTCGGCTCGATCCGGTTCAAGGGCGAGGAGCTGGTCGGCCGCAAGCCGCACGAGATCGCGCGCCGCGGCCTGGGCTATGTGCCCGAGAACCGGGACATCTTTCCCACGCTCACGGTTCGCCAGAATCTGCTGCTCGGGCAGAAGCACGCGCGGCGCGAGGGGCGCTGGAAGATGAGGGACATGTTCGACATGTTCAGCAACCTGCGCGAGCGTGCGGACCTGCCGGGCGGGGTGCTCTCGGGCGGCGAGCAGCAGATGCTGACCATGTGCCGCACGCTGATGGGGGATCCCGACCTCATCATGATCGACGAGCCGACCGAGGGCCTCGCGCCGAAGCTGGTCGAGCAGGTCGCGCACCTGCTCGAGACGATCGCCAGCCGCGGCGTCTCGATCCTGCTGGTCGAACAGAAGCTGACGATCGCGCTGAAGATCTCGAAGCGCGTCTTCGTCATGGGCCACGGCCAGGTGGTGTTCGAAGGCACGCCCGATCAGCTGCGCGCGAACGAGCAGGTCCGCCGGGAGTGGCTCGAAGTCTGAAGCGCCCGCCGTCGGCGCGGCGCGGCTAGCCCAGCGCCTCCAGGATGCCCTTCACGTAGCCGATGGCGCGCGCCGCGGCGCCGGGGCCGTCGGGCACGTAGTCGAACGGCTCCACGGCGATGTCGCCGGCGTAGCCATGGCGCTTGAGCGCCGCGAAGAGCGGCGCGAAGCGCTGCTCGCCCTGGCCGGGGCCGCGCCGGTTGCGGTCGTTCACCTGCACGTGGGCGATCATGCCGTTCGGCAGCCAGCGATCGACCAGCGCGGGCAGCGGGGCGGATTCCATGCGCCCGGCGGCGCTGCAGTCGAGCATGCTGCGCACCGCGCGGCTGCCGATCGCCTCGACCATCAGCGCCGCCTCCCGGAGCGTGTTGATGAGCGGCGTCTGCTCGGAGGCGAGCGGCTCGATGCAGTACATCACGCCCGCCTTCTCGGCGCGCTCGGCGACCGCCGCGAAGCAATCCTGCGCGCGCCCGAGCGCCGCCGCGCGCGTGTCGCCGGGATCGATGCGCCGCTGGTGGGGCGAGCCGTGCACCAGGTAGCGGCCGCCGAGCTCGGCGCACTGCTCGACCAGCGCGAACATCACGTCGAGCGTGCGGCGGCGCACGGTGTCGTCGCGCGCGGTGATCGACAGCCCCGCCGGCTTGATCAGCAGCCAGTGCAGGCCGGTGATGGCGATGCCGGCGTCCTCCGCGGCCGCGCGCGCCGCGGCGAGCTGCGCGGAGCCCAGGCGCTGCGGCTCCTCGGACAGCGTGTAGGGCGCGATCTCCAGGCCGTCGTAGCCGAGCTTGGCCGCGTACTCGCATTGCTGCGGGAACGGCATGGGCGCGATGACCTCGTTGCACAGCGCGATGCGCACGACGGCATTCTCGCCGTTCGCCGCCGTACGGTCGAGGCCGAGTGCTAGCGGGCCGCGGCGCCCGCAGGCAGCGAGCGCAGGTACAGGCGGTCGATGGGCTGGTCGAGGTCGTGGCCCGCGCGCTCGAAGCCCTTGCGCCAGTCGTTGATGTGGCGCCGCGCCCACAGGCGCCCGAGATCCGCATCGCGCCGCCGGATCGCGTCCAGCAGCATGCGGTGCGCGTGCAGCAGCCGGGGCGCGCCCTCCTTCACGTGCCGCAGCACGATTTCGGTCGTCGGCCGCACCAGCAGGTCCGAGGGCTCGCGCGCCAGCTGCAGCACGCGATTGGCCGACGCTTTTCCGATCAGGGCGTGGAATTCGCCGTCGAGCTCCGCGACCGCGGCCGGGTCATCGAGCACCCGCTCGGTACGCTCGATGTTCTCCTGCATTGCCTCCACCTGCTCGGGCGTGGCGTGGCGCGTCGCGCCCTCGATCGTCGCGAGCTGCAGCGCCATGCCGGCCTCGTAGAGCTCGCGGAAGGTGGCCTCGTGCAGCACCAGCGCGCGCGTGGTGCGCGTCGCCAGGCGCTCGTAATGGGGAAGCGAGACCGCCAGGCGCCGGTTGGGCTGGCGCTGGATGATGCCGTCGTGCTCGAGCAGGCGGATGCCCTCGCGCACCGTCGAGCGGTTCACACCGAACTGCTTGACCAGCTCGGCCTCGGTGCCGATCGGCTCGCCCGGGCGCATGCGCCCGGACAGGATGCGGCGCTCGATGGCCTCCGCCACGAGCTGGTACGCCGGCGTGGAGCTGATCCGCCGGAACTTCTCGACAGCCTCGGTCATCTGGTTTCTTGACTCTTCGCGACGTATCGTCCGACAATCCGACACGAGTTGCAATAGCGCCCGGCGAGGCGCCGCAGGCGGACCCATCGGAGGAGGGAGCAATCGAACCGGTTGCTGCAAAGGCGTTGTTGCGCGTGGAAGGCGTCGGCGTGCGCTTCGGCGGCATCGTGGCGCTCGACGGCGTGTCCTTCGACGTCGAGGCCGGACGCATCGTCGGCCTGATCGGGCCGAACGGCGCCGGCAAGACGACGCTGTTCAATTGCCTGTCGCGGCTCTACGAGTGCGACTCGGGCGACATCCTGTTCAACGGCAGCTCGCTCCTGCGGGTGCCGAAGTACGGCATCGCGGAGCTCGGCATCGGCCGCACCTTCCAGAACCTCGCGCTGTTCCGCACCATGACGGTGATGGACAACATCATGGTGGGCCACCACTGCCGCACCTCGAGCGGCTTCCTGTTCAACGCGCTGCGCCTGCCGGTGGTGGTCGCCGAGGAGCGCGCGACGCTGGAAAAGGCGCGCTCGCTGATCCGCTTCCTCGACCTCGAGAAGGTCGCCCAGGTGCGCGTCGCGGACCTGCCGTTCGGCACCGCCAAGCGCGTGGAGCTCGCGCGCGCGCTGGCGAGCGACCCCAAGCTCCTGCTGCTCGACGAGCCGGCGAGCGGCCTCAATCACGAGGAAGTCGGCGAGCTCGGCGTGCTGATTCAGGAGATCCGCGACCGGCTGGGCCTCACGGTGCTGCTGGTCGAGCACCACATGAGCCTCGTCATGAGCATCTCCGACCGGGTGGTGGCGCTCAATTTCGGCCGCAAGATCGCCGAGGGCACGCCCGCCGAGGTGCAAGCGCATCCCGAGGTGATCCAGGCCTACCTCGGCGGAGCGGCGCACTGATGGCGGCGCTCCTGCAGGTGTCCGGGCTGCACGCCTCCTACGGGCCGACCCGGGTGCTGCACGGCATCGATTTCGCGATGGACGAGGGCACGATCACGACGCTGCTCGGCGCCAACGGCGCGGGCAAGACCACGACGCTGCGGGCGCTGTGCGGCATGGTGAAGACCCAGGGCGAGGTCCGCTTCGCCGGCGAGCGTATCGACGGCCGGCCGACCGAGTCGATCGTGAGGAAGGGCATCGCCCACGTGCCCGACGGGCGCGGCACGTTCGTGAACCTCACCACCGAGGAGAACCTGCGCCTGGGCGCCTACACGCGCGGGGACCGCGACGCGGTGCAGGCTGACCTCGAGCGCGTGTTCGGCTACTTCCCGCGCCTCAAGGAGCGCCGCGAGCAGCAGGCGGGCACGCTCTCGGGCGGCGAGCAGCAGATGCTCGCGGTGTCGCGCGCGCTGATGCTGCGGCCGCGCCTGATGCTGCTCGACGAGCCCTCCTTCGGCCTCGCGCCGCTCATCGTGAAGGAGCTGTTCGAGATCCTGCGCACCGTGAACGAGAAGGAGAAGGTCAGCATGCTGGTCGTGGAGCAGAACGCGGCGATGGCGCTCGGGCTCGCCGATCACGCCTACCTGATCGAGACCGGGCGGGTGGTGCTCTCGGGCACCGCGGAGGACATCCGCAACAACGACGCCGTGCGGCG
>DASUFW010000041.1:0-1416 GCA_036274335.1 Burkholderiales bacterium | reverse complement strand
CCGATGAGGGTTGTCAACTGCAACGAGGGCGTGAACTGGATTTTTCTTAAAAGCTTTCCCGTCTTGGTTCCTTTCCCGGTCTTTCCAGTTGGGTGGCTTGGTGGCGCAGGGCGTTCGACTCCCGCTCGTGATTCCGGTGGGGTCCCGGTCACCAGCTCCGATTCGAGCAGCACCCGTGGGGTGCGCCCATGATGTCGTGTGCCTGACTTGGGAGCGAACCGTGGGGGGCGCGCGCCCCATCTAACGGATGATTCGCTGGGGCGAACCAGCTGCAGCGCCGAGCAGCGCGCCACCCTGCGGTCCAAAGCAATTCAACTTGAAATTCCGATCGCAAAGTTTGGGTTTCGTGCGTGTCGAGGGCTGGGGTTACGCCGTGGTTTCGCGGGCCGCACTCCGCAACGTCCAGCCCAGTTCGGCGGCGGTGGCCCGGCCGGTGCGCCAGCGCCACAGGTCAATGGCCAGTTGCCGGGCCAAGGCCACCGCGATTTTCTTTTTCAAGGACGCACCGTGCTTTAATTTCGCGAGCCACTTCTGGCGGGCATGCCAGCCGGGTTGCCATTTCAAGAGCCGCCACACCGCTTCGACCAAGAGCACCCGGACGCGGGCGTTGCCGTGCCGATCAATGTGGCCAAAGCGTTGCACGCTGCTGCTGGAATGTTCACTGGGACAACAGCCCGTATACGAGCCGATGGCTTTGCGATGGCCGAAGCGCTGCCAATCACACACCTCCCCGTCCAGCAATGCGACGGTCAACGTACCCAGTCCCGTCGGAATGGCCTCCGCGGCGACCAGCGCTTCAAGCTGGTGGGTCAACCGGTCCAGCTCGGCTTTGAGACTGCGGATGTGGTGGGCCACCGGTTCGAGTTGTGCCCGGACAAACGCGCTGCACTCTTTGGAAAGCTGTTTCCATTTGCGCGGTCCGGCCCAGCCCGCCGGTAAGGTCTCGTGTTCGTGTTCAATCCGTAAAGCGCGGCCATGGTTTTCGAGCCGGCGGACCTCGCGTTTGAAAAACTCGCGTTGCCGGCCCAGTTCCCGGCGCTGGGTTTCAGCCCGACTGGGAATGCGGATCGGGCGCAGTTCGTGGCGTTGACCCGCGAGGTAGCGACTCAGGCGCACACACAGTTCCCGGGCATCGAGCCGATCATTCTTGCGGCGGCGTTCCAGATTCAGACGCATGGGGGTGGTGATCAAGGACTGGGCGCCCGCGGCGCTGAGTTGTTCGTGCAGGGTGTAACCGAAGCCGCAGCATTCGTACACGGTATGGACCGTGTGACCGGCGCGGACTTGGGCCTGCACCCAGGTGATCAGTTGCGCCCGGGTGAGTTTGCGGGCGGGAGCAATGGTCCCGTGATCACACTGCGTGGCCACGACCACCCAACGCAGGTCGACGTCCAGGCCCAAGGTGAAGGTGTGGGA
>DASUFW010000040.1:0-24792 GCA_036274335.1 Burkholderiales bacterium | reverse complement strand
GGGTGCGCCACGACCTTCTTGAGCGCGGCCGTCATCGGCAGGTTCAGGTTGATGCCCTTGGGCGGGACCGGCTTCTGGAACCACTTCTCGTAGATGCCGTTGATCTGCCCGGAGCTGTAGATGTCGCGCATCGCCTTGTCGACGACCGCCTTGAACGACTTGTCGTCCTTGCGCAGCATGATGCCGTAGGGCTCGACCGAGGTCGCCTCCGACGAGATCGCGTAGTCGGCCGGATGCCGCGACTGCGCCACCAGGCCCGCCAGCAGGATGTCGTCCATGGCGAACGCGGCCGCGCGGCCGGTCTCGACCATCTGGAAGGATTCCGGGTGGCCGTTGGCCGAGATGATGTTCAGGCCGAGGTTCTGGGCGGCATTGATCTGCGTCATGCCCTTGATGTTGGTCGTGCCCGCCGTCGACACGATGGTCTTGCCCTTGAGGTCGGCCAGCTTGTCGAGGTTCGCGGACTTCTTGTAGACCCAGCGGTTGGCCGTCACGAAGTGGGTGATGGTGAACCACACCTGCTCCTGGCGCGCCAGGTTGTTGGTGGTCGAGCCGCACTCCAGGTCGATGGTGCCGTTCGCCATCAGCGGGATGCGGTTGGCGGAAGTGACCAGCTGGTACTTGACGTCGATCTTGGGCATCTTCAGATCGGCCTTCACCGCGTCGACGATGCGGTGGCACAGGTCCATCGCGTAGCCGATCGGCTTCTGGTTGTCGTCGTAGTACGAGAACGGGATCGAGGCGTCGCGGTGGCCGATCGTGATCGAGCCGCTGTCCTTGATCTTCTTGAGGGTGCCTTCCTGTGCGGCGGCCGGCGCCGAGAAGGCGGCGGCGGCAAGCAGCGCCAGGGCGATGCGGGTGGTGCTCATGGGGGGGATTCTCCTTGGGTGGAGCGCCATTTTTGGCGTGGCGGCGACGGGGTGTCAAGCAAGGCGGCCTAGAATGCGCCCTCCGGAGCGGAGGATTGCATGGCCAGGGAAACGCGGCTCGAGCACGACCTGCTGGGCGACCGCCAGGTGCCGGCGGCGGCCTACTACGGCATCCACAGCCTGCGGGCGCTGGAGAACTTCCCCATCACCGGCACCCCGATCGCGATCTACCCGGACCTGGTGGCAGCGCTCGCCTGCGTCAAGCAGGCGGCGGCGATGGCCAACAGCGAGCTCGGGCTGCTCGACGAGCGCCTCGCGCAGGCCATCCAGCGCGCCTGCGAGGAGATCCGGGACGGGCGCTTCGTCGAGGACTTCGTGGTCGACGTGATCCAGGGCGGCGCCGGGACCTCCACCAACATGAACGCCAACGAGGTGGTCTGCAACCGCGCGCTGGAGCACCTGGGGCATGGCCGCGGCGAGTACGCGCAGCTGCACCCGCTCGACCACGTCAACATGTCGCAGAGCACGAACGACGTGTATCCGACGGCGGTGAAGCTCGCGCTGCAGCTCGGCATCCGCCGGCTGCTGGGCGAGATGCGCGTGCTGCGCGAGGCCTTCGAGGCCAAGGCGGCCGAATTCGGCGACGTGCTCAAGGTCGGCCGCACGCAGCTGCAGGACGCCGTACCGATGACGCTCGGCCAGGAGTTCTCGGCCTACGGGGTGATGCTCGGCGAGGACGAGGCGCGCCTGGGCGAGGCCTCGGCGCTGGTGCGCGAGATCAACCTGGGCGCCACCGCGATCGGCACCGGCATCAACGCCCATCCGGCCTATGCCGCGCTGGTCACGCAGCGGCTCTCGGAGATCTCGGGATTCGCGTTCGTGGTGTCGCCCAACCTGGTCGAGGCGACGCAGGACGCGGGCGCCTTCGTGCAGCTCTCCGGCGTGCTCAAGCGCATCGCCGTGAAGCTCTCCAAGGTGTGCAACGACCTGCGCCTGCTCTCCTCCGGGCCACGCGCCGGGCTGGGCGAGATCCGCCTGCCGGCCGTGCAGGCGGGCTCCTCGATCATGCCGGGCAAGATCAATCCGGTGATACCGGAAGTGGTGAACCAGATCGCCTTCGAGGTGATCGGCAACGACGTGACGGTGACGATGGCGGCCGAGGGCGGGCAGCTGCAGCTCAACGCCTTCGAGCCGGTGATCGCGCACAGCCTGTTCAAGAGCCTCAAGCACCTGGCGAGCGGCTGCCGCACGCTGGCCGATCGCTGCGTGCGCGGCATCGAGGCCAACCGCGAGCGGGCGCGCCGGCTGCTGGACGAGTCGACGGCGCTGGTGACCGCGCTCAACCCGCTGCTCGGCTACGCGCGCGCGAGCGAGGTGGCGCAGGCCTCGCTCGCGACCGGGCAGCGCGTCTACGACCTGGTGCTCGCGAGGGGCTGGCTGTCGCGCGCGCAGCTCGACGAGCTGCTGCGTCCCGAGGTGCTGACCCGGCCGCACGCCGGCTCGGTCCCGCCCGCCGGGACCGGGCGATAATTGCCGCCATGCAGCCGCTCTGGCAACCCTCGGAGGACGCAGTCGAGCACGCGCAGCTCACCCAGTTCGCGCGCCAGGTGGTGCGCAAGCACCGGCTCGACCTGAACAGCTACGACGAGTTCTACCGCTGGTCGGTCGAGCAGCCGGAGGCGTTCTGGAACGAGGTCTGGGAATGGGGCGGGGTACGCGCCTCGCGCAAGGGCGCCACGGTGCTCGCGGACGGCGACAAGATGCCCGGCGCGCACTGGTTCCCGGAGGCGCGCCTCAACCTCGGCGAGAACCTGCTGCGGCGCGGGGACCGGGGCGACGCGATGGTGTTCTGGGACGAGCGGGGGCCGCAGCGCCGCGTGACCTACTCGGATCTGACCAGCGACGTCTCGCGCGCGGCGCAGGCGCTGGCCGCGCTCGGCCTGCGCGCCGGCGACCGCGCGGCGGCCTTCATTCCCAACCTGCCCGAGACGATGACGCTCGCGCTGGCTGCGCTGTCGCACGGCATCGTGTGGTCCTCGTGCTCGCCCGACTTCGGCGTCGACGGCGTGCTCGACCGCTTCGGGCAGATCGAGCCCAAGGTGCTGTTCGTCGCCGACGGCTACCTCTACAACGGCAAGCAGCACGACGTGCTCGACCGCGTGCGCGAGATCGCCGGGCAGCTGCCGAGCCTGCGCAAGGTGGTGGTGGTGCCCTACCTCGACGCGCGCCCGGACGTCTCGGACATCCCGAAGGCCGTGCTGCTCGAGGAATGGTTGCGCCGCTACCAGCCCGGCGACATCGCCTGGGCCCAGCTGCCGTTCGAGCATCCTGCCTACATCCTGTTCACCTCGGGCACCACCGGCAAGCCCAAGTGCATCGTGCACGGCGCGGGCGGGTCGCTGCTCGCGGCGCTGAAGATGTACAAGCTGCACTTCGACGTCCGTCCGAACGACCACTTCTTCTACTACACCACCTGCAACTGGGTGATGTGGAACCTGCTGTTCCACGGCCTCGCCGCCGAGGCGACGCTCATGCTCTACGACGGCTCGCCCTTCGCGCGCGAGGCGTCGATGCTGTTCGAATACGCGCAGCGCGAGCGCTTCAGCCACTTCGGCACCTCGGCGAAGTTCATCGACGCGATCGCCAAGCGCGGCCTCGTGCCGCGCGAGCGCTTTCCGCAGCCGGGCCTGCGCATGATCATCTCCACGGGCTCGCCGCTGGTGCCGGAGAGCTATGACTACGTCTACCGCGACGTCAAGGCCGACGTGTGCCTGTCGTCGATCTCGGGCGGCACGGACATCATGGCCGCGTTCGCCGACGCCAACCCCGTGCTGCCGGTGTACCGCGGCGAGCTGCAGTGCCGCTCGCTCGGCCTCGCGGTGGAGGTGTTCGACGAGGAGGGCAACGCCGTGGTCGGACAGAAGGGCGAGCTCGTCTGCACGAAGCCGTTTCCCTCGATGCCGCTCGGCTTCTGGAACGACCGCGGCGGCGAGAAGTACCACGCGGCGTACTTCGACAAGTACCCGGGCGTCTGGTGCCACGGCGACTGGTGCGAGCTCACCGAGCGCGGCACCATGATCGTGTACGGCCGCTCGGACGCGACGCTCAATCCGGGCGGCGTGCGCATCGGCACGGCCGAGATCTACGCGCAGGTCGAGAAGATCCCGGAGGTGGAGGAGTCGGTCGCCATCGGCCAGCTGTGGCCGCCCGAGCAGCCCACCGACACGCGCGTCGTGCTGTTCGTGAAGCTGCGCGAGGACCAGGCGCTCGACGCGGCGCTGGAAGAGCGCATCCGCCGCCAGATCGGCGACCACACCACGCGCCGGCACGTGCCCGCGAAGATCGTGCAGGTCGCGGACATCCCGCGCACCAAGAACAACAAGGTCGTCGAGCTGGCCGTGCGCTCGGTCGTGCACGGCATGCCGGTCGGCAACACCGACGCGCTCGCCAACCCGGAGGCGCTCGAGCAGTTCCGCGACCTCCCCGAGCTGCGCAACTGAGGATCCCCATGATCGTCGTTCACCACCTGAACAACTCGCGCTCGCAGCGCGTGCTGTGGCTGCTGGAGGAGCTCGGGCTCGACTACGAGATCCGCCGCTACCAGCGCGACCGCCAGACGATGCTCGCGCCGCCCGAGCTGCGCGCCGTGCATCCGCTCGGCAAGTCGCCGGTGATCGAGGACGGCGGGCAGACGCTCGCGGAATCCGGCGCCATCGTCGAGTACCTCGCCGAGCGCTACGGCGACGGGCGCCTGGTGCCGGCCGCCGGCACGCCCGAGCGCATGCGCTACCGGTACTGGATGCACTTCGCGGAGGGCACGGCGCAGCCGCCGCTGCTGCTGAAGCTCCTGTTCGACCGCATCGAGACCGCCCCGATGCCGTTCTTCGTGCGGCCGGTGGCCCGCGGCATCGCGCAGCGCGCCAAGGGCGCCTATGTCCAGCCGAACATCGACCGCAATCTGGACTTCATGGAAGGCGAGCTCGCGGCGCGCGCGTGGTTCGCCGGCCCCGAATTCACCGCCGCCGACGTGCAGATGAGCTTCCCGATCGAGGCGGCGCGGGCGCGGGGCGGCCTCGACGAGCGGCGACCGCGCCTGATGGACTTTCTCGCGCGCATCCATGCGCGCCCCGCCTACCTGCGCGCCGTCGAGCGCGGTGGCGCCTACGCCCTGATGCGCTGATCAGGCGTCGGCGGCGAGCTCCCTGCGCAGCCGCACGGCGCGCGCGAACTCGAGCACCGCGCGCGCGAGCTTGAGGCGGTCCTCGGCGGTGCGCATGTAGGTGGCGGTGGCCAGCACCTGGAAGCCGCTCGCCCGGATGCCCTCGGCGAGCGCTTCGTCCGCGCTGTCGATGACGAGGCCGTCGATCAGGCCGCGGTATTCCATCGCGATCGCGCGCGCCGAGACCTCGCGGCCGAGCTCGCGCATCATCTTCGCGGCGGAGCCCTGCAGCGCGCGGCCGCCGATGATCGGGCTGACCGCGATCACCGGTGCGCCGCCCTTGCGCAGCGCCTCGCGCATGCCCGGCACCGCCAGGATCGGCTGCAGGGTGTGGTAGGGGTTGCACGGGCACAGCACCACCGCCTCGAGGTCGGGCGCATGCAGCGCATCGAGCACTTCGTCGCTCAATCGCGCCTCGTCCGCGCCGCCGTACTGGAACTCGCGCACCGCGGGCTCGCATTTGAGCTCGACGAAATAGTCGAGGAAGCTCATCGCGCCGGACTCGGTGTTCACCACCGTGCGCACCGGGTCGTCGCACATCGGCAGCACGCGCGCCTCGACGCCGAGGCGCTGGCACAGCTCGAGCGTCACCGCGGTCAGCGGCCGGCCGCCGCGCAGCGCCTCCGCGCGCAGCAGCTGCAGCGCCAGGGCCCGGTCGCCGAGCGGCGCCTGCTGCGGGCCGCGCAGGCGCATGAGCATCGCGTGGGCGGCGAAGGTCTCGCCGGCGGGCTCCCAGCCCTTCGCGGCATCGGCGATGCCGGCGAGCGCGTACAGGGCCGAGTCGATGTCGGGGGCGATGTGCAGGCCGAGGTAGTCGTAGTCGTCCCCGGTGTTGACGATGTAGGCGAGGCTGCGCCCGCGCAGGCGCTGCAGGCCCTCGGCAAGCTTCGCCCCGCCCACCTGGCCGCCCAGTGCGACGACGGTGCCCATTCAGTGCAGCGTTGCCCGCCGGCCTTCGTAGATGCCCTGCAGCAGGCGCAGCGACCCCAGGCAGATCGCGCTGTGCGTGAGCGCGTGGCCGAGGTCCTCGACGATGTCCAGCGTGACCGGGACGTGCAGCGCCGCGAGCGAGCGCGCCGCGCGCTCCGCGTAGACGCGCGAGACCACCGCGTCGTACTCGCCGTGCACGAGATGCACGCGCGAGCCGATGCGCGCGCCGCGTGCCGGCAGCCGCGCGAAGCGCGAGGAGTAGGCGACCACCGCGCCGGCCAGCCCCGGCACCTGCTTTACCGCCTCCAGCGCCACGGTCCCGCCCTGCGAGAATCCGATCAGCACCGTGCGCTCCACCGGCACGCCGTGGTTGGTCTGCTCCTGGCGCACCAGCGCCTCGAGGCGCGGCAGGATGGCCGAGACGCGCTCGACGCGGTTCTCCTCCGTGAGCCCGCGGCTCGAGTACCACTGCTGCGCGTCGCGGTCCACCTCGGACGAGGTGAAGCCGCTCGGCACGACGAGCGCCGCGCTCGGGAAGCGCGCCTGGAAGCGGAACGCGATGGGAATCATGGATTTGGAGGTGGCCCCGCTGCCGTGCAGGAACACGAACAGGTGGCGGGCGCGATGCTCCGGGGTCGGCCCGAAGCGGAAGATCTTGCCGGGCATGCGGGTCGGGGTGCGAGCCGATTCTCGCCCCAATCCGCGGCCGCTGTAAACCGGTTTCAGCCCAGGATCAGGCAGGTGCTCGAGCCGTGAGCGTAGAGCTTCCCGGCCGCGTCCTCGAGGCGGGCCTCGGCCGTGGCGGTGCGGCCGCCGAAATGCACCACCTTCGCCGTGGCCCGCAGCACGCCCGACGCGAGCGTGATCGCACGCACGAGGTTGGCCTTGAGCTCCAGCGTCGTGTAGCCCTTGCCGGGCGCGCAGCGCGTCTGCACCGCGCAGCCCATCGCCGAATCGAGCATCGAGAAGGCGACCCCGCCGTGCACTGCGCCGATCGGGTTGTACAGGTGCTCGCCCGCGGCGAGCTCGAAGGCAGCCTCGCCTTCCTCGACGAACACGAGCCGCAGGCCGAGCAGCCGCGCGAAGGGCGGATCGGGCAGCCGCCCGTCCCGGATCGCGCGCAGATGCTCGATCGGCGCGAGCTTGCGGCCCTCCGAGAAAGCGGCGGCCGGGTCTTCCCAGGTCACGGTGCGGGTGCGGTCCATCGCGCGGCGATCAGTACAGGGGCGCGGGATTGGGCAGCGCCGGCTGCGCCGGACTCGCCACCCCGGCTTGCCCCGCGATGAACTTGGCCGCCGCACGCGCGACGCCCGCATTTTCCAGGATGCGGCCATGCCCCAGCCCTTCGGTGCTGAGCAGCCGCGCGCCACGAACGCTGCGCGCGACGGTCGCGCCCTGCCGCCACGGCACCATCGTGTCCTGGCGGTCGTGAATGACGAGCGTCTCGGCCAGCACGCGCGGGGCCACGCGCACCAGCTCGAGCTCGGCCCAGCGCACGCCGAAGCGCTCCTCGATCGCCGCCTGCATGCGCCGGCGCACGCGCTCGGGTATCGCGAGCCAGCGCGCAAAGCGCCGCGAGTAGCCGAGCAGGTCGGACGGCGGGCTGACGAACACTGCGCGCGCGATCGGCAGGCCGCGCGCGATCGCGACCGCGGCGGCCGGGCCGCCGAGCGAGTGCGTGAGCACGGCGCGCACGCCGCCGTGGTGCACGGCCACGGCCTCGAGCACCTCGGCAAAGTCGGGCAGCCCCGTGAGCCGGCCGTCGGAAAGCCCGTGCGCGGGCTGGTCGTAGGCGATGACCCGGTATCCCGCCTCGAGCAGCGGCCCGACGAACGCGCGCATCTGCGTGGCGCGGCCCCCCCAGCCGTGAACGAGCAGCACCGCGGGCGCATCGCGCGGGCCCCAGCGCCACATCGCGATGTGCCGTCCCCGATGCTGCAGATAGGACTGGCGGGCCTCGATCAGATCGAACACTTCCGCGACGGGGTAGCGCGGCTTGGGTGGGGTGAGGAACAGGCGCTCCGCCCACATGCCGGCGAAGTCCGGCGCGACGAGGGACGACGCGCCCAGCGCGGCGCGGCGCAAGGCGGTCGCCATCAGGAAGCGAACGTTCGTGCTATTTCTGGGGGCGCGCAGGGCTTGGGCGGTGCTCATCAGGGTCTCCTTGGGTTCAGGCCGCGGCGCGCTGGCGCTGCGGCAGGGGGGTGTAGCGGGCCACCAGTTCGTCGAACGCGAGCAACGCGCGCTTGCGCGCCTCGCGGTCGCCGAGCAGTCGCCGGTGATTGTGGCTGACGAGGATCTGGCCATACATCTCGAAGGCGATCTGGGCGGGATCGGTCTCGGCGCGCAGGTGGCCTTCCTGCATCGCGAGGCGCACGGCGCGCTCGATCATGGCGAGCGCCTGGCGCTGGCCGTCGACCACCGAGTCGCGGATGCGCCCCGGGCGGTCGTCGTACTCATGCGCGGCCGACTGCAGGACGCAGCCGCCCGGCCCGGGCGAGGCCTTCCAGTCGAGCCACGACTGGAACAGCGCGCGCAGGCGGGGCAGGCCCCGGTCCACCTTGAGCACGGGCCCCAGCACTTCCTCCCCGAAGCTCGTCTTCACGTGCTCCAGGGCCGCGAGCTGCAGGTCCTCGCGAGATCCGAAGTGCGCGAACAGGCCCGACTTGGACATGCCGGTCGCGTCTGCGAGCGAACCGATCGTCAGGCCCTCGAGGCCCACGCGGCTGGCGACTTCGACCGCCTGGTCGAGGATTGCCGTGCGCGTCTCTTCGCCCTTGGAGCGTCGTGCCATGGCGCAGAAAATAGTACGAACGTTCGTAAATGTCAAGCGGCCAGGCTAGGCGGCGGCCTTCGGCTGGCGGGTCTCCAGGGCGCGGCGCAGGAACTCGCCGGTGTGGCTTCCCTTGGCGCGCGCCACGACCTCGGGCGTTCCCTCGGCGACGATCGTCCCGCCGCTGTCGCCGCCTTCGGGCCCGAGGTCGACGATCCAGTCGGCCGTCTTGACGACGTCGAGGTTGTGCTCGATGACCACGACGGTGTTGCCCGCGTCGCGCAGACGGTGCAGCACGTCGAGCAGCATCTTGATGTCGTGAAAGTGCAGCCCGGTGGTCGGCTCGTCGAGGATGTAGAGGGTCCGACCGGCGTCGCGGCGGGACAACTCGAGCGACAGCTTGACGCGCTGCGCCTCGCCGCCCGAGAGCGTCGTCGCCGACTGGCCGAGCTGCACGTAGCCCAGGCCGACGTCCAGCAGGGTCTGCAGCTTGCGGGCGAGCGTGGGGACCGCGCTGAAGAAAGCATGCGCTTCCTGCACCGTCATGCGCAGGACCTCCTGCACCGTCTTGCCGCGATACCGGATCTCGAGCGTCTCGCGGTTGTAGCGGGTGCCGTGGCACACGTCGCAGGGCACGTAGATGTCGGGCAGGAAGTGCATTTCGACCTTCACCAGGCCGTCGCCCTGGCAGGCCTCGCAGCGGCCGCCCTTCACGTTGAACGAGAAGCGGCCGGCGTCATAGCCGCGCGCGCGCGCCTCCGGCACGCCGGCGAACAGCTCGCGGATCGGGCCGAACAGCCCCGTGTAGGTGGCCGGGTTGGAGCGCGGCGTGCGGCCGATCGGGCTCTGGTCGACGCTCACCACCTTGTCGAAGTGCTCGAGGCCCGAGATCGACGCGTACGGCGCCGGTTCCTCGCTGCTGCCGTAGAGCTGGCGTGCCGCGGCCCGGTACAGGGTGTCGTTGATGAGGGTCGACTTCCCGGAGCCCGACACGCCGGTGACGCAGACCAGCAGGCCGATGGGCAGCTCCAGCCGGGCGTCCTTGAGGTTGTTGCCGCGGGCGCCCTCGATGCGCAGCGTCCGGCGCGCATTGCGCCGATGACGGTGCGGCGGGACCTCTATGCGCGCCTTTCCGGAAAGGTACTTGCCCGTAAGTGACGACTCACTGGCAAGTATCTCGGCGGGTGTGCCCTGGGCGATGACCTGACCGCCGGCCTCGCCGGCGCCCGGCCCGAGGTCCACGACATGGTCCGCGCACAGGATCGCTTCGGCGTCGTGCTCGACCACGATGACCGTGTTGCCCTGGTCGCGCAGCTGGCGCAGCGTCTCGAGCAGCCGCGCGTTGTCGCGCTGGTGCAGGCCGATCGAGGGCTCGTCGAGCACGTACATCACGCCGGTCAGCCCGGAGCCGATCTGGCTCGCGAGCCGGATGCGCTGCGCTTCGCCGCCGGACAGCGTGACTGCGGCGCGCGACAGGCTCAGGTAGTCCAGGCCGACGTTGACCAGGAACCCGAGGCGCGCGGCGATCTCGCGCACGATCTTGTCGGCGACGGCGCCGCGGGCCCCGGGCAGCGAGAGCGCGGCGAAGAACTCGCGCGCCTGCCGCAGCGGCCACGCCGAGATCTCGGGCAGGGTCCGATCGGCGACGCGCACGTGGCGTGCCTCGCGGCGCAGGCGCGTGCCTTCGCAGTCCGGGCAGGTGCGCGTGTTGCGGTACTTGGCGAGTTCCTCGCGCACCACCGCCGAATCGGTCTCGCGGTAGCGGCGCTCGAGGCTCGGCACCACGCCCTCGAAGGCGTGCGTCCTGACGGTCGTGCGGCCGCGCTCGCCGGGGTAGCGGAACGCGATCTGCGCTTCGCCGGAGCCCTCCAGGACGAGCGACTGGACCTCGTCGGCGAGGGACTCCCACGGCGCCTCGATGTCGAAGCCGTGGTGCGCCGCGAGCGACTGCAGCATGGCGTAGTAGAAGTGATTGCGCCGGTCCCAGCCGCGGATCGCGCCGCCGGCCAGGCTCAGGTTGGGATGCGCGACCACGCGCTTGGGATCGAAGAACTCGATCGAGCCCAGCCCGTCGCAGCGCGGGCAGGCGCCCGCCGGGTTGTTGAAGGAGAACAGACGCGGCTCGAGCTCGGGCAGCGAGTAGTCGCAGGCCGGGCAGGAGAACCTGGCGGAGAACAGGTGCTCGGCACCGCTGTCCGCCTCCACCGCGATCGCGCGCCCATCGGCGTGCCGGAGCGCGGTCTCGAAGGACTCGGCCAGCCGCTGCTGGGCGTCGGGGCGCACCCGCAGGCGGTCGACGACCACTTCGACGGTGTGCTTGGCCTGGCGGGCGAGCTTGGGGGCCGCGTCCAGCTCGTGCACGCGGCCGTCGATGCGCACGCGCGCGAAGCCCTGCGCGCGCAGCTCCTCCAGCAGCTCGGATTGCTCGCCGCGCCGGCCCGCGATCACCGGCGCGAGGATCAGCAGGCGGGTATCGGCGGGCAGCGCGAGCGCGTGGTCCACCATCTGCGCGACCGACTGGGCCGCCAGCGCCAGTCCGTGCACCGGACAGTGCGGGATCCCTACGCGCGCGTACAGCAGCCGCAGGTAGTCGTGTACCTCGGTCACGGTGCCGACGGTCGAGCGCGGGTTGTGGCTGCCCGCTTTCTGCTCGATGGCGATCGACGGCGACAGCCCCTCGATCAGGTCGACGTCGGGCTTGTCCATGAGCTGCAGGAACTGGCGCGCGTAGGCCGAGAGCGACTCGACGTAGCGCCGCTGGCCTTCCGCGTAGAGCGTGTCGAAGGCGAGCGAGGACTTGCCCGAGCCCGACAGCCCCGTGATCACCACCAGCCGGTTCCTCGGCAGCTCGAGGTGCAGGTTCTTCAGGTTGTGCGTGCGTGCGCCGCGGATGCGGATCGCGTCCATGTGGCCGGGCCGGAAAGGCAAACTTGCTACTATAGCGACTCCCGCATCCAGCCTTCCAGCTTTCCTCCCCCTGGTCATGGAATCCCCGCGCATGAGCGTCGTGGAGCTCCGGGCGGGCTTTTCGCTCGCCGGCGTCTTCGGCCTGCGCATGCTCGGCCTGTTCCTCATCCTGCCGGTGTTCGCCGTGCACGCGCGGCACCTGAGCGGCGGCGAGAACCTGACCCTGGTCGGCGTCGCGCTCGGCGCCTACGGCCTCGCGCAGGCGTTCCTGCAGATTCCCTTCGGAATGGCTTCCGACCGGTGGGGCCGCAAGCCGCTCATCGTCGCCGGGCTGCTGCTGTTCGCGGCCGGCAGCCTGCTGGCGGCGAGCGCGCACGACATCTGGGTCGCGATCGCCGGCCGCGCGTTGCAGGGCGCCGGGGCCATCTCGGCGGTGGTCATGGCGCTCGCGGCCGACCTCACGCGCGAGCAGCACCGCGTGAAGATCATGGCGATGGTGGGCGCCAGCATCGGCCTGAGCTTCGCGCTGTCCCTGGTGGCGGCGCCCGCGCTGTACCACGCGATCGGCATGAGCGGACTGTTCGTGCTGACCGGCGCGCTGGCGCTCGCGGCCATCGGCGTGGTGCTCTGGCTCGTGCCGCCGGCCGGCCCGAAGGCGCCGGTCCCGGCCGAAGGGCGGGGCGCGCTGCGCCTTGCGCTCCTCGATCCGCAGCTCATGCGGCTCAATCTCGGGATCTTCGCCCTGCATGCCACGCAGATGGCGATGTTCGTCGTCGTGCCGCCGCTGCTGGTGGCCTCCGGCCTGCCGCTCGCGGACCACTGGAAGGTGTACCTCCCCGTGGTGCTCGCCTCCTTCGTGCTCATGGTGGTGCCGGTCTGGTACGCGGACCGGCGCAACGCCGGGCGCGGCGTGATGCTCGGCGCCGTGGCCCTGCTCATGGTAGCGGAGGGCGGGTTCGGCTTCGCCGGGGCGCGGCTCGCGCCGCTGGCGCTGCTGCTGCTCGCGTTCTTCGCCGCGTTCAACGTGCTGGAGGCGCTCATCCCTTCGCTCGTGTCGCGCATTGCGCCGGCCCACGCGCGGGGCACGGCGATCGGCGTGTACAACACGACGCAGACGCTGGGGCTGTTCGTCGGCGGGCTGGCGGGCGGCTGGATCGCCGGGCGCTTCGGCCCGGCGGCGGTGTTCGGCGCCTGCGCGGTGCTGGCGCTGGGCTGGCTCGCCCTGGCCGTGGGCCTGCGGCCGGTCAACCGGATCGCCGCCGAGTCGTTTACGATGGGGACGGTCAAAGGGAGGTAGCCATGGCATCGGTCAACAAGGTCATCGTGGTGGGCAATCTGGGCGCGGATCCCGAGACGCGCTATCTGCCGAGCGGCGAGGCGGTCACCAACATCCGCGTGGCCACGACGGACCGCTGGAAGGACAAGGCGAGCGGCGAGATGAAGGAGGCGACCGAGTGGCACCGCATCGCCTTCTTCGGCCGGCTCGCGGAGATCGCGGGCGAGTACCTGAAGAAGGGCTCGCAGGTGTACGTGGAAGGGAGCCTGCGGACCCGCAAATGGCAGGACAAGGACGGCAACGACCGCTACAGCACCGAGATTCGCGGCGACGTCATGCAGATGCTCGGCTCGCGCTCGGGCGCGGGCGAGCCTCGGGGCGCCCCCGCGGGCGGGGGCGACGCGCCGGCGCCGCGCAGCGAGCCCGCGTCGCTGCCGGCCGGCAAGAAGCCGGCGGGCAAGTTCGA
Organism: Burkholderiales bacterium; assembly: GCA_036274335.1. GTDB lineage: Bacteria > Pseudomonadota > Gammaproteobacteria > Burkholderiales > SG8-39 > JAABQT01. The sequence continues at coordinate 11,352 of DASUFW010000040.1, read as the reverse complement.
CGACATGGCCGACGACATCCCGTTCTAGGCCCGGGTTGGCGCTATAATTCGCGCCGATTCAGGAACTTGCGAGTTCGCCGGCAATGCCCATCTACGAATACCGCTGCGAGGCGTGCGGCTTCCAGGAGGAATACCTGCAGAAGATCTCCGAGCCGCCGAAGACGGTTTGTCCGTCGTGCGGCAAGGCGGCGTTCCGCAAGCTGCTGAGCGCGGCGGGATTCCAGTTGAAGGGCAGCGGCTGGTACGCGACGGACTTCAAGGGCGGCAAGCCCGCTGCCGACGCGAAGGCCGGGGCGAAGGCGGGCGAATCGCCGCCCGCGGCCGAGGGCGCGAAGGGCGAGGCCAAGGCTGAGACGAAGGCCGAGGCAAAGGGCACCGGGGAGTCCGGGTCGTCGAAGGCGGAGACGTCGAAGGCGGAGACCACGCCGGCGTCGCCGGCCGCCGCGTCGGGCAATTGAGCCGCTCGCCGGTCTGAACACCGGCCCAGCGCGAGCTGGGCCTTTTTGTTTGCAGGGGTTGCGTGCGCAAATATCTCATCGCTGGACTGCTCATCTGGATCCCGCTGGTCATCACGCTGTGGGTCCTGAAGCTCATCGTCGACACGCTCGACCAGTCGCTGCTGCTGCTGCCGATCGAGTGGCGCACGGAGAGCTTCCTCGGCTACCACGTGCCGGGTCTGGGCGTGATCCTGACGCTGGTCATCGTGTTCGTCACCGGCGTGTTCGCGACGAACTTCCTCGGCGCGCGGCTCGTGACGCTGGGGCACGCGGTGCTCAACCGTATTCCGGTCGTCAGCTCGATCTACTCCAGCGTCAAGCAGATCTCCGACACGCTCTTTTCTTCCAGCGGCCAGGCGTTCCGCAAGGCGCTGCTGGTGCAATGGCCGCGCGAGGGCGCCTGGACCATCGCGTTCCTGACCGGGGTGCCCGGCGGTGACGTCGTCAACCACCTCCGGGGTGATTTCGTCAGCGTCTACGTGCCGACGACGCCCAACCCGACGAGCGGCTACTTCGCGATGCTGCGCCGGGAGGACGTGGTCGAGCTCGACATGACGGTCGACGAGGCGCTGAAGTACATCATTTCCATGGGCGTCGTCGCGCCCGGGCAGTCCCGCTGAGCGGCGCGATGCGCACCCACTACTGCGCGCAGCTGTCCCCCGCGCTCATCGGCCAGCAGGTGTCGCTCGCGGGCTGGGCGCACCGCCGCCGGGACCACGGCGGGGTGATCTTCATCGACCTGCGCGACCGCGACGGCCTTGCGCAGGTCGTGTGCGACCCGGACCACGCCGAGGCGTTCAAGGCGGCCGACCGCGTGCGCAGCGAGTTCGTCCTGCGCATCACCGGCCGGGTGCGCGCGCGGCCGGAGGGTACCGTCAACCCGAATCTCGCCTCCGGCGCGGTGGAAGTGCTGGCCGAGGTCGTGGAGATCCTCAACCCGTCCGCGCCGCCGCCCTTCCAGCTCGACGACGAGAACCTCTCGGAAGCCGTGCGGCTCGAGCATCGCGTGCTCGACCTGCGCCGCGAGCCGATGCAGCGGAACCTCCGGCTTCGCCACCGCACGGCTTCGGCGGCGCGGGCGTTCCTCGATGCGAACGGCTTCGTCGACATCGAGACGCCGGTGCTCTACAAGTCCACGCCGGAGGGCGCGCGCGAGTTCCTGGTGCCCTCGCGCATGCACGACGGACACTTCTACGCGCTGCCGCAGAGCCCGCAGCTGTTCAAGCAGATGCTGATGATCGCGGGCTTCGACCGCTACTACCAGATCGTCAAGTGCTTCCGCGACGAGGACCTGCGCGCCGACCGGCAGCCGGAGTTCACGCAGATCGACATCGAGACGTCGTTCCTCGGCGAAGAGGAGATCCGGGCGCTCATGGAGAGACTCGCGCGCCACCTGTTCCAGGCGGTGCTCGGGGTCGCGCTGCCGGACCCGTTTCCCGTGATGCGATACGACGACGCCATGCGCGACTACGGGGTGGACAAGCCCGACCTGCGCGTGCCGCTCAAGCTCGCCGAGCTCACCGACGTCATGAAGGGCGTCGAGTTCAAGGTCTTCTCGGGTCCCGCCCACGCGCCGGACGGGCGCGTGGCCGGCCTGTGCGTGCCCGGCGGCGGCCAGCTTACGCGCGGCGAGATCGACGGGTACACCGAGTACGTCAGGTCGCTCGGCGCGAAGGGCCTCGCCTGGATCAAGGTGAACGCGCGCGCCAAGGGCGCCGAGGGGCTGCAGTCGCCCATCGTCAAGAACCTGAACGCGGCGGCGCTGGCGGCGGTGCTCGAGCGCACGGGCGCGGCCGACGGCGATCTCATCTTCTTCGCGGCGGACCGGGCGGTGGTCGCCAACGCCTGCATCGGCGCGCTCCGGCAGCGGATCGGGCACGAGCGGGGTCTCGTCCAGGCGGGCTGGCGCCCGCTGTGGGTGGTCGACTTCCCGATGTTCGAGTACGACGACGAGTCGAAGCTGTGGAAGGCGCGCCATCATCCCTTTACCAGCCCGAAGGACGGCCATGAGCAGTACCTGGATTCGGCGCCGGAGAAGGCGTACGCCAAGGCCTACGACCTCGTGCTCAACGGCTGGGAAGTCGCCGGCGGGTCGGTACGGATCCACCGGCAGGAGGTCCAGCAGCAGGTCTTCCGCGGACTGAAGATCTCCCCCGAGGAGCAGCGCGCCAAGTTCGGATTCCTGCTCGATGCGCTGCAGTACGGCGCGCCGCCGCACGGCGGCATCGCCTTCGGGTTCGACCGCCTGGTCACGCTGATGGCGGGCGCCGAGGCGATTCGCGACGTGATCGCGTTCCCGAAGACGCAGCGCGGCCAGGACCTGCTGACCGGCGCCCCGTCGCCCGTCACCGAGAAGCAGCTCCGCGAGCTCCATATCCGACTGCGCAATACGCAGCCGTGAGGCGCTGGCTCGCGCTGGCGGTCGCGTTCGCCGTCAGCGCGCAGGCCGGCGAGATTGCGAAGGCAGGGCTGCCGCCCGAAGCGCGGCAGGTGCTGGCGAGGATCGAGTCGGGCGGGCCGCATCCCGAACGCCGCGACGGCGCGGTGTTCCACAATCGCGAAGGGCGCCTGCCGGCACGGCCGAGCGGCTACTATCGCGAGTACACGGTGCGCACGCCGGGCGTATCGGGCCGCGGGGCGCGGCGTATCGTGGCGGGCGAGCGGGGCGAGCGCTACTACACCGCGGACCACTATCGGACGTTCTTGCGGATTCGGGAGTAGGCCTTGGGCAAGCTCACACAGCGTCTGTCCGATGCGGCGCGCTCGGGCGTCTACCGCGCCGAGGGCGGCGCGGAGATCGAGGATGCCGTGCGCGGCACGCGCCTCGATCTCGCGCGCGTGGAGCTCGACGGCATCGAGGACAAGGAGGCGCTGCTCGCGCGCGTCGGCGAGGCGCTCGGCTTTCCCGACTGGTTCGGCGAAAACTGGGACGCGCTCGAGGATTGCCTGGGGGACCTCTCCTGGCGACCCGGCGAAGGGCACGTGCTGCTCTTCGCGGGCGGCGCCGCGGTCCCCACGGACGAGCTCGGCATCCTGCTCGACGTGCTGAGATCGAGCGCCGCGTTCTGGGCGGAGCGCGGTCGCCCGTTCTTCGCCGTATTTCTGGATCCGGACCATGCGATGGCGCTGCCCGAGCTCTTCCGGCGCAGGGGGTCGGCGGCATGAAGCTGCCGGTGTCGGTGCTGGTGGTCATCCACACCCCCGCACTCGACGTCCTGTTGCTGGAACGGGCGGCGCGTGCGGGGTTCTGGCAGTCGGTGACCGGATCGCTCGATGCGCTCGAGGAGCCGCCCGTCGCCGCCGCCTGCCGCGAGGTCGGCGAGGAAACCGGGGTCGCCGTCGAACCCGCGCAGCTCGTGGACTGGCGGCTCACCAATGTCTTCGAGATCTACGCGCACTGGCGCGGGCGGTTTCCGCCGGGCACCACCCACAACGCCGAGCACGTCTTCAGCCTGGTGCTGCCGGCGCCGGTCCCGGTGCGGCTCGAGCCGCGCGAGCACCGCGCGCAGCGCTGGCTGCCCTGGCACGAGGCGATGGAGGCCTGCTTTTCGTGGACCAACCGGGATGCGATCCGCATGCTCGCGGCGCAGCGGGGCCGCGCATGACCCGGGCGCTGCGCGTCGTCACGCTGAACATCCACAAGGGCCTGTCGCAGTTCAACCGGCGCATGGTGATCCACGAGCTGCGCGAAGGGCTGAACGCGCTCGAGCCGGACCTGGTCTTCCTGCAGGAGGTCCAGGGACTCAACGAGCGCCATGCCCTGCGCTTCGCGTCGTGGCCGCTCGCGCCGCAGCACGAGTTCCTGGCGCAGGCGGGCTGGCAGCATGCCTACGGGCGCAATCGCGTCCATCACTCTGGGCACTACGGAAACGCGCTGCTGTCCCGGTTTCCGATCGTGAGCACCGAGAATTCGGACATCTCCAGCCACCGCTTCGAGAAGCGCGGCCTGCTGCACTGCGTGCTGGCGGTGCCCGGCTGGCAGCGGAACCTGCATTGCGTCTGCGTCCACCTGTCGCTGCACGAGCGCGGCCGCCGGCGCCAGCTCGAGGCCATCGTCGAGCGTCTGGCGCCGCTCGCGGAGCGCGGCGCGCCGATCGTGGTCGCCGGCGACTTCAACGACTGGCGCCAGCGCGCCACGCGCGTCCTCGAGGCGCGGCTCGGGCTGCGGGAGGTCACCGCCATCTACGGTGTGCGGCCGGCGCGCACGTTTCCCAGCCTGTTCCCGGTCCTGAGGCTGGACCGGATCTACGTGAGCGGCTTCAGCGTCGTCGAGGCGAGCGTGCATCGCGGCGCGCCCTGGTCCCTGCTGTCGGACCACCTGGCCCTGGGGGCCGTGCTGCAGCGGGCGTGACGCCATGCGATACGTCGGCGGCAACCGTCTCTCGCTGCTGCGCAACGGCGATCAGTACTTCCCCGCGCTCGTGGCGGCGATCGACGCCGCCCGCGAGGAGATCAGGCTCGAGACCTACATCTACGCGGGCGACGAGACCGGCAGCCTGATCACCGATGCGCTGGCGCGCGCGGCCGCGCGCGGCGTGCGTGCCTACGTCCTGATCGACGGTTTCGGCTCGCTCGAGTTTCCGGAGCGCTTCCGCGCGATCCTCGCCGGCGCCGGCGTGCGGCTGCACGTCTTCCGGCCCGTGCGCCTGCTCAACCTGCGCCGGGACCGGCTGCGCCGGATGCATCGCAAGCTCGCCTGTATCGATGGGCGCGTCGCGTTCATCGGCGGGATCAACGTGGTGGACGACTTCGACACGCCTTCCCCGACGCCGCCCCGCTTCGACTATGCGGTGCGCGTCGAAGGCCCGCTCACGGCGGAAGTGCGGGCCGCGGCCGCCCGGCTCTGGGCGCGCGTGACGCGCGAGACTGCGCCGCCTGCCGCACTACCGGACGCCGCGCGGATGCCGGTCTCGGGCGGGCATCGCGCGGCGCTGGTCGTGCGCGACAGCCTGCGCCATCGGCGCGACATCGAGCACGCCTACCTCGCGCACCTGCGCGCGGCGCGCCGCGAGGTGATCATCGCGAACGCCTATTTCCTGCCCGGGCGGCGCTTCCGCAGGGCGCTGGTCGAGGCCGCGCGACGGGGCGTGCGGGTGACCTTGCTGCTGCAAGGGCGCGTGGAGTACCTGCTGCTGCATCTCGCGTCGCGCGCGATGTACGGCCAGCTGCTCGACGCGGGCATCGGGATCCACGAATACCAGCGCAGCATCCTGCACGCCAAGGTGGCGGTGTTCGACGGCGAGAAGGCCTGCGTCGGCTCGTCCAACATCGACCCGTTCAGCCTGCTGATGGCGCTGGAGGCCAACCTGTTCATCGATGACGCGCGCTTCGCGCAGGAGCTGAGGGCGAGCCTGCACGACGCCCTGCGGGCCGGCGCGCTGGCGATTCCGCCGCAACAGTGGCGAGCGCGGCCGCTGTGGCAGCGGATTCCGATCTGGATCGCGCTCGGCATCTCCCGCCTGCTGGTCGCCTTTGCGGGCTACGAGCGGTACCACTGACGCTCGACGCTAGGCGGCGCGCAGCCGGCCGTCTTCCAGCACCGGGACGACGGACAGCGTGTCGACGCGGCACGCGAACTCGACCTCGTGCGCGAGCCCGCGCGTCGCCATCATGCGGCCGACCCGGCACTCGAGCAGCGCCTGCGGCACGCGCGCGGCGCGGTAGAAGCCGAGCGCCGTGCGCGCCGCGTCGGAAAGGTCCGCCTCCGGGCCGAGCCGCTCGGCGAACCGCTCCACGAGGCAGCCCGCGCCGTAGAAGTCTTCCAGATTGAAGTTCCCGCCCGAGCCGGAGCAGAGGATGAGTACGGTGTCGCCGGCATGCTGCGCGGCGATCCGCGCCACGACGGCGCGCGCGTTGAGCAGCGAGCCGCAATAGACACGCTTCGCGCCGTCGGCGAGCGTCATCGCCACGGTGCCGTTGGTGGTGGAATAGATGACGCTCTTGTCCCGGACGCCGTGGGCGATCAGCGCGAGCGGCGCCGGGTGCGCGAACCCCGGCAGCGTCTCCGCGTACAGCTCGCCCGAAAGCACGTAGCTCCCGGGCGCGCGCCGGGCGCCCTCCGCGCGCGCCGCTGCCTCGTCGGCCACCGGCACGACTTCCCGCGCGCCGTCGCCGAGCACCGCGACCATCGTGGTGGTGGCAAACAGGATGTCGAGCACGACCACGATCTTGCCGGGAATGCGCACGCCGTCGAGCTCCTCCTTGCGGGTGAGCACGTGGATGCGGTGGTTGAGCTCGATGCGCGCGCTCATGGCGCCGGCCGCCGGCCGAACATGCCCCAGCCCTCCATCGACATGACCAGCTCGCCATCCTGGTTGAGCGCCTCGGTGCGCGAGCGCACGAGGCCCATGTCGGGCCGGCTTCGCGACGCACGCGCCTCGAGCACCGTGCGCCGGTAGCTGATCGTGTCGCCCGGCCGCACCGGCTGGTGCCAGCGGATGTTGTCCAGTCCGGGCGAGCCCAGGCTGACCGAGCGGTTGATGTAGGACTCGCAGTTCAGGCGCATGCAGATCGCGCAGGTATGCCAGCCGCTGGCGATCAGTCCGCCGAAGGCCGAGGCGCGGGCCGCCTCCGGGTCGACATGGAAGGGCTGCGGGTCGAACTGGCGCGCGAACTCGATGATCTCGGCCTCGGTGAAGGTGTGGCTGCCCATGGGCGAGGTCTGGCCGACCACGAAATCCTCCCAGTAGAGCGTCGTCATTGGAGCGGCGCGGTCCGCTCGAAGCGGAGCACGCGCTGGCGGAAGTCCTCGGGCAGCGGCACGGCCGCCCGGGAGTCCGGGTGGGCGTTGACGTAGACCAGCTCGGCGGTGATCAGCAGCTCGCTCGCGCCGCGCCAGATCTCGAACAGGAAGGTGACGCTGCTGCGCCCCAGCCGCGAGGCGCGGCAATGCACGTCCAGCTCGTCCTCGTAGCGGGCCGAGCCGAGGTATTCGATGCTCGCCTTGCGCAGGAAGATGTCGCTTGCATAGCGGGCGATGTAGCCCTGCGGATACGGCAGCTCGATCGCGCGCCAGTATTCCGCGATCGCCGTGTCGAGGTAGGTGAGATAGTGCCCGTTGAAGACGATCTTCTGCATGTCGACCTCGGCCCAGCGCACGCGCAGGCGGTGACAGCATGAAAAATCGTCGCGGGGCATGGCGTCGGTCTCCGGGATAAATGGCGCAATGGTATCGCGGCGAACACGCGGCGCTCGATAGAATACGTGACGGTCACAGCATGAAACCCAAGGCACCGCCCGCGCCCGCCCAGGACGCCGAGGACCGCTTCCTCGAGGAGATGAATGGCGAGCTCGCCGGGTGGAGCGATCCGGTGCCGCGCCTCCGGCAGGCCCTCGAGCAGGACGAGCTGCAGCTGTTCTGCCAGCCGATCCTGCTGCTGCGTCCGCCCGGCGGATTTCCGATGGCCGAGGTGCTCGTGCGCCTGCGCGAGGAGGAGGCGCTCATGCTTCCGCCCGGGGATTTCCTCCCGGTGTTCGAGCACTACCGGATGATGGCGGAGTTCGACCGCTGGGTGCTGCGCAACGTGCTGCGCTGGATCGCGCGCTCGCCGACGGCCGCCATCCGCCGCTTCAGCATCAACGTGTCCTCGCAGACGCTCGAAGAGGGCAAGTTTCACCGGTTCGTCGCCGCGGAACTGCTGTCGAGCAAGGTGGCGCCGCAGGCGTTGACGTTCGAGATCGACGAGAGCGATACGCTGGCGAGGCCGGACGCGGCGGCGCGCTTTTCCCTGGCGGTCAAGAGGAGCGGATGCCGCGTGATGATCGACGGCTTCGGCCGGCGCTCGGTGTCCTTCGCCGCGCTCAAGAAGTTGCGGGCGGACTTCGTCAAGGTGGACGGCGCGATCGTGCGCGCGCTGCTGCGCAGCGAGGTGGCGCGCCAGAAGCTGAAGGCGATCGTGCGCGTCGGCGAGACGCTGGGCCTCGAGGTCGTGGCGGAATGCGTCGAAGAGCGGGACATCCTCGCGAGGCTGCGCGACATGCACGTCGGGTTCGCGCAAGGCTTCGGCATCGCGCGGCCGGCGCCGATCGACCGGCCGCCGGCGCCCCCCGCCCCCTGAGCAGGCGCGCGTGGACGCCGCCGTCGTGCGCGCCATGGCACGCTGGCCGCGGGTGCCGGCGGTCTACGGCTGGCTGAGCCTCGACCGGCGCGGCAACTGGCTCCTGCGCGAACCGGCGGGCGGCTTCGGCCGCATCGGCAATGCCTTCCTGCGCGACTTCATCGCGCGCAATTACGCCGCGGACGAGCGCGGCTGCTGGTATTTCCAGAACGGCCCCCAGCGCGTGTTCGTGGCCCTCGCCTACGCCCCCTTCGTCCTGCATTACCGGGGCGCCACGCTGGTGGATCACTGCGGGGAGGCGGTGAGCGTGCGCGAGACCTGTCTCGATGAGGAAGGATCGGTGCTCATGCGCGTCGCACGGGGGGTCGGGTTGCTCGACGACCGGGACCTGGAGGCATTCGCGTCCCGGCACGCGGACTGGGACGCTCTGCCGAGGGTGCGCCGCCCCGACGTTGCAGCGCGCTTCGGTTTCGTTCCGCAGCCGGCGGATTCCTTGCGCTGACCTACTTTCCTCTTTATAATCCGGCCTCTTTTTAGGTGCCTGGGCGGCAGCGCTTCCACCGGACGCGGCCGCCCGGTTTGTTTCTGGGAACCGAAATTAATGCCTACCGTCAATCAGTTAAGACGTGGAATCCGGGCTGCCCGACGGCCCAAATCGAAGGTCCCCGCGCTGGCCGGATCGCCGCAGAAGCGCGGCGTGTGCACGCGCGTGTACACCACGACGCCGAAAAAGCCGAACTCCGCGCTGCGCAAGGTCGCGAAGGTGCGCCTGACCAACGGCTTCGAGGTCATCGGCTATATCGGCGGGGAAGGGCACAACCTGCAGGAGCACTCGGTGGTGCTGATCCGCGGTGGCCGCGTCAAGGACCTGCCGGGCGTGCGCTACCACATCGTGCGCGGCTCGCTCGACACCCAGGGCGTGAAGGACCGCAAGCAGTCCCGCTCCAAGTACGGCGCCAAGGCGCCGAAGACGGCCTGAGGCACGGAGAGAACCGACCATGCCCCGCCGCCGCGAAGTACCGAAGCGCGAGATCCTGCCGGATCCGAAGTTCAACCATCCCGACGTCGCGAAGTTCATCAACGTGCTGATGACGCGCGGCAAGAAGTCGGTCGCCGAGGGCATCGTGTACCGCGCCTTCGACGTCATCAAGACGAAGTCGGGCAAGGACCCGATCGAGGTGTTCACCCAGGCCGTGCAGAACGTGAAGCCGGTCGTCGAGGTGAAGAGCCGCCGCGTCGGCGGCGCGAACTACCAGGTACCCGTCGAGGTCCGGCCGGTGCGCCGGGTCGCGCTGGCGATGCGCTGGATCCGCGAGGCGGCGCAGAAGCGCGGCGAGAAATCCATGACCGTGCGCCTGGCGGGCGAGCTGCAGGAGGCCGCGGAGGGCCGCGGCGGCGCGATGAAGAAGCGCGAGGAAGTGCATCGGATGGCGGACGCCAACAAGGCGTTCGCCCATTACAGGTTCTGACGGGACACGGGTGAGTATCGTGGCACGCAAGACCCCCATCGAGCGTTACCGGAACATCGGCATCTCCGCGCACATCGACGCGGGCAAGACGACGACCACCGAGCGCATCCTTTTCTACACCGGCGTCTCGCACAAGATGGGCGAGGTGCACGATGGCGCGGCGGTGATGGACTGGATGGAGCAGGAGCAGGAGCGCGGCATCACCATCACCTCGGCGGCGACCACCTGCTTCTGGAAGGGGATGGACCAGTCCTACCCCGAGCATCGCATCAACATCATCGATACCCCGGGGCACGTGGACTTCACCATCGAGGTGGAGCGCTCCATGCGCGTGCTGGACGGCGCCTGCATGGTGTACGACGCGGTGGCCGGCGTACAGCCGCAGTCCGAGACGGTGTGGCGTCAGGCCAACAAGTACCGCGTCCCGCGGCTCGCGTTCATCAACAAGATGGACCGCGTGGGCGCCAACTTCTTCAAGTCCTACGACCACATCCGCAACCGCCTGAAGGGCAACCCCGTGCCGATCCAGATTCCGATCGGCGCCGAGGACAAGTTCGCCGGCGTGGTGGATCTCGTCACGATGGAAGCGATCTACTGGGACGAGGCGACGCAGGGCATGAAGTTCGAGAGAAAGCCCATCCCGGCAGATCTCGCGGCGCAGGCCAAGGAGTGGCGCGACAAGATGGTCGAGGCGGCCGCCGAGGCCAACGAAGAGCTGATGAACAAGTACCTCGAGTCGAGCGAGCTGTCCCTCGAGGAGGTCAAGCGCGGCCTGCGCCTGCGCACGATCAACAACGAGATCGTGCCGATGCTGTGCGGCTCGGCGTTCAAGAACAAGGGCGTGCAGGCGATGCTGGACGCCGTGATCGACTACCTGCCTTCGCCGATCGACATCCCGCCGGTCAAGGGCGAGAACGACAAGGGCGAGCCCGACGTGCGCAAGCCGGGCGACGACGAGCCATTCGCGGCGCTGGCGTTCAAGATCATGACCGACCCCTTCGTCGGCCAGCTGTCGTTCATCCGGGTCTACTCGGGCGTGCTCACCTCCGGCGACACCGTCTACACCTCGGTGCGCGGCAGGAAGGAGCGCATCGGGCGGCTGCTGCAGATGCACGCCAACGAGCGCCAGGAGATCAAGGAAGTGCGCGCGGGCGACATCGCCGCGGTCGTCGGACTGAAGGACGTGGTGACCGGCGAGACGATCTGCGACGTGAACAAGGTCATCACGCTCGAGCGCATGGAGTTCCCGGACCCCGTGATCTCGCAGGCGGTCGAGCCCAAGACCAAGGTCGACCAGGAGAAGATGGGCGTCGCGCTCAACCGCCTCGC
>DASUFW010000039.1:0-16473 GCA_036274335.1 Burkholderiales bacterium | reverse complement strand
GCCGCACCGAGGGTATGCCCGGTTGCGCCTTTGGTGGAGCTGCAGGGCACCGACGCACCCAGCAGTCCGACGACCGCGAGGTCCTCGGTCGCATCGTTGCTCGGCGTGGCGGTGCCGTGCAGGTTCACGTAGTCGACGTCGGCGGGCGAGGCGCCGGCCGACGCGAGCGCCGCCTGCATGGCGAGGCGCGCGCCGAGCCCCTCGGGGTGGGGGGCCGACATGTGGTGCGCGTCGCTCGATTCGCCGACGCCGAGCAGCGCCACGGTCCCGCCGGCGGGCGCAGCGGGCAGGGGCTCGAGCAGCAGGAAGGCGCCGGCCTCGCCGATCGACAGTCCGCTGCGATCCCGGTCCCAGGGCCGGCAGGGGCCGTGCGAGAGCAGCTCGAGCGAGTTGAAGCCGTACAGCGTCGTGAGGCACAGGCTGTCCACGCCGCCCACCACGGCGGCGTCGATGACCCCGGTTTCCATCAGCCGTTGGGCCGTTCCGAACACCTTGGCGCTCGACGAGCAGGCGGTAGACACGGTCCAGGCCGGACCGCCGAGCCCGAGGCGCGCGCGCACGTATCCCGAGGCGGAATAGGTGTTGTGCGTACGAGCGTAGTCGAAGTCCGCGGGCAGCGCGCCCGTCGCTGGGTCGCGCCGGCGATAGGCGAGCTCGGTCTGCAGGATCCCGGAGGTGCTGGTGCCGAGGAAGACGCCGATGCGCCGCGGCCCCAGCCGGCGCGCGGCCTGCGCCACGGCGTCGACAAAGCCGTCCTGCGCCAGCGCCAGCTCGGCGAGCCGGTTGTTGCGACAGTTCCAGGCCGCGAGGGGCGCGGGCAGGCGCACGTCGTCGAGCCCTTCGACCTCGCCGATGCTGGTGTCGAGCGCCGCGGACTCGAACTGCCGGCGCGCCAGGCCGGTCGCGCGGCGCGCGAGCGCCTCGCGTGCCGCGTCGCGCCCGCGGCCGAGGCAGCAGGTGACGGTGAAGGCGGAGAGCTGGAGCGGACGCAAGGGACTCAGGAACGGCTGGGCAGTCGGGCCACGAGAAGAACGTTGGCGAACGGCGTGCCGCGACTCATGGGCTCGGCTTCCACGGCGAAACCCAGCCCTTCGAGCGCGCGCTGCCATTGTGCCACGCTGCGGCAGTGGAATCGCGTGGTTCCGTGCCCGCGCGCGAGCGCCACGGACCAGTCCACCCAGTTGCCGATTCGGAATCGCAGGCCGCCCGCCGCATCGGCGATGCGGAGCAGCAGGACGCCGCCGGGCGCGAGCGACTCGCGCACGCGCCCGAGGACGCGGTCCTGATCGGCGCACGACATATAGTGCAGGACGTCGAGGATCACGACGGCGTCGGCCGGACCGAATTCCACCGTGCGTACGTCGCCCTGCACGACGCCGCAGCGCTCGCCGAGTGCGCGCCGCGCCCGCAGCACGTCCTTCTGCATCAGCTCGACACCCCGATACGCCGCCACGCGGGGCGTCCCCGCGGCGCGCAGCATCGCCGCCAGCAGCCCCTGGCCGCAGCCCAGATCGAGGAGGCGTGCACCTTCCGGGATCAGCCGTGATTCGAGCAGGTGGCGGAACACGGGGTCGCCGCGCAGCTTGCCGCGCGCGAAGTGCCAGGCGAAGCGGCCCGCGGCGCGGTAGGGCACGGCCGCGGCGTCCACCACGGGTCTGAAGGTCGCGCCGCTCAACGCAGCGCCGCGCGAAGCGTGACCGGCCGCAGCCCTGCCGCCGACAGATCCTCGAGCAGCCGGGGCAGCACGGCCAGCACCACCGCCCCGCCGCCGGGCATGGTGGCGGCGTGGCCGTCATGCAGCAGCAGCACGTCCCCGGCGGCGAGGCCGCGCGTCAGGCGCGCGTGCACCCGGCCGGCATCGGAGGCCAGGGTGTCGAAGCCGCGCCGCGTCCAGCTGACCAGCGGCAGCCCCAGGCGGGCGAGCGCGTAGTCGAGGAAAGGGTTGCGCAGGCCCGCCGGCGCGCGGAAGAAGCACGGCGCGCTGCCGGCGATCTCGGCGAGCACGTCCTGAGCGGCGCCGATCTCCCGCAGGTAGCCGGTCGGGCCGAGCAGTCCGAAGTTGTGACGGTGGCGCAACGAATGGTTCTCGACGGCATGGCCCTGCGCGACGATCTCGCGCACCAGGGCGGCATGGCGCTGCGCGCGCTGCCCGATGCAGAAGAAGCTGGCCCGCGCGCCGGCGCGCGCGAGGATTTCCAGCACCCGGGGCGTGACCTCGGGGTCGGGGCCGTCGTCGATCGTGACCGCGACCTCGCCGCGCGCCGCCGCGGCCGGTGGCAAGCGCGTGAGATTCGGGCCGAGCAGGCGCGAGCGCGGCAGCAGTCCCGCGAGGCACGCCACGGCGTGGTTGGCCGCGACCGCCCCCAGCGCCCAGGGCCACGCGCCGGGCCCGAGCGCCGCACCGGCGAGCGCGACGGCATGGAGCGCGAACGATCCGCGCACGAAGGGGCTGGGGCGCCAGCGCGCGCCGCGGCGCGCCTGCGCATGCACGTAGGCCATGAGGCGCGATTATCGCGCAGTGCCGGGACGCGCGCGGGCGAGCAGGGCGGCGAAGACCAGCGACAGCAGGGCGCCGAGGGAAACCGTGGTGCCGATCGCGCGCAGGACCGGCACGTCCGCCGTCGCGAGCACTCCGAAGGCGGCGACCGTGGTGGCGTTGGCGAGCGCAAGGGAGGCGAGCACCCGCGGGGTCGGCGCGCCGGCGTCCGCCGCCCGCTCGAAGAACAGCGCGTAGTTCGAGCCGACCGCCACCACCAGGAGGAACCCGATCAGGTGCAGGAGCGTGAGCGGCGGTCCGGCGGCCCCCAGCACGGCGGCGGTCACCAGCACCGCCGCGCCCAGCGGCGCCACCACGCGGCCGACCCGCGCCGGCGAGCGCAGGACGGCCATCAGCAGCAGCAGCACGACGCCCACCCCGGCGGCGGACAGGGCGATCGCCTCGTTCAGGTAGCCGGAATAGAGCGCGTCGGTCTCCGCCTTCAGGTCGAGGAATACCGCGCCGCTGCCCTGCAGCGCGTTGCGGACTTCGGCGGCATCGACACTGCCCTTGCCTTCGAGCGGCGCGCGCAGCGGCAACAGCGACTGCCAGCCGCTCCCGTGGCGCAGCAGCATGGCGTCCAGCGCCACGCCCAGGCCGCTGCCCTGCAGGTCCGCCCGCGTGAGCGGCGGCCCGCTGCGCGCCCGCTCCACGTCCTCGACGAATCCGCCGAGGCGTGAAGCGCGCAGCGACATGCCGCGCAGCGCCTGCTCGAGTCGCTGACGCAGCACCCGCGCCGCCGGGAGGCTCTCGGCGCGCGCGCGCTGGGTGGCCTCGCTGGGCAGATAGTGCGCGGGGCTGTCGAAGCCGGTGATGACGCCTCTCGCCACCAGCGGGCGCAGCGTCGCGCCGACCCGCTCGGCGGCGAGCAGGGCCTGCTGCTCCGTGGCGCCCTCGGCGACCACCAGGTAGCGCGCGTCGCCGGCCCCGAGGTCCTCGCGCAGCCGGCCATCGAAGTTCTGCGCCTCGAGGCTGACCGTGTTGAGCGCGGACAGGTCGTGCGCCCAGAGCGAATCGCGCTTGGCCAGCAGGACGACTGCGGCGGCGAGCGCCAGCACGGGCACCAGGCGCCGGCCGCGTGCGGCGAAGCTCACGGCCGCGGACAAGCGGGCGCCGAGCCCGGACAGGTCGCGCACGCTGAACCCGCGGGGCAGCAGGCACGGCAGGACATGCCGGGTGAACAACGCCGCCGCCGCCAGTCCGCAGATCGAGTACAGGCCGAGCTGTGCAAGGCCCGGAAATCCGGACAGCAGCAGCGCGCCGAAGCCCGCGATCGACGTGAGCACGCCCAGGCGGATCGTGGGCCAGAACTCGCCCATCCAGGCGCGCTGCCCGCCGCGGTCCTCGGGCTGCGCGCCGGTCTGCACGAAGAGGTAGATGGCGTAGTCGACCGCCTCGCCGATCAGCGTGGCGCCCAGCCCCAGGGCCACGCCATGGACGAAGCCGAAACCGCTCGCCACCGCGGCCACGCCGACCGCGGCGCCGGTCGCCACCGGCAGCAGGCCGAGGAGCACGGCGATGAGGGAGCGGTAGGCCAGCAGCAGCAGCGTCGCAACCAGCACGATGCCGAGCGCCGCGACGCGGGCGACTTCGCTCTTGATGAGCGCCCGCGATTCCACGGCGAACACGCCGCCGCCGGTCATGCGCAGCCGCAGCGTCCCGCCGGGGTTCGCCTCGGCGAACGCCGCGCGCACCGCGTTCACGGCGGACTCCTGCGCGTCGGTGTCCGCGCCGGAGGCGGCGGTGCGCACGAGCAGCACCGCACGCTCGCCGTCGCGGGACGCCCATACCCCGTCGCGCACCGCAGGCGGAGACGCGTCCGCAAGCCGCGCCTCGACCAGGCGCGTCATCTCGCCGGTCGGGTCGCGCGCGAGCAGGGATTGCGCCAGTCCGCCCGCCGAGGACGCCACGGTGTCGAGCGTCTCGGCGATGGCGGCACGCAAGCCCTCGACCTCGAAGCGCGCCACGCGCACGGCGGGACTCAAGACGTAGCGGTTGCGGAACAGCAGCTCGCGCTCGCGCTGCGCGCTGCCGGCGGCGCCGTTCGCGACGAACGCGAAGCGGGCGTCCCCGCGCAGGTGCGTGGCGAGCGTGCGCGAGGCCGAGGCGCGCGCCGCCGCGTCGCCGCCCTGGATCGCCAGCAGCATGACTCGGCCCACGGCGCCGTCGCGCAGCTGATCCACCAGCAGCTGCTGGGCCGGGCTGGGGGAGTCCGGGAGGAATGCGGAAAGATCCGCGGTGTAGCGCGCGCTCGCGGCGATCGCGGCGGCGGCCGCGAGGGCCGCAAGCCACGCCGCGATCGGCAGGACGCGGCGGCTCATCGCGACGCCGGCAGCCGCTGCACGCTCATCAGCGTGCTGTCGCCGTTCGCCTGCTGGATCTCGATCACGGAAATCTCCGCTTCCTTGCCCGCGATGCGCACATGCTTGACCAGCGCCGCCATCGTCGGCGCGCGGGGCGTGAGCGTCAGCGCCCAGGATGCCGCGTCGCCTTCGAGGCGCAGATGGTAGAAGCGCTCCAGGGCGCCGCGGTCACCCGCCAGGGTGCCGCGGATGCTCTCGACGAAGGCGGCCACCTCCGGATAGCTGCGCAGGTCGATCTCGAGGTTGCGCTCGCCGCGCTCGATCGACAGACGGTCGCCTTCGACGCGCAGCAGCTCCGGACGGGGGCGCAGCGTGCGCTTCTCGAGCCGGTCGGGCGCGGCGAAGCGCAGCTCGCCCGTGCTGACGAGCGGACGGTCGAGGACCGCCACGCGCTTGCGCTCGATGAAGCTGGCGCGTGCCTCGCGCGTCGTCGCGAAGCCGGCCAGCAGCCGCGCCAGGGTCCAGTCGCCGGCCGCCGGCGCCGACCCGGCGAGCAGCGCGAGCGCGAGGCCCGCCAGGAGGCTAGCGCGCATGCGCATCCCCCCAGAAGTCGAAGAAGTTGAACCAGTTGAACGGCGCCTCGCGGCAGTAGCGCTCCAGGCAGGCGGCATAGTCGCGCAGCGCGTCTTCCGCGGAGGGGCGCGGCTCCGTGCTGAAGTCGGCGAGAGGCTCGAAACGCAGGCGGTAGCGGTTGCCGCCGAGGTACAGGCCGGCCATGAACAGCACGGGCAGCCGCAGCAGGGCGGCCATGCGCAGCGGGCCGGCCGGAAATTGCGCCGGCGCACCGAGGAACGGCAATGTGCGCACGTCTTCGTCCGCGAGGCTGCGGTCGCCGAGCACGCCGACGATGCCGCCGTCGGCCAGGAAATCCCGCACGCGCAGCATGGCGTCCAGCCGCCCGAGGGGAATGACGTCCTGTCGTGCCGCCGGGCTGAGCGCGGCGAGCGTCTCGTTCAGCATGCGCGCATTGTCCTCGTACATCACCATCGCGACCCGCAGCCCGGTCACGCGCCGCCCGAGGGCGCGCGCGGCCTCGAAGCTGCCGAGGTGCGCGCCGATCAGCAGGGCGCCGCGCCCGTGCCGGAGCTCCTCGAAAAGCGGTTGCGCGCCCTGCAGGCTGATGTCGAACAGCTCGAAGCGCTCGTGCAGAAGATACACGCGGTCGAGCACCGTGGCTGCAAAGTCGTGGAAGTGCCGGTAGCGCTCGGCGAGCGAAGCGGGTCGGCCCAGCACGCGAGCAAGATACTCGGCCGAGGCGCGGCGCGCGCGCGGCGAGAACAGGAGGAAGTAGGCGGTGATGGGATGCAGCAGCAGCCGCGTGGCGCGCCGGCCGAGCGCGAGCGCGATCCAGCGCATCAGCCGCAGCGCGGTGCGGTGGCTGCGCTCGGGCGCCTGGCGCCAGCGCGCCGTCATGCGGGGGGCCGCACGGCGGCGCTCGCGACCAGCCGGCCCGCGACGCGCAGCTCGAGGCGGCCGTCGCTGCTCAGCAGCACGTCGACCGATTCCCCCGGGGCGACCGGGTGCAGGAACTTGGCCGACGCGATGCGCGTTCCCGGGCCGCCGGCGCCGAGCGCCTGCAGCGCGGCCGCGAGAAGCAGGGCGCCCGGCACCATGGGCGCGCCGGGGAAATGTCCCGGGAAGGCCGGATGCGACGCGGGGAAGCTGAGGCGCGCGGCGTCCATCAGGGCGCCTCGATGCCGTGCTCGCGCGCGAGCGCGCGCAGCGACTCGCGGGGCAGCTTGCCGCTCGCCGCGCGCGGCAGGCGCTCGAGCAGCACCAGCGGCCGCGGCAGGAACGCCGGGTCGATCCGCTGTCGCAGCTCGGCGAGCAGCGCCTCGCGCCGGCGTCCCGGCGCCACGACGAACGCGGCGAGCCGCGAGATGCCCGCGGCATCCTGCCGGTCGGGGACGTAGAACGCGCAATCGCGCACGCCCTCGAGGGCGCGCAGCTGCGCTTCCAGGTGGGCGAGGGACGAGCGCTTGCCGGCCACGTTCACCATGTCGGCGAGCCGCGCCCCGAGCAAGAAGCGGTCCGGGGCCAGCGGTTCGAGCGCGTCGCCCAGCGCGGTCGGCGACTCGATATGGCCGCCCTCGGCCCAGGCGCGCCCCTCGCGCAGCGACACGCGGATGCCCGGCAGCGTGCGCCATTCCGATTCGCGGGCGGTTGCCCGCGAGGCCATCTGCCCGGTCTCCGTGCAGCCGTAGATCTCGAGCAGCGGCGCGCCGAAGGCCGCCTCCGCACGCCGCGCAAGCTCCGCGTCGAGCGGGGCGGTGGCGCACAGCACGAGGTCCGCGGGCGGCGGCTGCGGCATGTCCGCGAGCAGTGCTCGCAGATGGAAAGGTGTGGTGACGAGCACGCGCGGCCGGGGCGCGGCTTCCAGCGCCGCGCCGATGTCACCGGGATAGAAAGGCCGCTCGGCGCACAGGGCGCCGCCGCCGAACAACGCCGCCAGCACGCTCGACTCGAAACCGTACATGTGCTGGGGGGGGACAGTGGCCACGAGGGCGGGCCGCGCGGGCCCCAGCGCCCACCGCGCGCAGGCACCCTGGATGTTGCGCCGGAGCGCGCCCCAATGCTTCGGGTTGGGCACCGGCGCGCCGGTCGATCCCGAGGTGAAGACGATGGCGCAAAGACGGTCGTCCGGCACGCGCGGCGGTGCGAACGCACTGCCTGGGGGAGCCGGCTCCGCGGGCACGAGGAGCGTCGGCATCGCCATCGCGACGCTCGACTCGTCCGCGAGCGCGTGCAGGTCGGGCGCGAACTCGCGCAGCCGGCGCACCGTCAGCGGCGTGTGGTCGGGCGGCAGCAGCGTCACCTGCTCCCGCAGGATGGAGGCCGCAAGGGCCACCGCGAACCGGTAGCGATCGGCGCAGGCGTTGAGCACATGCCCGGCCGCCGGCAGCTGCCCGGCCAGGCGTCGCGCGTCGGCAAGGAATTGGGCGGCGCTCACCGGCACGCCGCGCCGCCAGGCGACCGTGACGTCGGCCGCCGCCGCGTCGATGAGCGGACTCTCCTGCATGTGCCCCGTCGCCCGCCCGCCTAGCGCGGTCCGGCCGTCGAGCGCGCGGTCGACTCCCAGTAGGCGCGCACGCTGCGCAGCACGCCGCGCGCCAGCCCGCCGCGCGCGAGCTCGGGGCAGACGCGCGCGCGCACCGTGTACTCCGCGACGAACATCGCGCCCACCAGCGGCAGCGTGAGCAGGTTGGCGAACGTCGACCACAGCTCGAGCGGCGCGAGGAAGAACAGTGCCACGGACGTCGCGGCCACGGCCGCGAAGAACAGGGTCCATGCCAGCGTCACGCGGCGCGTATAGCCGATGCCTGCGGGGCTCAGCGGGCCTTCCGCCAAGCGTGCGAAGCGGCTGACGAGGGCGTCGCGTCCGGGCCGCAGGCTCAGGCCGAACCACGCGCCGAGCGCGACGAACATCACCACGTGCTGCGCGAAATAGAACCAGGGCAGGTAGGGGGCAAAGCCGCCCAGCAGCGCGCGGCCGTGCGCGGTGGTGAGCCAGTGGCCGAACAGCGCGTAGGCGAGGCCCAGCGTCATGAGCACGGCGAGCCAGCCTCCGGTGCGGAACCGGATCACTTCGTGCGATTCTGCGCGATGAACCGGGCGAGGTTGGACAGCGAAGCGAAGATCACGGCGTTGTCCTCGTGGTCCGAGCGCAGCCGCACCCCGTAGCGTCGCGACACGACCAGCGCCAGCTCGAGGATATCGATCGAGTCCAGGCCGAGGCCTTCGCCGTAGAGCGGCGCATCGGCCGTGATGTCCTGCGGCGCCGCCTCCAGGTTCAGCTCCGAGACGATGAGCGCGGCCAGCTCCTGCAGGAGGGCGGGGTCGGCGCTGGGCGCGAACTGCGCGGACTGGGGCACGCTGGACATGGGGGGAGTTTAGCTTCTGGGCGGGGGCGGTTCAATCAGCCGGCGGCCCGGAACGCGAGTACCGCGTTGCTGCCGCCGAAGGCGAACGAGTTCGACAGCGCGGCGCGCGGTCGCGCGCCCCGGCGGGCCGCGCCGGCCACATGCGCGACCCCGGCGCAATCGGGATCGAGGGCTGCAGCGTCCCCGAGCGTGGGCGGCAGGTCGCCGCGGTGCACGGCGAGCACCGTCACCACCGCTTCCAGCGCGCCCGCCGCCCCGAGCGGATGCCCATGCGCGGACTTGGTGGAGCTCACCGCCACGCGGGCGGCCTCCGCGCCCAGCGCATCGGCGAGCGCGCCGATCTCGATGGCGTCGCCGTCGCGCGTGCCGGTGGCATGCGCGTTCACATAGTCGATCGTCGACGGCGCGAGCCCCGCATCCGCGAGCGCGGCGCGCAGGGCGCGCGCCTGGCCTTCGCGGCTGGGCCGGACGAGGTTGGCATGGTCGCTGGACTCGCCGTAGCCGGCCAGCTCTGCGTAGATGCGCGCGCCGCGCGCCTCCGCGTGCGTCCAGTCCTCGAGCACCAGCGCCGCGCTGCCTTCGGCCAGCACCAGCCCTGCGCGATCGCGCTGGAAGGGCCGGCAGGCGTGCGGTGCGCTCGATTCGTCGCCGGGCGCGATCACCTGCAGCGCGAGCCACGCGCGGATGACGCCGTAGGCGAGCGGCGCTTCCGAGCCGCCCGCGAGCATCACCGGCGAAGCGCCGGCGCGGATGCGGCGGAACGCATCGCCGATCGCCATGGCGGCGGAGCTGCAGGCGACCGAGTGGGTCCCGCAGGAGCCGCCCAGCCCGAGGCTGATCGCGAGATGAGCCGCGCAGGCGTTGTTCATCGCCTGGACCACCGTGAGCGGCGCGAGGCGCTCGCGGCCGGCGGTGTACACCTCGCGGTAGCCGCGCTCCATGGTGAGCGCGCCGCCCATGCCCGTGCCCCACGCCACGCCCCAGGTGGCGCGATCCTCCGCGGGCTTTTCGGCCAGGCCGGCATCGCGCCAGGCTTCGAGGGCAGCCGCGGCGCCGATCTGGCTGAACCGGTCCAGGGTCGATGCGCGCGGCTTGCCGAGCGCCGCGCCCGGGTCGAAGTCCGCGCACAGCCCCGCCGGGACCGAGAGGGGGTGCGGGGTATCCGTGAACGAGAGCAGCCGCAGCCCCGAGCGGCCCTCGAGCAGCGCCGCAAACGAATCCGCCGCGTTGGTGCCCACCGGGCTCACCATGCCGAGCCCGGTGACGGCGACGCGCCGGCCGCTCATGCGCCGTCGACGGCGGACTTCCCGGCGGCGACCCGTTCGATCAGCTGCGAGAGCTCGCCGCAGGTCTTCGGCGGGGGCGTGTCCTCGCCGATGTCCACGCCGAGCTTCTCCTCGATCTCGAACATCAGCTCGAGCAGCGTGAGCGAATCCACGCCGAGCGTGGCGAGCTCGGCGGCCGGGTCGGCCGACTTGAGGTCGATGCCGAGCCGCTCTTCGATGATGCGGTAGGCGGCTGTGGGGTCTAGCGACACGCTACTTGCCCGCGACTTTGCCAATTTTCGAGACGGCCGTGCCGAGACGCTTGGCGTCGGCGAACCAGAACGCCTGGAATTCCTCCGCGTCCAGGTAGCTGACCGGCGTGCGCACCTTCTCCATCGCGCCGGAAAACAGCGGATCGGCGACTGCCGCGCGCACCGCGGCCCGCAGCCTGTGCTGGGCCTCGGCGGGGATCTTGGCCGGCGCCACCACGCCGGACCAGATGTAGAACTCGACGTCCTTGTAGCCGAGCTCCTGGAAGGTCGGCAGATCCGGCATCAGCGCGAGGCGCTTCGCGCCCCAGCCCGCGAGCGCGCGCATCTTGCCGGCCTGGATCTGGCCGACGGCCGCCGCCGGGCCCGAGGCGAGCGCCTGCACTTCGCCGGACAGCAGCGCGCGCACCGCCGGGCCGCCGCCCTGGTAGGGCACGTGGAACAGCTTGATGTCCGCCGCGTTCGCGAACATCTCCATCGCCACGTGCAGCGTGCCGTACACGCCGGAGGACGAGAAGTTGATCTTGTTGGGATTGGCCTTCGCGTAGGCGACGAATTCCTGCACCGACTGGTACGGGGCGTCGGCACGCACCACCAGCACGGTGGGATCCGCCGTCACCAGCGCGATCGGCACGAAGTCCGAGATCTGGTACGGCGCGGGCTTCCCGTTCAGCGGATCCGACACCGGGAAGATGGAAATGGAGGACAGCGCCATCAGGATGGTGTAGCCGTCCGGGTCTGCCTTCGCCGCTGCGGTCATGCCGATGGCGCCGCCGGCGCCGCTGCGGTTGACCACCACCACCGGCTGGCCGAGCGTCTTTTCCATGGCCGCGGCCAGCGGCCGGCCGACGATGTCGGCCACCCCGCCGGGCGGGAAGGGCACGATCATCGTGATCGGTCGTGTCGGATAGTTCTCCGCGTGCGCTGCAAAGGCCAGCGCGGCGGCAACTGCGGCGAGTAGCGTTCTCATGTCTCCGAGCCTCCCCCTCCTGGAATGCCCGCAACCACGTTGCGGAAGCCTGCGTCCACGTACATTACCTCGCCCGTCATGCCGGCGGCGAGGTCGGACAGCAAAAAGGCAGCCGCATTGCCGACGTCCTCGGTGGTGACGTTGCGGCGTAGCGGCGCGTGCTCCTCCACGAACTTGAGGATGCGCCCGAATCCCGCGATGCCCGCGGCGGCCAGGGTCTTGATCGGCCCGGCCGAGATGCCGTTCACGCGGATGCCGCGCGGCCCGAGGCTCGCCGCGAGGTAGCGGACCGAAGCCTCGAGGCTGGCCTTGGCGAGCCCCATGGTGTTGTAGTTGGGCACCACCCGGTCGGCGCCGAGGTAGGTGAGGGTGACCAGCGACGCCTTGTGGCCCTGCATCATCGGCAGCGCGGCCCGGGCGAGCGCCGGGAAGCTGTAGGCGGAGACCTCGTGGGCGACCCGGAACGCCTCGCGGGACAGGCCGTCGAGGAAGTCGCCCGCGATGGCCTCGCGGGGCGCGAAGGCGATGGCGTGCAGCAGCCCGTCGAGCCCGTCCCAGTGGCGGCCGAGCGCCGCGAACAGCGCCTCGATCTGCGCGTCCTCGCCGACGTCGCAGGGCAGCGCAATGGCCGAGCCGAGCTCCTTCGCCATCTCCTCGACGCGCGCCTTGAAGCGCTCGTTCTGGTAGGTGAGGGCGAGCTCGGCGCCTTCGCGGCGGGCGGCCTTCGCCACGCCGTAGGCGATCGAGCGGTTGCTCAGCACACCCGTGACAAGGATCCGGCGTCCGGCGAGGATCGGCATGCGCTTGATTATACTTGCGCGATGCGGGCGCTCCTCGTGCTGGCGGTCCTCGCCGGCGGCTGCTCCGGCGCCTGGAACGATCCGTATCCGGCCTCGGCGCGAGGCCAGAACATCCTGTACTCGGCGTTCACCGAGCGGCCCAAGCACCTCGATCCGGTGCAGTCCTACAGCGAGGACGAGGCGCGCTTCACGCAGCAGGTGTACGAGCCGCCGCTGCAATACCACTACCTGAAGCGGCCGTACGAGCTGGTGCCGCTGACGGCGCTCGAGGTGCCGAAGGCGGTGCCCGCGGCGGGCGGCGGCGTGACCTACACGATCCGCATCCGGCGCGGCATCCGCTACCAGCCGCACCCCGCGTTCGTGCCGGAGAATCTCTCGCTGCCGCGCGAGCGGGTCACGGCAATCTCCAGCCCCTACCAGCTGCCGCTCGCGTCACGCGAGCTGACGGCCGACGACTACATCTACGAGATCAAGCGCCTCGCCAGCCCGCGGCTGCATTCCCCGATCCTCGGCCTGATGGGCGAGAAGATCGTCGGGCTGGGCGACCTCGCCGAGCGGCTGCGCAAGTTCGACACGCGCAAGGAGGACTGGCTCGACCTGCGCAAGCACCGCCTCGCCGGGGTCGAGAAGGTGGACGACTACACCTACCGCGTGCGCCTCAGGGAACCCTACCCGCAGTTCGTGTACTGGCTGGCGATGCCGTTCTTCGCGCCGCTGCCCTGGGAGGCCGAGAAGTTCTTCTTCCAGCCGGGTATGGCGGAGAAGAACTTCACGCTCGACTGGTGGCCGGTCGGCACCGGCGCGTACATGCTGACCGAGAACAACCCGAACGCGAAGATGGAGCTGGTGCGCAACCCGAACTACCGCGGCGAGCCCTACCCGTCGGAAGGCGAGCCGGGCGACGCGGCCGCGGGACTCCTGCGCGACGCCGGCAAGACGATGCCGTTCGTCGAGCGGGTGGTGTTCTCCCGCGAGAAGGAGTCGATCCCCTACTGGAACAAGTTCCTGCAGGGCTACTACGACGCCTCCGCGATCCCGAACGACACCTACGACCAGGCGGTGCGCGTGGCGGTGGGCGGGGAGGTGGCGCTGACGCCCGAGATGCAGGAGAAGGGCATCCAGCTGCGCACCTCGGTGGACACCACGATCCTTTACCTCGGCGTGAACTGGCTGGACGCCACCGTCGGGGGCGACGGCGAGCGCGCGAGAAAGCTTCGCCACGCGCTCGCCATCGCGGTCGACTGGGAGGAGTACATCTCCATCTTCCTCAACGGGCGCGGCCGCGTCGCGCAGGACCCGCTCGCGCCGGGCATCTTCGGGCAGCGCACCGGTCGCGAGGCGATCAACCCGGTCACGCACATCTGGAAGGACGGGCGGGCGGCGCGGCGGCCGATCGAGGACGCGCGGCGGCTGCTCGCGGAGGCGGGCTACCCGAACGGGCGCGACGCGAAGACCGGCGAGCCGCTGGTGCTCTACCTGGACACGGTGGGGCGGGGCCCGGGCGACAAGCCGCGCTTCGACTGGTGGCGCCGGCAGTTCGCCAAGCTCTCGGTGCAGCTCGAGATCCGCGACACCGACTGGAACCGCTTCCAGGAAAAGATCCGCAAGGGCAGCCAGCAGCTCTACATCCTCGGCTGGAACGCCGACTATCCCGACCCGGAGAATTTCCTGTTCCTGCTGGACAGCGCACAGTCGCGCGTCAAGACCCAGGGCGAGAACTCCTCGAACTACGTGAACCCGGAGTTCGACCGCCTGTTCGGGCAGATGAAGGTGATGCCGAACACGCCCGAGCGCCAGAAGATCATCGACCGCATGGTGGAAATCTTCCGGCGCGACGCGCCGTGGATTGGCGGCTTCCATCCCGTCACGTACGGGCTGTCGCACGGCTGGGTGATGAACGGCAAGCCGAACAACATGGCGCGCAACAACGTCAAGTACCTGCGCATCGACGTGGCGCAGCGCGCCGCCCTGCGCCAGGCGTGGAACCAGCCCGTGCTGTGGCCGGTCGGGCTGATCGTGCTGCTGCTGGTCGCGTCGGCGGTGC
The DNA here is from genome assembly GCA_036274335.1 of Burkholderiales bacterium. Lineage (GTDB taxonomy): Bacteria > Pseudomonadota > Gammaproteobacteria > Burkholderiales > SG8-39 > JAABQT01. The sequence goes on along the minus strand of DASUFW010000039.1, from coordinate 2,345 downwards.
CCGCGGTGCGCAGCTACCGCCGGCGCGAGCGCATGGCGGCGAAGGCGGCGTAGGTGCTCGCGTACATCGTCCGCCGCACGCTGTACGCGATCCCGATCCTGATCGGCATCAACGTCATCACCTTCGCCCTGTTCTTCCTGGTGAACACGCCCGACGACATGGCGCGCATGCAGCTCGGCGTGAAGCGCGTGACGCCGGAGGCCATCCAGAAGTGGAAAGCCGAGCGCGGCTACGACAAGCCGCTCTTCTGGAACACCGCAGCCCCGGGCGCGCAGAAGCTCTCCGCCACCGTCTTCTTCGAGAAGTCGGTGCGCCTGTTCGCCTTCGACTTCGGCCGCGCCGAGGACAACCGCGACATCGCCTACGAGATCCGCACGCGCATGGGGCCGAGCCTGGCGCTTGCCGTGCCGTCCTTCGTGGTCGGGCTGGCGGTCAACATCACGTTCGCGCTCGGCATGGCGTTCTTCCGGGGCAGCACCCTGGACCTGTGGGGCGTGATCCTGTGCGTGGCGATGATGTCGATCTCGTCGCTCTTCTACATCATCGGGGGGCAGTACCTGATCTCCAAGCTCTGGCACCTGGTGCCGATCTCGGGTTACGCCGGGGGCTTGGACGCCCTCAAGTTCCTCGTGCTGCCGGTCATCGTCGGCGTGATCGGCGGCCTGGGCTCGGGCAGCCGCTGGTACCGCACGCTCTTTCTCGAGGAAATGGGAAAGGACTACGTGCGCACCGCGCGCGCCAAGGGCCTGGCCGAGTCCGTCGTGATGTTCCGCCACGTCCTGCAGAACGCGATGATTCCGATCCTCACCGGGGTGGTGGTCGTGATCCCGACGCTGTTCATGGGCAGCCTGATCAGCGAGTCGTTCTTCGGCATCCCAGGACTCGGCAGCTACACGATCGATGCCATCCAGGCGCAGGACTTCGCCGTCGTGCGGGCGATGGTGTTCATCGGCTCCGTGCTCTACATCGTCGGCCTGCTGCTGACCGACGTTTCCTACACGCTGGTCGATCCGCGCGTGAGGCTCGAATAGCATGCCCGTCGTCCTGCCGACCGACGCGCTGGTCTGGTTGCTGGTGATCGCCGTCGCCACGTTCGCCTGGATGAGCAGCCGCCGCCCGCATCTCGCGGCGCCGTGGGCACGGGTATTCCGCAGCCGCGTTGCCGTGGGATCGGCCGTCGTCCTGGGCTGCTTCGTGGGGGTCGGACTGCTCGATTCGCTTCACTACCGGCCCCGGCTGCCGGCGAAGGACCCGGCCGCGCCGGCCGTGTATGCCGTGGAGGTGGACTCGGCGCTCGATGCGCTGCTGACGCCGCTGCGCAAGCGCATCGAGAAGACCTACTCGGCACCGCTGGCGACGCGCCTGTACCAGAAGGAGAGCGTCGAGCGTCCCGACGGCAGCATCGTGCGCGAGTACCCGCGCCTTGCGTTCGGCGGCGCGCACCTCGCGGACGAGTCGCAATGGGGGGGCGATGTCGCCGCGCGGATCGCCGTCGGGTGGGCGGGCGCCGCGTTGCTCTGGGGGCTGCTCGTGCTCGCCGCGCGCCGCGCGCTGCGCCGGCGCTGGCCGCAGGTGCCCTGGCGTGCGGCCGCAGCTACGCTCGGCGTGGTACTGGCGCTCGCGGGGCCGGTGGCGGCCCTGGCGACCGGCTACCACGTCCTCGGCACCAACCAGGTGGGCTCGGACGTTCTCTATCAGGCCCTGAAGAGCGTTCGCACCAGCCTGGTGATCGGTACGCTCACCACCCTCGTGCTGCTGCCGGTGGGCATCGCCGCCGGGATCTCCGCCGGCTATTTCCGGGGCTGGGTCGACGATGCCATCCAGTACGTCTACACCACGCTCAACTCGATTCCCGGCGTGCTCCTGATCGCGGCCTCGGTCCTCATGGTGCAGGTGTACGTGGACACGCACCCGGCGCTCTTTCCGACCGCGGCGCAGCGTGCGGACTTCCGGCTGCTCGCGCTGTGCGCCATCCTCGGAGCGGTCGGCTGGACAGGCCTCGCGCGGCTGCTCCGCGGCGAGTCGCTCAAGCTCGCCGAGCTCGAATACATCCAGGCGGCGCACGCCTTCGGCGTCTCCAGCGCGCGCATCCTCTCGCGCCACATCCTGCCGAACGTCGCGCACATCGTCATCATCTCGCTGGTGCTCGACTTTTCCGGCTTCGTCCTGGCCGAGGCGGTGCTGTCCTACGTCGGCGTGGGCGTCGATCCGTCCACCATCAGCTTCGGCACCATGATCAACGCCGCGCGCATGGAGATGGCGCGCGAGCCGATGGTCTGGTGGTCGCTCGCGGCGGCCTTCGTCTTCATGTTCACGCTGGTGCTGGCCGCGAACCTGTTCGCCGA
>DASUFW010000038.1:0-9050 GCA_036274335.1 Burkholderiales bacterium | reverse complement strand
TCCGTGCGGTGGAAGCGATGCCGGCCGGCGAGCAGGTCGTAGAGCACGAGGCCCGCGCCGTAGAGCGGCCCTTCCAGCCAGCGACCGCGCGCGCCGTAGAGCGGCAGCAGCAGCGGCAGGGGCTGCGCAAGGTGCGGCGCGTTGCGCAGCAGGATGCCGCGCTCGCGCAGCGCCTCGCGCACCAGCGCCACGTTGCCCTGCGCGAGGTAGCGCACGCCGCCGTGCACCAGCTTGGTGGCGCGCGAGGAGGTGCCCTTGGCGAAGTCCTCCGCCTCGATCAGCGCGACGCTCAAGCCCCGGGCGGCGGCGTCCAGCGCCACGCCCAGGCCGGTGGCGCCGCCGCCGATGACGGCGAGGTCGAGCGGCCCCGATCGGGCGAGGCGCATGATCAGTTCGCCGCGCGCCGGGGGCCGCGTCGCGCTCATGCGGCGCTGGCGTCGACGGCGGGCGCGCCGTCGCCCGCGATTTCGACCGCGACCTCGTGCTCCTCGCAGATGCGCTGCAGCCGCGGCGGCGGCGCGACGTCGGTGACGAAGTGGTCGATGTCCGAGAGGTGGCCGATGCGCACCGGCGCGTTGCGCTCGTACTTGAGGCTGTCGGCGACCAGGATCACGCGGCGCGCCGTCTCCATGATCTTGCGCGACACCTCGACTTCCCGATAGTCGAAGTCGAGCAGGTTGCCCTCCTCGTCGATCGCCGAGGTGCCGATGACGGCGTAGTCGACCTTGAACTGGCGCAGGAACTCCACCGCGGGCGCGCCGACGATGCCGCCGTCGGAATGCCGCAGCACGCCGCCCGCGACGATCACCTCGATCTCGTCGTAGCCGCGCAGGATGTTGACGACGTTCATGTTGTTGGTGATGACCAGCAGCCCGCGGTGGCCGCGCAGCGCGCCGGCGACCTGCTCGGTGGTGGTGCCGATGTTGATGAGCAGCGAGCAGTCGTTCGGAATCAGCTCGGCCGCCTTGAGGCCGATGCGGCGCTTGCCTTCGGTGGCGAGTTGCCGCCGCGACTCGTAGCCCAGGTTGACGATCCCCGAGGGCATCATCGCGCCGCCGTGGTAGCGCTGCAGCAGGCCCTGGTCGCACAGCTCGTTCAGGTCCTTGCGGATCGTCTGCGGCGTGACTTCGAACCTCGAGGCGAGCGCCTCCACGTCCAGGCGACCGTTGTCGCGGGCGAGCGCGAGGATGTCCGTCTGCCGGGGAGAAAGCAGGGCCATGGCGTTTAGGGCGCGCCTATTGTAACCACAAGCATTCCTTTGATTTCGTTTTGCTGCGATGCAGCGAATCGTTTTGAATATATTGACATTCGTTTGCTTTCGATCCTAGGATGCCCCGGTTGTCGGACAGACCGAAATTTTCCGAGGACGGAGGGAGAGGACATGAGAGGGACATCCAGAGGGCTCCGGGCGACGCTCGCGGCCGCGGCGGTAATGGTCGCCTTCTCGCCGCTCGCACTGGGCGGCGTGAACGAGGCGAAGAAGTGGGTCGACAAGGAGTTCCAGCCGTCGACCTTGAGCAAGGCGCAGCAGATGAAGGAGATGGAGTGGTTCATCAACGCCGCCAAGCCCTTCAAGGGAATGGAGATCAACGTGCTCTCGGAGACCATCCCGACGCACGAGTACGAGTCGAAGACCCTGGCCAAGGCCTTCTTCGAGATCACCGGCATCAAGGTCAACCACCAGCTGCTCGGCGAGGGCGAGGTGGTGCAGGCGGTGCAGACGCAGATGCAGACCAACCGGAATCTGTATGACGGCTACATCAACGACTCCGACCTGATCGGCACGCACTCGCGCCTGCAGAGCGCCATCAACCTGACCGACTGGATGAAGGGCGAGGGCAAGGACGTCACCAACCCGATGCTCGACGTCGACGACTTCATGGGCAAGTCGTTCACCACCGGCCCCGACGGCAAGCTCTGGCAGCTGCCCGACCAGCAGTTCGCGAACCTCTACTGGTTCCGCAAGGACTGGTTCGATCGCCCCGACATCAAGGCCGCGTTCAAGAAGAAGTACGGCTATGAGCTCGGCGTGCCGGTCAACTGGTCGGCCTACGAGGACATCGCCGAGTTCTTCACCAACGACGTGAAGACCATCGACGGCGTGCGCGTCTACGGCCACATGGACTACGGCAAGCGCGCCCCCGACCTCGGCTGGCGCATGACGGACGCGTGGCTCTCCATGGCCGGCGAGGCCGACGTGGGTCACCCGAACGGCCGCCCGGTCGACGAGTGGGGCATCCGCATGGAGAAGGGCTCGTGCAACCCGGCCGGCGCCTCGGTGAGCCGCGGCGGCGGCGCCAACAGCCCGGCCGCGGTCTACGCCGTGCGCAAATGGGACGAGTGGCTGCGCAAGTACGCGCCGCCGGGAGCCGCGGACCTCGACTTCTACCAGTCGCTGCCGGCGCTCGCGCAGGGCAACGTCGCGCAGCAGATCTTCTGGTACACGGCGTTCACTGCCACGATGGTCGAGCCGCGCAGCAAGGGCAACAACACGGTCGACGCGCAAAGCAAGCCGCTGTGGCGCATGGCCCCGTCGCCGCACGGCCCGTACTGGAAGGAAGGCTCGCAGCGCGGCTACCAGGACGCCGGCTCGTGGACGCTGTTCAATTCGACCCCCGTCGCGCGCCGCAAGGCGGCCTGGCTGTACGCCCAGTTCGTGGTCTCGAAGACGGTGGACGTGAGGAAGAGCCAGGTCGGCCTGACCTTCATCCGCGACAGCACGGTCAACCACAAGTCGTTCACCGAGCGCGCGCCGAAGCTGGGCGGCCTGATCGAGTTCTACCGCTCGCCCGACCGCGTGGCCTGGACGCCGACCGGCATCAACGTGCCGGACTACCCGAAGCTGGCGCAGCTCTTCTGGGAGAACATCGGCGACGTCAACTCCGGCACCTTCACGCCGCAGCAGGCGATGGACCGCCTGGCCGAGCAGATGGACCAGGTGATGGCGCGCATGCAGGAGGCCGACGAGAAGCAGAAGGTCTACCACGGCTGCGGGCCGCGGCTGAACCCGAAGAGCGACCCGTCCAAGTGGCTGAGCACCGAGCATGCGCCCTGGGCGAAGCTCGCCAACGAGAAGCCGCAGGGCGTGACGGTCGATTACGACGAGCTGGTCAAGCGCTGGGCGAAGCGCTGACCTGAGCGCGGCGCACGCGGACGGGGGGCGGTACGCCTCCCGTCCGTGCTAGTTTCGGGCTGGCGCCCGCCGCGGCGACTCCCTCTGCCCCCTTCATGCTCGCCCTCGACAAGGTCGTCCGCCGCGTCGGCAGCCAGACCCACATCCACGAGACCAGCCTCGCGCTGCAGGCCGGCGCTTTCAACACGCTGCTGGGCACGACCCTCGCGGGCAAGACCACCCTGATGCAGCTGATGGCCGGGCTGATCGCGCCGAGCTCGGGGCGGCTGCGCGCCGACGGGCGCGACCTGACCGGGGTGCCGGTCCAGAAGCGCAACGTCGCGATGGTGTTCCAGCAGTTCATCAACTACCCGAACTTCTCCGTGTTCGAGAACATCGCCTCGCCGCTGCGCGTCGCGCGGCTGGCCGACGCGGAGGTGCGCCGGCGCGTCCTGCACATCAGCGAGCTGCTGCAGCTCACGCCCTTCCTCGAGCGCCGGCCCGCCGAGCTCTCGGGCGGCCAGCAGCAGCGCACGGCGCTCGCGCGCGCGCTGGTCAAGGACGCGGCGCTGGTGCTGCTCGACGAGCCGCTCGCCAACCTGGACTACAAGCTGCGCGAGTCGCTGCGCGAGGAGCTCCCGCGCCTGTTCTCCGGGCGCGACTGCACGGTGGTCTACGCCACCAGCGAGCCGGGCGAGGCGCTGCTGCTCGGCGGGCACACGGCCACGCTGCACGAGGGCCGCGTCACGCAGTTCGGGCCGAACGGCAGCGTGTACCGCGAGCCCGTCGACCTGGTCACGGCGCGCGTGTTCTCGGATCCGCCGATCAACACCGCCCGCGTCGTCAAGGCGGGCGCCGAGATGCGCCTCTCGGAATCGGTGCGCTGGCCGGCCTCGGGCCCGCTGGCGTCGCTCGCCGACGGCCCGTACCTGGTCGGATTGCGCCCGCACCACGTGCTCCCGCAGCGCTCGGGCGGCGAAGGCGCGGGGGTCGGCGTCGAGGGCAAGGTGCTGATCGCCGAGATCAACGGTTCGGAGAGCACGGTGCACTTCGAGCTCGACGGGCAGACGTGGGTGTCGCTCTCGCACGGCGTGCACGCCTTTCGCGTCGGCGAGGCGGCGCGCTTCCGGCTCGACGTGTCGCGGGCCTTCTACTTCGCGCCGGAGGGCCGGCGCGTGGCGAGCTGAGCATGGCGCGGCTGCGGCTCGAGGGCGTCCGCCACAGCTACCGCGCGCAGCCGGCGCAGGACGCCGACTGGGCGCTGAAGGACGTCGACCTCGAGTTCGAGGACGGCGGCGCCTACGCGCTGCTCGGGCCCTCGGGCTGCGGCAAGACCACGCTCCTCAACCTCGTCTCCGGGCTGCTGCATCCCACGCAGGGCCGCGTGCGCTTCGGCGACGCGGACGTCACCGAGCTGCCGACCGACCGGCGCAACATCGCCCAGGTGTTCCAGTTTCCCGTCGTCTACGACACGATGACGGTGTTCGACAACCTCGCCTTCCCGCTGCGCAACCGCGGCATGGCGCCGGACGCGGTGCGCTCGAGGGTGCAGGAGGTGGCCGCGCTGCTCGACCTGGAAGGCATGCTCGGGCAGCGCGCCGCGGGACTGACGGCCGACGGCAAGCAGAAGATCTCGCTGGGCCGGGGACTCGCCCGGCCCGACGTCAACGTGCTGATGCTCGACGAGCCGCTCACGGTCATCGATCCGCACCTCAAGTGGCGCCTGCGCTCGAAGCTGAAGGAGCTGCACCAGCGCGTGGCGCTCACCATGATCTACGTGACCCACGACCAGACCGAGGCGATGACCTTCGCCGACCGCGTGGTCGTGATGCACGAGGGCGCGGTCGTGCAGGTCGGCACGCCGGTGGACCTGTTCGAGCGCCCGCGGCACACCTTCGTGGGGCATTTCATCGGCTCGCCCGGCATGAACGTGATGCCCTGCCAGGTGGACGGCGGCGTCGCGAGGCTGGGCGGCCGGGCGGTGCCGACCGCGAACCGGCCCGACGCCTCGCTCGCCGGCCGGCGCACCGACCTCGGCGTGCGTCCCGAATTCGTGCGCTTCGCCGACGACGGCATTCCCGTGCGCGTCGCGCGCGTCAGCGACGCGGGGCGCCACCAGATCGTCGAGGCGCATCACGGGGACCAGGTCATCCGCCTGCTGCTGCGGGAGGGCGAGTCCGTCCCCGCGGGCGCGGCGCACGTCGCCTTTGACCCGGCGTACACGCACCTGTACGCGGACGGCTGGATCTGCGAGGCGCGGGCATGAGCGCGCGCCCGGTCAACCAGCGCGCCTGGTGGCTGGTGCTGCCGGTGGTGCTGCTGGTCGCCTTCAACGCCGTCATCCCCCTCATGACGGTGGTGAACTACTCGGTGCAGGAGACCTTCGGCAACAACCAGTTCTTCTTCGAGGGCGTCAAGTGGTACAGCGAGGTCATGCACTCGAGCCGCTTCCACGACGCGCTCAAGCGCCAGCTGATGTTCACGGGGATCATCCTCGCGCTCGAGATCCCGCTCGGTGTGGCGATCGCGCTGGCCATGCCGCGGCGCGGGGCGTGGGCCTCGGCCTGCCTGGTGCTGATGTCGATGCCGCTGCTCATTCCCTGGAACGTGGTCGGCGCGATGTGGAACATCCTGGCGCTGCCCGACATCGGCCTGCTCGGCTGGACGCTGAACCACATCGGCATCGACTACAACTACACCCGCCAGCCGCTCTCGGCCTGGGCCACGCTGATCGCGATGGACGTCTGGCACTGGACGTCGCTCGTCGCGCTGCTCGCCTACGCCGGACTGTCGGCGATTCCCGATGCCTACTACCAGGCGGCGAAGATCGACGGGGCTTCGCCCTGGGCGGTGTTCCGGCACGTGCAGCTGCCCAAGATGCGCCACGTGCTGACCATCGCGGTGCTGCTGCGCTTCATGGACAGCTTCATGATCTACACCGAGCCGATGGTGCTGACCGGCGGCGGACCCGGCAACTCGACCACCGTGCTCTCCATCGACCTGGTGAAGATCGCGCTCGGCCAGTTCGACCTCGGCCCGGCCGCCGCGATGTCGCTGATCTACTTCCTGATCATCCTGCTGCTGTCCTGGGTCTTCTACCGCGTGATGACCCCGGCCGAGGAGGGCGCATGAGGCGCGCCAAGGCGCTCGTGCCGGCGCTCTACATCCTGTTCCTGATGCTGCCCATCTACTGGCTGGTGGCGATGTCGTTCAAGCCGACCAACGAGATCCTGGGCGGCTTCACGCTCTGGCCGCACCGCTTCACGCTGGACAACTACGCCAAGATCTTCCTCGACCGCACCTGGTACATGGGCTACGTGAACTCGCTGGCCTACGTGCTGCTCAACACGCTGCTCTCGGTCGCCGCGGCGCTGCCGGCGGCCTACGCCTTCTCGCGCTACCGGTTCCTCGGCGACAAGCACCTGTTCTTCTGGCTGCTGTCGAACCGCATGGCGCCGCCGGCGGTCTTCGCGCTGCCGTTCTTCCAGCTGTACTCGGCGATCGGCCTGTTCGACACGCACCTCGCGGTCGCGCTCGCGCACTGCCTGTTCAACGTGCCGCTCGCGGTCTGGATCCTGGAGGGTTTCATGTCGGGCGTGCCGCGCGAGCTCGACGAGATGGCCTACGTCGACGGCTACTCGTTCGGGCGCTTCTTCCTCAAGATCTTCGTGCCCGCGATCGCCGCCGGCATCGGCGTCGCGGCGTTCTTCTGCTTCATGTTCTCCTGGGTCGAGCTGCTGCTCGCCAAGACGCTCACCTCGGTCGACGCCAAGCCGATCTCGGCGATGATGACCCGAACGGCGAGCACTTCCGGCTACGAGCTCGGGCTGCTCGCCGCCGCCGGCTCGCTCACCATCATTCCGGGCGCCTTCGTCATCTACTTCGTGCGCAACTACATCGCGAAAGGATTCTCGCTCGGCCGGGTGTGAGCCCGCCGCGCGGCCCGCCATGAGCCTCTCCTGGATGGCCTGGACCTGGCAGACGGCGACCTTCTTCGCGGTCGTCGGGCTGCTGCTCGTCGGCATGGGCCTGTGGGAGCGCAAGTCGCCGGGCGGCGCACCGCGGCGGGGCATGCTCGGCTTCTGGACGACGCGCGGCGACCGCCTCTTCATCTCGCTGCTGCTGGCGGCATACATCCATTTGATCTGGCTCGCGACGACGCGCCTGCCGTTGTGGGGCGCGAGTGTGCTCGCGCTGGTCGCCGCAGTGCTCGTGTTCCGCAAGGTCTAGCCGGCCGGGGTCTCCTCCCCCCATGAGGGAGGCCGGCGACGACGCGGAGCAGATCCGAGCGCTGCGGCGCTTTTTTTCATGACCTGGGTCAAGCGGGGCCGCGGCGGCGCCGATGCTAAACTTCCCCGCCCCATGCCCCTTCCCGTTTCCGAGATCGAGCGCGAGCTGGTGCACACGCGCCGCGTGCGCTACGAAGGCTACAAGCGCGCCGACGGCCTGTGGGACATCGAGGCGCACATCACCGACGTCAAGAACCACGACTTCACGCTGAAGACCGGGGTGCGGCGCGCCGGTCTGCCGGTGCACGACATGGTCGTGCGCCTCACCATCGACCGCAAGTTCAACGTGGTCGACGCGATCGCGGTGTCCGACGCCGTGCCCTACCCGGGCGGCTGCGAGCAGGCCGCGCCGCAGTACAAGAAGCTGATCGGCCTGAACCTGGTCAAGAAGTTCCGCGACGGGCTCAAGGCGCGCCTGGGCGGCGTGCAGGGCTGCACGCACATCACCGAGATGCTGGGGTCGCTGCCTACCGCGGCGATCCAGACCTTCGCCGGCGAGATGCGCGAGGACCGGCCGGCCGGGCGCAAGCCCTTCCAGCTCGACCACTGCCTCGCCATGGACACGACCGGCGAGACGGTGCAGAAGTGGTATCCGGAGTGGTACCTGAAGGAGGAGAAGGCGGGCGCATGAAGATCCACGAGTACCAGGGCAAGGAAATCTTCCGCCGCTACGGCGTGCCGACGCCGCGCGGCGTCGCGTGCTTCAGCGTCGACGAGGCGGTGGCCGCGGCCGAGAAGCTCGGCGGGCGCGTGTGGGTCGTGAAGGCGCAGATCCACGCCGGCGGCCGCGGCAAGGGCGGCGGCGTCAAGGTGGCGAAGTCGCTCGGCGACGTTCGCGCCAACGCGAAGAAGATCCTCGGCATGCAGCTGGTGACGCACCAGACCGGCCCGCAAGGCCAGAAGGTGCGGCGCCTGCTGGTCGAGGAGGGCGCCGACATCGCGAAGGAGCTCTACGTCGGCCTGGTGGTCGACCGCGGCACGCAGAAGGTGGTGCTGATGGCCTCGTCGGAAGGCGGCATGGACATCGAGGAGGTGGCGGCCAAGACCCCGGAGAGGATCCACAAGGTGTTCGTCGACCCGCAGGCGGGCCTGGAGGAAGGCGAGGCGCGCGAGGTGGCGCGCAGAATCGGCGTGCCCGAGGGCGCGCTCGGCGACGCGGCGAAGCTGCTGCAGGGCCTGTACCGCTGCTTCTGGGAGATCGACGCCTCGCTCGTCGAGGTGAACCCGCTCATCGTCACGCGCGACGGCCGGGTGGTGGCGCTCGACTCGAAGATCAACTTCGACGACAACGCGCTCTTCCGCCACGACGACATCGTCGCGATGCGCGACCTCGACGAGGAGGACCCGCTCGAGATCGAGGCCTCGAAGTACGGGCTGTCCTACATCTCGCTGGACGGCAACATCGGCTGCATGGTGAACGGCGCCGGGCTCGCCATGGCCACCATGGACACCATCAAGCTGTACGGCGGCTCGCCCGCCAACTTCCTCGACGTGGGCGGCGGCGCGACGGCCGACAAGGTCACCGCGGCGTTCAAGATCATGCTCTCCAACCCGAAGGTGAAGGCGATCCTCGTCAACATCTTCGGCGGCATCATGAAGTGCGACACCATCGCCACCGGCGTGGTGGCCGCGGCGCGCGAGGTGAAGCT
>DASUFW010000037.1:0-1634 GCA_036274335.1 Burkholderiales bacterium | reverse complement strand
CCCAGTCTTCCCAGGGGTGGGTGCTCGCGTAGGCGCTGACGCAGCGCTGCGACCAGTCCGGCGGCGGGCCCTGCTCGTAGTTGCGCTGCAGCGCCGCCGCGTAGTCCGCCTGCTCGTCGCCGAACGTGCGGCGGAACGGCTCGTACCAGTCGCTCCCCGCGACCAGGCGATCCCAGTAATAGTGCCCGACCTCGTGGCGCAGGTGGCCGAGCAGGGTGCGGTACGGCTCGCGCAGCAGGGCGCGGTTGCCCTCGCGCACCGCGTCGTCGGCTTCGGCGATGTTCACCGTGATCACGCCGTCGGCATGGCCGGTCAGCACGTGGTGTCCCGGCAGCGAGCGCACGAAATCGAACAGCATGCCGCGCGCGAGGTCTTCGCCGCCCGCGCCCGGAACGCGAGACGCCACCGGCAGCCCGAGCGCGAGCAGCTGCGACACGAGACGCCGCTTGGCTCCTTCGATCTTGCGCCAGGCGACGCGGTTCTCCTCGATCGTCAGATCCGGAATCGTCCGGTTGAGCCGGCACGCGACGCACAGCGTCGCGGGCTCGTCGCTCGCCAGCAGCCAGTTGCAGCCCGCCCGCTCGAGGTTGCCGCAATTCCGGTAGCGGAGCCCGTCGGGCTCTCCGCTCACCTTCCAGGCGCCGTCCTCGGCCTCCAGCGGCAGCAGCACGAGGCGCTCCGGCACGTACCCGAGCGGCGTACCGCAGGCGAGGCACACGCTGTTGCGGAAGAACACGGGACGCCCGCAGCGGCAGCGGAACGCCCGCGGCGTGCGCGGCGACTGCGCCGGCCGCCACATCTCGCGCAAGCGGCCCGACAGGCTCGGGAACAGCGTATCCATAGTGGCTATTGTCTCAGAGGGGGGCACGGGGCTCGGCTACACTGCCCGCATGTCCCGCAGCAAGGTCCTCGCCGTCACGGGCGGCGCCCAGGGCATCGGCCGCGCCATCGCCGAGCATTTCGCGGCGCGCGGCTATGCCGTGTCCTTCGCCGACACGAACGCCGCGCACGGGCGGGCGACGCTCGCGGCGCTGCGCAGGAGAGGCGTGCGGGCGGATTTCTTCCGGGCGGACGTCTCCAGCGAGCAGGACGTCAGGGCCTGGCTGCGCGCGACCACGCGCGGGCTCGGCTGCCCCGACGTCCTGGTGAACAACGCAGGCGCTCGCGCGAGCGCGCCGTTCCTCACCCTCGCGCCGAAGGCGTTCGACCTCGTCCTCGCGACCAACCTGCGCGGCACGTTCCTGTGCACGCAGGAGGCCGCGCGGCTGATGGTGAGGCACAAGGTGAAGGGCGCCGTCATCAACATCGCGTCGACGCGCGCCTTCATGTCCGAGCCGAATACCGAGGCCTACAGCGCCTCCAAGGGCGGCATCGTCGCGCTCACCCACGCGACGGCGATCAGCCTCGGCCCGAAAGGCATCCGCGTGAACTGCGTGAGCCCGGGCTGGATCGAGACGCGGGGCCGCAAGCACTCCCGGCGCGACCGGCTGCAACACCCGGTCGGCCGGGTCGGGATGCCGGAAGATGTGGCAGCGGCCTGCCTCTACCTGGCGGAGCAGGCGGGCTTCATGACGGGCCAGAACCTGACGATCGACGGCGGCATGACCGTCAAGATGATCTACGAGGACTAGGAG
>DASUFW010000036.1:0-9902 GCA_036274335.1 Burkholderiales bacterium | reverse complement strand
GACGCCTACGGCTTCTTCGGCGTCTTGTACTCCACTTCCTTCTGGAAAGGCTTCCAGAGGGTTTCGTAGCCGACGAAGCCCTTTTCGTTGGGCGCCTTCTGGCGCGTCGTGAAGTAGGTCGTCACGCCGTCAGGAACCTTGACGTTCGGTTTCTGCTCGCTCATCAGTCACTCCCTATTCTGAAATTCAAACCGGCCGCAGGCGGGCCGGGTCGATGCCGACGCCCGGAACGATCGCGCCGCCCGCCCGCGCCTCTTCTTCCGTCGCCTCGCGCACGGTGAGGATCTCGAGCCTGAACACGACCTGCCGGCCGCACAGCGGGTTGTTGCCGTCGACCGTCAGCGTCTCGTCGTCCAGGTGCGTCACGAGAAAGCTGCGGGTCTGGCCGCGGTCGTTCTCCATGAGGATGGAGGTCCCGACCTGCCGGTATTCCTCCGGGACGTTCTCGAGGCGGTCGCTGAAAACCAGCGACTCGTCCCGGGGGCCGAAGATCTGGTTGCCGTCAATCGGCACTTCGATGACCTCTCCGGCGGACCGGCCCTCCAGCTGCCGGTGGACCGAAGGCGACAGGATCTCGTTGTGGCCGTGCACGTAGCCGAGCGGAAACTCGACGCGGGTGAGGACGTGCCCCGTCTTCCCGTCAGTCACCTGGTAGGTGAGCTCGACGAACTTGCCCGCCTGGATAACTTCGCGGAACGCTTCAGAAGATCGAGGCACCGAAGATCCTGACCGATCCGTTCTCCTCGCCGAGGACGAGGCGCCCCAGCCATTCCCCCGGCTTCTTGGTGCTGCGCTGGCGGTAGAGCACCGTCACGTGCTCGCCGCGGCGGATGATGCCGAGTGGCTCGAAGTCCGCCGACAGGCTTCGCGCCAGCTCGCTGTTCGCGAACTGGTGGCCGGCCACGACCTGGTTCATGGCCAGCGCGAGGGCGCTGGAGAAGTTGCGGACGAACTCCCCGTACTTGCCTTCGTTCGAGTACTTGACGAGGTCGCGCCACAGCGGGGCCGCGAGGGCGAAGATCTCCTCGTCGGTCTTCTCGACGATGCTCACGCGCGGCTCCCCGGGTACCGGGGGCGTGGCTACTCCTTGTCCGACACCAGGTGATAGCAAGGCGCCTTCTCCATGGTGTATTCGCCGGTTTGCGGGTCGCGGCGCGAAACGGTCAGCACGTGCCAGTTGGCGTCGTCCACCTTCATGGCGTCGCCCCGGTAGTAGTACCCCGGCCAGCGCGTCTCCTTGCGGAACAGCGTGTGCTGCGTCACGCATTCCGCGGCGCGGTGGCGGTGCTTGAGCTCCCATGCGCGCAGCAGCTCGTGGATGTCCGCGGCGGCCAGGCTTTCGAGGTCTTCCTCCATGATCTTCAGCTTCTTGAGGCCGATATGGAGGAGCTTCTCGTTGGTCATGTAGTTGACGGTCACGCCGCCGCAGTACTCGTCCATCAGCTTCTGCAGGCGGTCCAGGCCCTGCTGGGGGTTGATGTAGTGCGGATTGACGTCGCCCGCCACGATCGCGTTGCGGTAGATCCTGTAGTGCTCCAGCGGCTTGAAGATCTCCTGCTTGCGGCGCTCGATCTGCTCATCCGAGACGACGATGCCTTCGGCCTTGCCGTCGTCGATGTACTTGCAGGCGGCCTTCGCGGCGAGCCGGCCCTCGGTGAACGAGCCGGAGGAGAACGCGTGCGGCGTGCCGCCCACCGCGTCGCCGGCGCCGAACAGGCCCTCGATCGTCGTCATGCGGTTGTAGCCCCAGAAATACTCGGGCGGGGACACGTCCTCGGGACCCGAGCACCAGGCGCCCGAGCCGGTCGCGTGCGAGCCCATGACGTAGGGCTCGGAAGTGGTCAGCTCGGGATTCTCGTTCTTGGGATCGACGTCGGTGGCAGCCCACAGCACCGCCTGGCCGACCGTCATGCCGAGGAAGTTCTCCCAGCCCACCTCCTCCAGATGCGGATCCTGGAAGGCGCGCATGGTCACCATGTGGATGGGGCCGCGGCCCGCGTTCACTTCCTGGATGATGCAGTGGTTGCGCAGGCAGGTCGGGATCGGCCGGTGCGTGAGGTGCGAGGCCTCCGGATCGAGGTATTCCTTGCCGACCATCTGCTGCAGCGCCGGGAACCACTTCGATTCGTATTCCTCGCCGAGGCAGTTCTGCGTATAGGTCTTCAAGTGCAGGAAGTAGGCGCCGACCGGGCCGTAGCCGTCCTTGAAGCGCGCCAGCACGATGCGGTTCTCCATCTGCGTCATCTTGGCGCCGGCGTTGATCATCAGCCCGTAGGCGGACGCGGACGACCAGGGCGCGTACCAGGTGCGCCCGGCGCCTTCGCCCACGGAGCGCGGCTTGAAGATGTTGGAGGCGCCGCCCGCGCCGCAGATCACGGTCTTCGCCTTGAAGACGTGATAGTGGCCCGTGCGCACGTTGAAGCCGACCGCGCCGGCCACCCGGTTCTCCTTGCCGTCGTCCATCAGCAGGTGCGTGACGCAGATGCGGTTGAAGACCTTGTCCGCCGATTTCTTGGCGGCCTCGGCGACGATGGGCTTGTAGGACTCGCCGTGGATCATGATCTGCCAGCGGCCTTCGCGCAGGTAGCGCCCGGTCTTCGGGTCCTTCATGATCGGCAGGCCCCACTCCTCGAACTGGTGCACCGTGGAGTCCACGTGGCGCGCCATGTCGAAGAGCAGGTCCTCGCGCACCAGCCCCATCAGGTCGATGCGCGCGTAGCGGACATGGTCCTCGGGGTTGTTCTCGCCCCAGCGGGTGCCCATGTAGCAGTTGATCGCGTACAGGCCCTGCGCGACCGCGCCGGAGCGGTCGATGTTCGCCTTCTCGGCGATGACGATCTTCTTGTCCTGGCCCCAGAAGCGCGCCTCCCAGGCGGCACCGGTGCCGCCGAGCCCCGCGCCGACGACCAGGATGTCGATGCCGTCCTCGATGATCGTCTTGGTGGCCATCAGTAGTACACGCCTTTCTTCAACTTGAGGCCGGCCGACTCGAGCGTACGCAGGCCGCCCTCATCCATGCGGATCCATTTCGGCTCGTTGTACAGAAGCTCGCCGTCGCGCATTTCCTGGCTGGGCGCGGGCACCTCGGCGAGCTTCGGGATCGCCTGCCCCCAGGGCTTGGTGGTGATCGGCGAAAGGAAGTTCTTTTCGGTGCCGTTGCGGAACTTGATGCGCCAGGCGATGGTGCCTTTCTGCTCGTCGCGGTGCACCCGCACGCTGTGGCCCAGCGGCGCGAAGTCGGCATAGCCGCGCACGTCGATCGCGTGCTGCGGGCAGGCTTTCACGCAGGAGTAGCACTCCCAGCACATGTTCGGCTCGATGTTGTAGGCGCGCCGATACGTCTTGTCGATGTGCATGATGTCCGAGGGACAGATGTCGACGCAGTGTCCGCATCCGTCGCACCTTGTCATGTAGACGAAGGTAGGCATGGGTCCGATCCTTGGTTTTCTAGTAGTGGCGGGGTGCTTCGCGCTTGATGCCGAGCCCCATGTCCATCGGCGCTTCCTGCAGCAGCTCCATCGAGTGCCTCTTCTGCTGCGCGGGGTCGTCGCGGCTCTGCGTGGGCAGGTTCTGCGCGGAGCCGTCGGCCTCCGACACCCGTTTCTCGAAGGCGGCCGCGGGCTTGAAGAACATGTGCGCGAACTTCGACCAGGGCACGCCGGCGAACAGCAGCGTGGTGGCGACGAGGTACAGGCCGAACAGCACGCCGGCGCCGCCCCCTGCCGCCGCCCAGACGAGGCCGAGCGTCACGCTGATCAGCAGCGACAGCACGAACAGGTCCGCTTTGACCACGCGGAAGGGCGAGTTGCCCTCGGCGGCCACGTCCACGCGGATGAAGAACCAGAACCAGGTGCCGCTAACAAAGACCATCAGCCCGCCGAGCCACCACAGGCCCGTCCAGAACGCGCCCGCGGACAGATCGAACACCAGCACGGCGGTGGCCACGGCGTAGAACACGAAGCCGTACATGCCGAGCAGGTGCGCCACGCGACGGCGCGCGTTGCAGAACTCGCCGGAAGCGAGGACGTCGACCACCGCGGTCTGCACCGCGATCGACGCGAGCGCGCCGCCGCTGAGCGGCGGCACGCCCTTCGGCCTGCGCATGTTGCGGAAGAAGTACCGCGCGCTGCCCTTGTGCACGACGTCGAACAGCGTGCCGGCGGCGACCAGGACGGCCATCAGGATGACGTAGCCCTGCATGAAGGCAGGCGCGATCGATGCCGACAGCGCGGCGAACGGGTTGGTGCTGAACATGGCTTTCTTCTCCTCGCCTCCCTCGCGAATTTTAAGCGTCGCCCGAGGGCGCCCGCCTACAAGTTCGCTATGCGCTTATAGAGGCGTTGAATCCGGGCTGCCGAGCGTCCGGATCTCGAAGCGCAGGCTCGCGAGGTCGCCCAGCACCCAGGTCGCGGGCGCGGCGAGACCCGCCACGGTGCCGGGGTTGACGAGCCAGCTCGTGGCGCCGCTCACACCGGCCACCTGACGCGCCTCGGCCCGGTGCGAATGCCCGCAGCAGACCAGCGCCCAGTCGCCCGTGCACGCCATGGCGTACCCGTAGTCGTCGTAGTGCACGACGAACACCCGCCGGCCGGCGAGCTCGAGGCGCGCGTCGGCGCCGTGGTACTGGAGCAGCCCGCCGCTCGCGCGCGATTGCCGGTGCATCGCCTGCGTATCGCCGACGTTGTTGCCGTGGATCAGGTGCACGGGCAGCCCGTGGACGAGGGCGGGCTTCACCGTCTGCGCGCCGATCAGGTCGCCGCAGTGGATCACCGCCTCGGCGCCGAGGACCTTGGCCTCGCGCACCGCCTGCTCGAGTGCGTCCGCGCGGTCGTGGCTGTCGGAGACGATGCAGATCCTCACGCGCGCATCTTAGCGGAGCGTCGCCCGCGGGGCGCGCGCCCGCGCTTATGGCGGCATCAGCGGCGCGCGCCCCCGCTACTCGACCTTGAGGTAGGCGTAGCCCTTCGACTGCAGCTCGGCGATGCGCACCACGCCGGAGCGCACCGGCTGTACGCCTTCGATGATCTTCTCCTTCGGAACCTGGAGTGCCTCGCGCGTGATCTCGCAGAGCTCGAGCTTCACGTTGTGCAGCGTGCGCAGCTGCTGCAGGCGCGTGATCAGGTCGGGGCGGGCCTGGCGGTAGGCCTCGTCCTCCGCGAACGGCGTGCCCTTCAGGGGATCGGTCGTGACGAAGCGGATGCCGCCGGCGACGAACACGATGCGCACGTCGAAGTCCTCGAGGTTGCCTTCGTAGGTGGTGACCATGTTGTTCACGTTCTGGATCATGGCGCTCAGGCGCCGCGGCTCCGAGAAGTCGACGTGCCAGACGACTTTCGCGACCTGGGCGAGCGCCGGGGTGCTGGCGAGCAGCGCCGCGAGTGCGAGCCAACGGAATATGCGCATCATCGCCCTCCTGTGCCGAGACTTGATCTTGGTCATGATGTCATGCCTATATCGCGCTAGCGTGACCCGAACCCCGGAGGAGACCATGTCCGACCCCAATCCCATCGTAGCCCATTCGAAGCGCGGCAAGTTCGAGGACGTGCGCGACGACCTGAAGTTCGCGATCGAGGGCAAGGGGCTCGTGATCGACTACCACTCGCATCTCGGGCAGATGCTCGCGCGTACGGGCAAGGACGTGGGCTCCGGCCGCAAGCTGTACGCGAATGCCGAGGCGTTCGTCTTCTGCAGTGCGGCGCTGTCGCGCAGGACCATGGAAGCCGACCCCGCGAACGCGGCCTTCTGTCCTTACTCGCTGGTCGTTTACGCGACGGCCGAGGACCCGGGTACGGTGCACGTCGCCTATCAGCGCCCGTGGCGGCCGGACGGCAGCGCCGCGTCGAAGGCGGCGCTCATGGACGTCGACAAGCTGCTCGACGGCCTCGCGCGCGAGGCCGTCGGGAAGCGCTAGCGAACGCTCAGGGCCGGATGTAGTTCCAGCCTTCCTTCTGGCGCTTCATGATGTGGGTGAGCCCCGCATCCACGAACGTCGCGCCGCCGATGATGTCCGGCTTGGTGAGCTTCATCTTCCGCATGGTATTCCCGCAGGCGATGAGGCCGACGCTCTGGTCGAGCGCCTTGTTGAGGCGAGGAGCGACCTTGGAATCCGCCTTGAGCATGTTCAGCCCCGGGCCGTAGGCCACGATCTCGACTTCGACGTTGTCCTTGCCGAAGGCTTCCTGCACGTTTTCGGCGTTGTTGAGGGCGAGATTCCACTTGGCGGGGTCGTTGTCGCTCACCTGCAGCACCAGGTGCTCCTTGGCGCCACCCGCCTGCACGGCGAGCGGCGAGACGAGGGCGACGGCGAACAGCGCCGCGGCGAGAATTCGGGGGATTTTCATCGGGTCAGTCTCCTCTCTCCTGAAGGATTTTCTCCGTGCAGCGCCCATCATGAACACGGCGCGCGCCGGAATCCAGCGAATAAACTTATGCGCGTATTAGCGCAGAATCCGGTCCACGGCTTCGGCGAACGTGGCGGCGACGCCGTCGGCGCCGAGTTCCCGCACGTCGCGCCCTTCGCTGTAGCCATACGAAACGAGCAACACCCGGCATCCCGCGGCGCGTCCGGCCTCGGCGTCGTTCGCCGAGTCGCCGATCACCACTGCTTGGTCGGGCGCAGCCTCGAGCAGCTTACAGGCGTGCAGAAAGGGCTCCGGATGCGGCTTGCGGCGGCCAGCACGGTCGGGCGTGACGACCGCATCCAGCAGAGGGGCGAGTTGCGAAGCCGCGAGCAGCGGTGACGTGAACGCTTCCGCCTTGTTGGTCACGCAGGCGAGCTTCAGCCCGGCCGCGCGCATCCGGTCGAGCCCTTCGACGACGCCCGGGAACGGCCGGCTTGCTTTGCCGTTCATGGCGCGATAGAGCTCGCCGAAGCTGCGCAGCGCGGGCTCGAGCTGTGCGCAGGCGAGGGGCAGGCCGGATTCCGCCAGGCAGCGCTCGACGAGGGAGGCGACCCCCTGGCCGATGAAATCGCGGATCACGCCCGCGGGCAGGGGCTTGAGCCCCAAGCCGGCGAGCATGGCGTTGGCCGCCGCCGCGATGTCCGGGGCGGTGTCGAGCAGCGTGCCGTCCAGGTCGAGCAGGACGGCTTTGGGCGCGCGGGTCAGGCGATCAGAACTTCCAGCCGTAGCCGAGGCCGAGGGAGTCCTGCGACATGTGCAGGTTGGCCTCGCCGCCGCCGAAGGCCATCGGGATCGAGCCCGAGCCGCTCACTTCCTTCTCGAAGGCGTGCATGTACATCAGGGTCAGCTCGCCGCTCGCGCCCATCGCCCAGGTCGCGCCCAGGGTCAGGTGACTCTCCACCACGCCGGGCGCCAGGATGTTGAAGAAGGTCTGGCTCGCCGGGATCGGCTGGTCGAGCATCACGTAGCCGGCGCGCAGCGTCGTGCGCGGGCTCAGCTCGTAGGTGACGCCGATCTTGTACACGGTCGTATTCTGCCAGCCGAAGCCCGGCCCGTTGTTCCCGCCGAGCATGCACGCACCCTGGAACAGGCAGTTCGCCGAGTTGCCGACCGCGGGAATGTCGTTGTAGTTGATGCGCTCGATGTCCGCGGCGATCGTCAGGCCCGGGCTGGCCTTCACCGCGATCCCGACGCCGTAGTTCTCGGGGATGTCGAACTCGCCCTGGTTGGCGAACAGGCCGCTGTACTTGTCGAACTTGCTCATCGTCGTCTTGCTCTGGTAGGTCGCGCCGAGCGTGACCGCCGAAGACACCTGCCCAAGCCAGCCGATGCGCACGCCCCAGCCCGTCGAGTCGTCATAGCCGTTGTTGCTCACGTTGCCGGGGCTCCCCGAGAACATGCTGAAGCCCTGGATGCCCTCCGCCTTGAAGCGCTGGTAGGCGAGGTTGAGCGACACGCCGAAGGAATTGCCGCCCGACTTCCAGGCCATGGTCGGGGCGACGAACAGTTGCATCAGATCCACGCCGGCGGGTCCCGTGCCGCCGTAGGCGGCGAAGGGGTTGGTGGCGTAGCTGGTGTTCATCCCGCCGTTGCCGTACACCGCCACGCCGAACGTCCAGTTCGGGTTGATGACGTGGTTGTAGCCGAATTCCGGGATGAGGAAGCTCGCGGTGTCGTTGCCGTCATAGGTGCCGTTGGCGCCCGGCGCCATGCTGCCGGTGATCGTCGCGCCGCGGTCGGGCGAGAACCAGTCCACGCCCACATCCATCCGGTCGCCGACCCACGCGATCCCGGCGGGGTTCGAGGCGGCGGCCAGCGCGTCCTGGGGGAGCGCGATGCCGACGCCGCCCGTGGCCTTGGCCTTGATGCCGTAGCCGTGGGCGAAGTAGCCGGTGGTTGCCAGTGCCGCGCTCGGCGCAAGCACGGCCAGCGCCGCCGCGGCGAGCAGTCCCTTCCTCATGGTCTTCCTCCCTAGATGAACAGGCTCACATCGGCGTCGCGCGCCTTCGGCAGGAAGGTCGCCGCGCCGCAGTACTCCTTGACCTCGGTGATGAAGTCCTCGGGCTTGTAGCCGAACAGGTCGACGGTCATCTGGCAGCCGATCAGCTCGACGCCGCCCTCGATGCAGG
Source organism: Burkholderiales bacterium (assembly GCA_036274335.1). Taxonomy (GTDB): domain Bacteria; phylum Pseudomonadota; class Gammaproteobacteria; order Burkholderiales; family SG8-39; genus JAABQT01. The sequence continues at coordinate 1,372 of DASUFW010000036.1, read as the reverse complement.
CCTGGCGCAGCTCCTCGATGCCGGCCACGCCCTTGTTGTGGATGGTCTGCTTCATCAGGGTCGTCGCCATCGACTCGAAGCCGGGAATCACCGACTGGACCGCGTTCGGGATCTTCCAGTTGATGTTCTTGAACCATTCCGGCCCGAACGGCATCTTCATGGGCATGCCCGGGTTGCCCACCGGGGTCACCTTGAGATCGCTCAGGTCCTTCTTGAGCAGGTTCAGGCCGTAGAACGTGAAGAAGACCGAGACGTTCCAGCCGAGCGCGGACGCCGTCGAGGCGAGGATGAACGGGGGATAGGCCCAGTCGAGCGTTCCCTTGGTTGCGATCATGCACAGGGACGGCGTCTGCTTCGCGCGCAGCTCGGCGAGCTTGGCGGGCAGCAGGGCCTCGAGGCGCTCGTTGATGAGGCGGTCGAGATCGGAGGCGTCGGACATGAGGGGGCTCCCGGTAAGGGTCAAGGTAATACTAGGCAGGAGTATCCGCCAGAAGTTTCCTCTGATGTCCCTCGCGTGAAATTCTATGCCGCAGCGCAATATGACGGATTTGTCAGTGTTTATACCCGTGGGTGTATATTGACGCCCATGCACAAGCCGACGCTGCATGACCTGCAGGACAAGAAGGCCATGGAGGCGCGCCTGTCGCGCGTGGAGGGCCAGGTGCGCGCGGTGCGGCGCATGATCGGCGAGGACCTCGCCTGCGCCGAGATCGCGCAGCAGCTCGCCGCCGCGCGCAAGGCGCTCGACCGCGCCTTCTACGAGATGGTGTCGTGCATGGTGCGCCAGGAGCCGCCCTCGGGCGGCAAGGCGCGCAGCGCCCGGGCGGCGGAGATCGCCGAGCTGCTCGCCCGCTTCGGTTGATCACCCGGCCCGCGACGGATTAGGATTCCCTCATGAACTTCGACAAAGAACTCGACGCCCGCGGGCTGAACTGCCCGCTGCCCATCCTGCGCGCCAAGAAGGCGCTCACCGACATGACCTCGGGCCAGGTGCTGAAGATCGTCGCCACCGACCCCGGGTCGGTGAAGGACTTCCAGGCGTTCGCCAAGCAGACGGGCAACGAGCTGCTGCAGCACGGCGAGGCGCAGAAGGAATTCACCTTCTACATGAAGCGCAAGTGAGCTGGCGGCGCGCGCTCGCGGCGATCGAGCCGCTCGAGGACGCGCCGCTGGACGCCGTGCTGCTCGCCGAGTTCGAGCGCCGCCCGGCCGCGGGCCGCCCGATCCGCTTCTCCACCCCGACCTTCAAGGCCTACTCGAGCTGCGAGCTCGAGGGCTGCGGCAAGAACAGCTTCCCCGCCTTCTCGGTCACCGCCGCCGGCTGCGCGCTGATGTGCGACCACTGCCAGGCGAAGATCCTCGAGCCGATGAT